>CAZKNK010000036.1:0-23570 GCA_964554195.1 uncultured Staphylococcus sp.
AGGGATGGCGTCCTATGAGATGTTCGGGCATTCCGAGCTGACGACCTACAGCCCTCACTTCATCCTTGAAGAGTAGGCGGAGAGGTTCGCATAGGCGCAGATTCATTTTTTCAGGGAGTCCGCCCACGTTGTGATGGCTCTTAATGGTGGTTCCGGTGATGGAAAGTGATTCGATGCAGTCAGGGTAGATGGTTCCCTGAGCGAGCCATTTCACATCTTTTATCTTATGTGCTTCGGCGTCAAATACGTCAATGAAGCCTTTGCCGATGATTTTGCGTTTGCGCTCGGGGTCAGTGACTCCGGCGAGTTCGGTGAAGAACTTTTCGCTTGCATCGACACCGATGACGTTTAGGCCGAGACATTCATAATCGTGAAGCACGTCGCGGAACTCGTTTTTGCGCAGCATGCCATGGTCAACAAATATGCATGTGAGATTTTTACCGATGGCTTTGTTGAGAAGCACGGCTGCCACCGATGAGTCAACACCTCCGCTGAGTCCGAGTACCACCTTGTCATCGCCGAGCTGCTCCTTGAGAGCTGCCACTGTGGATTCGATAAACGACTGTGCGTCCCAGTCCTGCTTGCCGCCGCAGATGTCTACCACAAAGTTGCGGAGCAGTTGGGTGCCGTCGGTGGAGTGGAACACTTCCGGATGAAACTGAACGCCCCATGTCTTTTCATCTCCGACACGGTAGGCGGCATATTTCACGTCGGCGGTTGATGCAATCACCTTGAAGTAATCGGGGACGGACGTGATGGTGTCGCCGTGGCTCATCCAAACCTGTGAGCCTTCCGGGATATTCTTCATGAGCGGGTCAGAGGAGTCAATCCACGAGAGCCGGGCGCGGCCATATTCGCGTGATTCAGCCGGCTCGACCGAGCCACCTGCTGTGTAGGCGATAAATTGAGCGCCGTAACAGATACCGAGTACGGGCAGACGTTTGCGAAGCCGGTCAATCTCGGTTTTGAAGGCTTTTTCGTCGTAGACGGAGAAGGGTGACCCTGACAGAATCACGCCGATAACCGAAGGGTCATCGTAGGGAAATTTGTTATAGGGAACAATTTCACAATATTCGTTAAGCTCTCTGACGCGACGTCCGATAAGCTGCGTGGTCTGTGAGCCAAAGTCGAGGATGATGATTTTTTCCTGCATGGTTGTGAGATAATTTGGTGCAAAGTTACGAAAATTCCCCGAATTATGGTTACCTTTGCGCCGAAAACGAAAAAACAGCCAATCATTATGTCAAAAAAATCATCTTCAGGAAATTTTCATCTTCCGCAGACCGGATCGGACGATCAGGTGATGTTTGACGCCGACCCTGTGGAGCTGCCTGAAAGCGCGTTTCGCGAACTCGGCGCCGACGAGAATTACCGCCCTGTGATGCACCCGGCCCGGAATTATCCCGAGGCGACACCTTATTCAGTGTTGACGGGTCTTGTCTTAGCCGTGATTTTCAGTGCGGCGGCAGCTTATCTGGGACTTCGCGTCGGTCAGGTTTTCGAGGCGGCAATTCCTATTGCCATCATTGCAGTCGGGTTGTCGAGCGGCCTTAAGGTAAAAGATCCGTTAGGTCAGAATGTGATAATACAGAGCATAGGTGCCTGCTCGGGTGTGATAGTGGCAGGAGCTATCTTCACACTTCCGGCACTCTATATTCTTCAGGCCTCCTATCCGGAGATAACGGTGAATTTCCTTCAGATTTTCCTCAGCTCACTGTTGGGCGGATTCTTGGGAATATTGTTTTTCATCCCGTTCCGCAAATATTTCGTGAAGGATATGCACGGAAAATATCCCTTCCCGGAAGCAACGGCCACCACTCAGGTGCTTGCAAGCGGACTTGGCAAGAAAACTGAAAACGGTCAGGCCATCACTCTGGTGGTGGCATCGCTCATCGGTGGAATATATGACTATTTGCTTTCAACATTTGGCTTCTGGGCCGAGGTGATCAGCACCCAGTTCTCGGAATGGGGCGCTTCACTGGCCGAGAAAACCAAAGTGGTGGTGAGCTGTAACACCGGAGCCGCTCTGCTCGGACTCGGATATATAGTCGGACTGAGATATGCCTTCATCATTTTTGCCGGTTCGGCATTCGTATGGTGGGTGATTCTGCCGCTTCTCGGAACATACGGCTCGGCTGAGATCACGGCTATGAGCGCCGATGCGATTTTCTCGAATTATGCCAGAATGATTGGTATAGGCGGTATAGCCATGGCCGGTGTGATCGGCATAGTGAAATCATGGGGCATAATCCGGAGCGCGGTCGGACTGGCCGGACGCGAACTGCGCGGCAAGTCTGATTCGATCAAGCCTGTGCGCTGGCAGACTGATATTTCCATGAAGCACATAGTGTTTTTCACCGCACTTGCCCTTGTGGCCGTGCTGCTGTTCTTCTGGTTTGGAGTGATCAGCACATTCTGGCAGGCTCTCGTGGCCTGGATAGTGGTGACGGTCATAGCATTCCTATTTACCACTGTGGCAGCAAACGCGATTGCCATTGTTGGAAGCAACCCTGTTTCGGGTATGACATTGATGACTCTCATTGTTGCTTCGGCCATTTTCGTTGCCATCGGACTTAACGGAACTTCCGGTATTGTGGCCTCGATGGTGATAGGTGGTGTGGTATGTACGGCACTTTCAATGGCCGGCGGCTTCGTGACCGACCTCAAGATCGGCTACTGGCTCGGCTCCACACCCCGCAAGCAGGAGCAGTGGAAATTTCTCGGCACACTCGTGTCGGCCGCTACTGTAGGTGGTGTGATTCTGCTTCTGAATGACGTGTATGGATTTACCGGCAAGGATGCACTCGTGGCTCCGCAGGCCAACGCTATGGCTAAAGTGATAGAGCCGCTCATGATGGGTGGCGACACGCCCTGGGTGCTTTATCTGACCGGAGCGGTGTTGGCGTTGCTGCTTAACTGGCTCGGAGTGCCTGCGCTTGCATTCTGTCTGGGTATGTTTATCCCGATGAATCTCAATGCTCCGCTACTTGTGGGCGGTGCGATAGCATGGTTTGTCAGCTCACGTTCCAAGGATAAGAATGTGAATGATGCACGTCGTGACCGCGGCACACTGATTTCATCCGGATTGATTGCCGGCGGCGCGCTGTTTGGCGTGTTTGCAGCTCTGACACGCTTTTTCGGATTTGAATATGAATGTTCGTGGAATCAGACCACTACTCAGAGCCTCGGTGTGATTATGTATGTGATTCTGATTGGTTATCTCGTATGGGATAGCATGAGAATCAAGAAGATATGATAGGTCGGGTTGACCGAGCCATCCTCGCCCTTGCAGTTCCTTCGATAGTGAGCAATATCACTACGCCGCTGCTGGGACTTATGGATGTGGCGTTGACCGGACACATGGGAAGTGCCACCTACATCGCTGCAATAGCGGTGGGTGGCACCATTTTTAATATGATTTACTGGGTGTTCGGATTTCTCCGCATGGGGACGAGCGGACTGACGGCTCAGGCTTTCGGACGCTC
The DNA here is from genome assembly GCA_964554195.1 of uncultured Staphylococcus sp. Taxonomy (GTDB): domain Bacteria; phylum Bacteroidota; class Bacteroidia; order Bacteroidales; family Muribaculaceae; genus Duncaniella. Next base: position 3,486 of record CAZKNK010000036.1, read on the forward strand.
GGGCGTGAAGGTGGCTGCCGGCAGGCAAACAGATGCCGGGGCGGAGTGCAGCGCCACCTTGCTCCGCGGTCTGCTGACGGCAATGTCGGCAGGGCTGCTGCTTTTGCTTCTGCATGTCCCGGTGGCGAAAATCGCTTTGGGAATCATGGATGTGGAGGGGGAGACGGCCCGGCTGACCGCACGTTATTTCATGATTCTGTGCTTTGGAGCGCCAGCCGTGCTTGGTAGCTATGTATTTACGGGATGGTTTCTCGGAATGCAGAATGCTAAGGCACCGATGTGGATCTCAATGATCATTAATGTGGTCAACCTTGGAGTATCGGCATTGCTCGTGATAGGGTGTGGAATGAAAATAGACGGTGTGGCTGTGGGGACACTTGTAGCGCAGTGGACCGGATTTGCAGTTGCGGCGGTGATGGTGTTGCGTCGCTACAGACTCAAGGTCGGCGCTCTGCGTCAGCTTTTTGATCCTGAGCGGATAAAGGAGTTTTTCAGTGTCAACGCTGATATTTTTCTACGCACAGTCTGCCTTGTCGCGGTGACGGTATGGTTTACGCGCACCGGAGCGTCGCAGGGGACAGTCACTCTGGCCGTCAACACGCTGATGATGCAGTTTTTTATGTTTTTCTCTTACTTTATGGATGGCTTTGCATTCGCCGGTGAGGCATTGACCGGCAAGAGCATCGGAGCATCGGACCGCAACGGCCTTCGCATTGTCACCGGTCGACTTCTCAAGTGGGGCATCGCGCTCGGCATCATCTTCTCGGTGATATATTTCGCAGCGGGTGACACGGTGGTGGGTTGGCTTACATCGGAGGAATCCGTAGTGGCGGCTTCAAGTGAATTTATGGGATGGGTGGTGGTAATACCGATGGCCGGATTTGCGTCATTCACGTTCGACGGCATCTTTATCGGCGCCACGCTCACACGGCAGATGCTTATTTCGATGTTTGTGTCCATGGCGGTGTTTTTTGCCGTTTATTTCCTCACGTTCAAGTCAATGGGCAATCATGGGCTTTGGCTTGCGTTTATCCTGTATCTTGTTTCGCGTGGTGTGGTTCTTTTCAGGCTGCGCGGCAAAGTTGAACAAAAAATCATTGACAGATGATTGATTATGCCGTAACTCTCAACAATCTCTCGACGGGCTATCAAGCTGACCGGCTGACGGTCACTGTTACCTCCGGAGTCAACGCTCACCTTCGCCGGGGTGAGCTGACCTGCTTGCTGGGTCCAAACGGTGCGGGCAAGTCGACCATGCTTCGCACTCTTTCGGCCACACTTCCGCCGGTTTCGGGCAGCTTTGCCCTAATGGGGCGGGAAGTTAGCGACTATTCACCCCGTGAACTGGCCATGACGGTGGGAGTGGTGCTGACCGATCGCATAACAGCTGACAATCTGACGGTGGAAAATCTTGTGGAACTCGGCCGTAGTCCTTACACCGGTTTTTTCGGTAGGCTGACGGATGCCGACCGCAGTATTGTCGCCGAATCAATCGAGCTGACCGGAATCGAGGCACTGCGACATCGCACGGTGTCGACGTTAAGTGACGGCGAAAGGCAGAAAGCTATGATAGCGAAAGTGCTTGCACAACAGACCCCGGTGATTTTTCTTGACGAACCGACCGCATTTCTTGACTATCCGAGCAAGGTGGAGCTGATGCTCATGCTGCGTGACCTGTGTCACAATCAGCATAAAACCGTGTTTCTCTCAACGCATGATGTTGACATTGCCCTACAGACCTCAGACAATTTGTGGCTCCTTGACAGGAAGTCAGGACTCACCACCGGTACTCACAGTCAATTAGCTGCCGACGGCTCACTTGCACGCTGCTTCAGCGGGAAAGGAATCCGGTTTAACAGCGACACCGGGCTGTTTGAGGTCACTGTCTGAGTCGGACGGCTGACTGACGTTCAGTCGCGCAGTGCGGCATAGTCGGCCATAAATCGTTTCAGCTCTCTGAGTCCGACAGCCAGCCCGACAATCAGACCCACCACCATGCCTAAGAGCATGGCCTTGTTATCTCTCACGCTCCAGGCCATTCCGGCCAGACAGATGATGCAGTAAGGGATTGTGACAGCCATATAATTAAGGTGACTTCTGCGGCATCCGGATGTAATTTCGGCCACCCGGCAGACCGACATCCGGTTAATGTCAATTTCCGACAGACGGCGATATAGATTGAAATCCATCGCGGCGCAGAGCAGCCCCAAGCCTCCGAGAGCGAGTGTGACCCATCCTCCGAATTCTCCGGGAAGAATTTCACAGATGAAATAAAACACCATCAGTATAGCGAGCATCATGCCTAAGAAAGTAAAGCGGCGATAGCGGCTGATCAGTCGCTCAAGTGTCGTTGCCCGCTCACGTTCAGTTTCAATGCGTGCCATGCGTGAAGTTTCTTTTTCGAGATCCGACAGACGTCGCTCGGTTCGCTCCCACATTTCCTTTAATTCTTTCATTTCATCCTGATTCATTTGAATTCAATCATTTATTTCGTTAATAATTCGGGCCAGACGGTCACGTGACCGCTTTAACCTTGTAGCCACTGTGTTGCGGTTCATTCCCATCACCTCGGCAATCTCATCGTAGGAATTCCCGTCGAGCTGCATAAGCACAATCGACCGGTCAGTCGGCGACAGTTGAGAAATGGCCCGGTGAAGCAATCTGATTTCCTCGTCGTTTCGCTCCGGTTCGGCCACTACGTCTGATTCCGGAACATCATCAAGACTCGGCATGGTGTGACGCGAATTTCTTCGGACCGATGAAACGCACGTGTTGAAACACACACGGTATACCCATGTCATTTCGCTGCTCTCACCGCGAAAACTCTCCAGTCCACGCCACAGATTCAGCAACACATCCTGACGCAGATCATCAAAATCAGATGAATTTGAGGCAAAATAGAAGCACACTTTAGTAATCAGAGCGTTGTAACGCCCGATCAGCTCCATAAACCGCACCTTCTGTAAATCATTCATAACATCCCATTAGACGCCCCCTCCCCCCATAAAGTTTCACCTTCCGGAAGAAAAATTATCGGACAGAATAGTAAATAATACTGACTCCAACCAATGAATTGCTACATGGTTGGAGTCAGTAGTAAGCATTATATAATTATAGAATTTAGTCCTCTATGGTTATTTGGGCGTGGTTGGTGAGGATTGGGGGTGTTTCGGGTGGCAGGGAGAGGTTGATGTTGCGGAGGGTAACGCCGGTGGCGTTGTTGATGAGGATGCCTGTGCGGGAGGAGATGGAGCAGTCGGCGATGGTGACGTTTCGGATGGGGTTTTCGGGGAGTCCTTTCATGAGGATGGCTCGTGAGGCGTCGCGGCAGATGATGTTGCTGATTGTGACGCCGTCAAAGACGGGGGTGTCGGGGGTGACGGGGGCGGCGGCCACATCGGCTCCGTCGCCTACTTTTTCTTCATAGAAGCAGTCAAAGAGGATGGCTTCGCCTGAAATGTCACACATGACGATGTCGGTGATGAAGATGTCAGACATGAGTCCGCCACGGTCGCGGCCGCTTTTGAGCCGGATTCCGGTGTCGGTGTCGATGAAGCGGCATCGGCGCACCATGATGTTTTTCATTCCGCCTGCGGTGTCAGATCCGATCACGAATCCGCCGTGGCCATGAAAGACGGTGCAGCCGTCGATGATGATGTTCTCGCATGGTCCGCGGCGTCGTCCGGTGTCGGCTATGCCGCTTTTAAGGCATAGAGCATCGTCGCCGGCGTCGACTGAACTATTGACCACAAGAGCGTTCCGGCAAGAGCTGAGATCGATTCCGTCGCCGTTCTGGGCATTCCACGGGCAGCGGACCATGACACCGTCAATGATGAAGTCATGACTGAGGACCACGTTGAGGTGGAAGCTGGGGGAGTTTTGTATGACAACGCCCTGAATGAGGAAGTCGGAGCATGCGGTGATGCGGATGAGTCGGGCGCGTTTTGTTTCTGTTTTTTCAGTGGGATTGCCTACGGTGGGATACCAGACGACGTTTTTGCCTTCGGTGACTTCACGCAGTTTAAGCCGCTCCATTTTGCGCCACTCGGCGTCGCTCACCTTGAAGCGCTTGACGGGGCGCCACACTTCGCCGTTGCCGTCGATTACGCCGCTTCCGGTGATGGAGAAGTTTGACTGATGATGTGCAAAGATTGGGGGCTGACGCATGCCGATGGATGTGCCTTCGTCGGGTTCTATGATTGGGAATTGGGATTTGTCGGGGCTGAAGAGTACAATGGCGTCACGGGTGATGTGTAGGTCAATGTTGCTTTTCATCACGATCGGACCGGTGAGCCATACGCCTGCTTCGACCACAAGGTGACCTCCGCCTTGCGATTCGAGGGCGGCAATAGCCGCGGAAAATGCTTCGGTGCAGAGGGTGATTCCGTCGCCTTTGCCTCCAAACTGGCTTAGGGTGACGGTGCGGTCAGGAATGACCGGCGTGTTGACCTGCGGGGCTTCAAAGGGAAGATCGGTGTAGAATTCATCATAGTCTGCGGCTGCGGACTGAAAAGCAACGGCGACACAGATTGCCGCCGTTGCAAAGATTTTTGCAAGATTCATGCTCTTTGGTAAGGATGAAGATGGAATGTTATTTGATTTCAACGTTTTTCACGCCGTCGCCGTAGGTGATTTTCTCGCCCGGGACATCAACTGTGACGTCAGAGAGTGTGAGACCGTCGACGTGGTTGAGTGTGATTCCCTTGTCGGCGCGGAATCGGGAGTCGGTGATAACTACATTTTTCATCGGCATCTCGGGGAGTCCGTTGAAAAGAGCGGCCCGACCGGCTGAGCGGCAGGTGAGGTCATTGATGTAGATGTTGCGGAACGAGGGGGTTTCTTCGGTCACTGGAGGCACGGGTGCGCCCGGTTTGATGCCATAATAGAGGTCGAAGATGAGGGCGTCGCCCGGGATGTCAGACATCTTGATATTGTCGACATATATGTTTTCAACAACGCCTCCGCGTCCGCGGGTTGACTTGAAACGCAGACCGACATCCGTTCCGATAAACACGCAGTTGCGGGCCACTATGTCCTTGCAGCCACCCGACATTTCGGATCCGATCACAAAACCGCCGTGGCCGTGATAAACGGTGCATCCGTCAATCAGCACGTTGCTGCATGGGATTCCGCGATCGCGTCCGTCCTTATCCTTGCCTGATTTGATGCATATAGCGTCGTCGCCAACGTCGAATCGGCTGTTGATCACAAGGGCGTCGGTGCATGATTCGAGGTCAAGGCCGTCGCCGTTCTGAGCATACCAGGGGTTGCGGATGTTAAGATTGTCGAGGATTATGTTTTTGCACAGGAGTGGATGAACGTTCCAGGCTGGAGAGTTTTCAAAGGTGACATCTTTCAGCAGCACGTTGTTGCAGCCGATGAGTGATACCAGTACGGGGCGAAGGAAGTCATGGGCGTAATTGACGAATTCGTCGTCGGCGTTGTGGACTCGGTTCTGGAGTTCTTTGCTTTCATGAATCTCACGGATGCGCTCGTTTGGAAACCAGATGTCGGCTTTAGCATTGAGGCAACCGGATTTTTGCAGCGCTGCCCATTGTGCATCTGTCATTTTTGCCTTCTTGACAGGGCGCCAAGCCTGACCGTTGCCGTTGAATGTGCCGTAGCCGGTAATTGCGATGTCATGTTTGCCGCGGGCCGAGATGGGCGAAGTGGCACGGTGGGTTGAGAGGCCTTCCCAGTCGGATTTCACGGCAGGATAATCAGACAGTTTATCGCTGAAAAGCACCAGTGCGCCGCGCTCGAGATAAAGTTCGGTGTTGCTTTCAAGGCTGATGGGGCCGGTGTACCAGATTCCTTCCGGGACAATCAGTTTTCCGCCACCTTTTTCTGCCAGATGGGCCATTGCGGCGGCAAAGGCTTCGGTGTTGAGGGTGACACCGTCGTTCACTCCGCCGAAGTCCTTGAGGTTAACCTGATAGGCAGGGATGGATGGGGGAGTGACAGGGGTAAGCTCTATGGGCAGATTGTGGTAATAGGATGAGTAGTCAGCCGCGGATTGAGCTGAAGCGGTAAATGCTGACGCAATAAGCGTTGCAGCGGCCAAAATGTGTTTGGTGAAACTGTGGGTCATTTTTCTATGGTTTTAAATTATTCGGATTTGATGGGGCATGATGCGGGAGTCAGAAATTGGTTTTGATGTCGTCAAGATTGACCAGATTGCTGACTATTGCATATATTGTCAGACCGGCCGGCGAGTGAATCTGGAGCTTTGACGCGATGTTGCGGCGGTGGGTCATGATGGTGTTGATGGAAACATTGAGCAAGTCAGCTATCTCCTTGTTTGATAATCCTTTGACTACGCCAACAATCACATCTTTCTCACGCGGGCTAAGTTCCTTGAATTTGTCGTCGGGGGTGTCTGACGGAAGGTTACGGGTTATGACTTTGCTAATCAGCTCGCGCGGGTCGTAGATTGAGACCGTGTCGTCAAAGCGCTTTATTGTTTCCTGCGGGACGGCTGAGGTGATCAGTCCGACAATGCGGATACCCTGAGAACGGAAGGTCTCTGCTGTGACCTTGTCAATGCATGACGTTTCGGCGATGATTATGTCGGGTCGACGCTCGGTGATGGCTTTTTCGCAGGTAGCCGGTGTAGTCTCGGTTATGGAGAGATTGCCGTCAAGCAATCCGCGAAGCACTGAAGCCAGCCCGGCTGAAATAATGGCTGACTGGCTCACCGTCACAACCGGAGTGCGTTTCATTTGCGGGGACGGGATTTACGGGAACCCGTGACCTTTTCCAAGCGTGAAATCATCGGAATGAGAATGTGGTTCTCAATGTCGGAATGAGATTCGAGATCCTCCTCGCAGTTGAAGATGTCAACAAGTACGTCATACATTCTGTAAGGCACCGATGTGGAGTAGTAACGCAGAATGATGTTTTTCAGCTCGGTCAGTTTCTCACCGACTTCGTCATGATGACGTCGGAAAATGTCGATACGGTAATCGGTAGCCGCTCCTTCGGCAAGGGCGCTGATGTAGGGAAACACGATTTCCTCCTCATAGGCGAAATGCTTCTTGACTTCAGCGATGTATTCATCATAAAACCTGACTATGATAGGGTTAATGTCATGGTGATGTTCGTCAAGAGCGGCCATGAGATTTGCGCGGATGTGAGGAAATTTGTAGGTCAGGAAATAGTCATGGCTGTTTCGCAGGAAATCCACTATCTCCACAGGCGACAAATCGTCAGGGATTGAGTCAATCTCACCGGTAAGCAGAAAGTTGATGATAAGCAGAAACGCCTCGTGGTCAATCCCCGCTTTTTCGCAGAGTTCGCCTATGCTCATGTTTCCGAAGCCGAGCGGGAGCGAGAAGCGGCTCAGGATTGGGAGAATATTATAGTTCTCCCTCACCAGATCCACCACACTGTCGGTAGCCGAGAAGTGTTTCGACGTCAGCATAACGGCTTGGGCTGAAAAGATTTATTCGTCAGCGTCAGCTTTTTCTTCGGCTTCGGCCGATTCGGCTATCTGTTCGGCGTCGGTAGCTTCTTCATCAGTGGTCTTGAAGTCAGTGATGCCGGCAGCAAGGAGTTGGTTATACCAGTTGAAAAGTTTCTTGATGTCAGAGGTGTAAACACGCTCATCGTCAAAATTTGGAAGCACCTCGCGGAAAAACTCGCGCACCTTAGCGTCGCCGCCAAGAGCCTTGACGTCGACCGGTTTGCCGTCGGTTTTGGCTTTGAGGTTTTCAAGCACATCACCTAAGGGGACATCGCCGTCGAGCGTGTACATGGTTATGTCGCCGAGCGAGATTACTTTGTCACGTGTGTAGGCGGGGACGCGCTTTCCGTTGAGTAGAGATTCAACGATGAGCATATTGTTGCCGCGGTTAACGAGCTTGAACAGCCCCGGACGACCTGATATAGAGAGGACAGTTTTTAACATAATCTTTTTACGAATTAGGTGTGAATAATTAAAATTTCGCTTTCAAGGAGCAAATTTAATGCAAATCCCTCAAAATAGCAAATCCAAAATCTCAGCGGCAGGCTTAAAAAAACGTGCCTTTCACCCCAGATCGCTCAGCCTGTGGTCAAGATCGATGCGCCATACGTAGAAAATATCACCTCTCCTTGTCCCGAAGCATCGCTTTTCCTGATCAATGCGGAATTTGAACACTCCTTCACCCCATTGAGATTGAGAGAAGAATCGGTTAGTGTTTCTGTTCTTGCTAAATTCCTTATAATCAAGTCCGGGATCTTTGATGATCTGCTTCCATGTTTTTAGCTCAAAGTCGGCAAATGATGATTCAAAGAGGTTGAAATTGATGTTGGTGATATGGTTGAAGCCATTTGACCGGCTAATCTCACTGAAATCAAATCTTGAACTGAAGCGTAATGAAAAATATTGCTCCAGGTCAATTTCACCTCGGATGAATCTCTCCTTGAAAAGCGTTTTTATATCAGAAGTGTTAAGTATCACTTTGGTGGATTCAAGCTGATTGCAGCAGATTGTGACGGTGTCGGCATCATAGTCTGACGGGGTGAATGAAAGCATAATCCCGTCGCGGGCATGGGCTTCGGCCGGTGCGCAGCCCGACACGGTGTCATTACGGTCATTATCCGTTCGGACATAGTCATGCGTGGCATCATGACGCTGATTCATGTCCCAGAATGGCTCGTTCTGAATTTTTGCAAGGTCAGACTTAAATTTCCTGATTTGGTCGAGTCTTGACATTGTGGAATGGAGAATCTCATAAAGAGAGGTGTCAGGTGTGACCATTGCACTGAAGAAATCACTCTTCTTAAGCAGCGACAGGTTGCTGTTCTCGCCCGCAGTATGGATCAGGTGTATTATCTCGGAAAGCGGGGCAAGCCCGCGTTCTGAAAAGTCGGTGATGTCACTATACTGTCCGGAGAGTGATAACTCGTTGAGTATTATATCCATCTGCTGTGGCGTTATAACAGGATGCTGTCAAGATCAATATCAAATTGCTCAAACATGCCCGGGATATAATTCTCGATTCCACCGTAAGGGCTGAGATTAACTCTGTCAGTTTTTGTCAGACCGGATTGTTTGGTAAAGTTGTAAATGGCAATCTTATCGGTTGAGATCGCCCCCTGTTTCAATGACCGACGGATGCCGTTGAAAAAATGGTCGCTGTGGCTCTCCACTATCACCTGAACTCCGGCACGGGCAATATATACAAGGAAGTCAAGCACAGCAGCTTGAGCTGCCGGATGAAGATGTATCTCAGGGTTCTCGATGATTACCGTGTCACCGGGTTTTGATGCGAGACATGCAATCAGTGTTTCGGCAATGAAGTTGACGCCGGTTCCGACATTGTAGGGGTGAAGAGATTTCCCTTCAGGAGTGACGTAGCGCACCACATACTCGGAGTTGATAAGGTTAACGGTCATGGTGTAGCCGGCTAACTGGCGTAGCCAGTGATTTACCTGACCTTCAAATGTCCGGATTAATTTATCGGTTATGAGTTCGGATGGCAGAACATCCTTTTTATGTTCATTAAAATAGTGGATGAGGTATTCACCATTGACTCCGAGGAGTGTGAGATCCGGATTCGGATTGATTTTTGGCGCACCAAGATCACCTGATCGCATGGCCGAGAGGTGAAATATGTTTCTGACCGATTCCATATTCTCTTTTGGCAAAATTCCATCCTGTTCAACCACTGTAGCGATAAATGCATCATCTTTCGGCAGGAATTTCAGTGTGACAGAGTGGTCACCGGAAGCCAGACTGACGGAATATGACTTGGCGTTGGTTAGGAAGTTGCGTGATTCATTAAATGAAATGGCAGGGAGATGGGCAGCGGTCATGTTTTTGACATTTCCGTCGGTTTCGGTGATGTTGTCAGCGGCTAATAGCAATCCCTGAATTACAGATGATTTTCCTGATGAATTAGTGCCGGCAAGTAGATTGAAGTTCTTCAATTCAAAGTTTTCGTCGGCGATTGATTTGAAATTCTTTATGTTCAGTGAAGTGATCATATTGTTGTTCAGGTGGCTTGGATGGATTTAAGGGCTTTACGGATTTCATCGTAGCGACGGTTAATCTGCGAGCTGCTGTCAATGGAGACGGTTATGGAGCGTCGGTAGTCGTTGTTGGATAGCAGGGAGTCATAAACTTTTTCAGCTTCGTAAGCGGAGGTGAAATGATGTTTTGAGATGAGATAGCAGAAACTTTCAAAGAACGACATGTTGAGCTGACGCTTTTGGCCCGATGGGTTCATCAGTCTGAATCCGCCCAAAGGCAGGATGTAATCGCGGGCGTTGATCATGGTTTCCGTGAATATATTTTCGAGATCAGAAAGGAGCGGGTCTGATTCATCAAGGCTGTTGAGAAATGCCATGGTTTTTCCAAGAAAGTCCTCGATGTTACTCTTGTAGGTGAGAGGTTGCATGGTGTCAATGTCGACTGACATGTGTTCCTGCCACAGATAAAAGGCGATGAATCTCAGGACCACCAGTCTGTCCTTCATGTGTTTCGGCGAAGCACCGTTTTCAGTGACCTGAATGAAAACGTCATTTTCAGCAAGTTTTTTGATCAGCCTTGTGGCATTGCCTTGATAGAGGGCATTGCGCATTTCCTGGTTTGTGATTCGTGTACCGCCACGGTTCACGCGGTCAAAGAGGTCAAATGTCACGCGGTCACTTGTCGGAGCCTTGATTACATTGACAGTCAAGGTATAATCCTCTATTTTGTTTTGATCAAGTAATGATAGGTCACTGAAACGTGCGCCTTTGTAGTCTGTCAGGATTGAAAGATTGCCGAGAGCAAACTTATTGTCAATGAAGTCGAAAAGAGTCGACAGCCGCTGCTTGCCGTCCACTACGATATAGACACCGTCAGGCTGTTCCCTCACATAGAAAACCGGTAACGGTATTCCCATGATGATTGATTCGATGAGTTCGCTTTTCTGCTTTATGTTCCACACCAGTTCGCGCTGAAAAAGTGGCTTGAGATCAAGCATCGACGGAGTTTTTTCATATCGGCGCTTGAGCTGAAAGACGGATGCAGTTTCTTTTGCGATGTTAAGCACCGCATCCGGATATATTTCATTAATGTTGGCTGATTCAGGAAATGACATGGAGGGATTGGTGAACAGATTTGGTTATTTAATGCAAAGATAAGCAAAATTTTGCCGCAGAGAGGTTGTTTATGCTAAAAAAGTTGATGTTTGTGACTGATATCGGTGTAGGTGGTATCGGATGGAGGGAAACTTTCGGCGGGCGTGGGGTGTTGTTTATAGTGAAGAAACTTCTAAAACTGAAAGATTATGAAAAAATATGAGTTTATAGATGCTGTTAAAGCTGCCGTGAACCGCTATCTGGCAGATACGGCTTTGTTTGACTTTGATCCGCAGGTGCGAGTAAATCCGGTGACTTTCAGTGTGAATCTGATCAGCAGCCGTGAGAAATTAGCTGAGATTGCCGAGTCAGTTGAAACCCTCGAATCTGCCGCAGGCGCGCAGGGTGAGATGGAGGAGGAAACCACAGAGTATCAGGTGCGCCAGAATCCTGATTTTTATCCCGTAAAGAAGCTGATCAAGGTCGCAGCCGACGGTTCGGCTACTCCCGATGATGAGAGGATTGAGGCTATAGCCGCCGAATATTTTGACTGAAACGGGTGCGGTAGTTAAAATGTCATAAGATTTGCCGCCTTAATTGCAAAGCCGATAAAAAATCAGTAACTTTGTAAGTTAAATATCGGCTAAATAATGAAGGCAGTAAAACTCACGATAATCCAGTTTTTTCTTTTTGTAGCTCTTTCGGGGAGCGCGCAGGTCACATTCAGCGGAACGGCTGAAAAAGTGATTACCGATCAGCCCGCCGCATCGACGGGTCTTGAAGCAGTGTATGTGCTTGACCATGCGGCCGGTGTGAGAGTCAGCTACACGTCAACCGGCGGCAACAGGCCGGTCTGGCAATCATATTCCAACCTCGGCGGCGGATTTGCAGAGCCGGTGGCTGATGTGAGCTATTCCGGTTCAACTTCGTCAATCATCCTTCCCGGAGGTGATTGCGGATACATAATAGAGGACGGCACAACACGCCGGTACTTTTATGTGATAGACTATTCGGCTCATCCTTATGATGTCCGCTCCATCCGCCCGAGCGAACAGCAGGATTGCGGTCAGATCTCGCTTGACGTGGACGGTACGGCGCCGGCTATAACATATTATTCAATCAACGGGCGTCCTGTGGAGCTTTCACGCGAAATCAACCTTACATATTCCACCATGAAGCTCGACGAGTCGACAAAGACATATTCCGTTACGTCGACGGAGGCTACTTTTGACCATCTCTCGGCTGTGATCCATGCTCCGGCACCGCTTTGTCAGACTGATTTCACACTGTGGGGCGACCGGTTTCTGAGAGAGTGGGATCGGGAGCAGGTTGTGTCGACCGAGACCGTTTTTCCTCAGGCAGTGGAGGCATACACCTCAGCTACGCAAACCTCGCGTGATAATGCCAACGAAAATAACTCTCAAACCGACGGACTTGGCGGCTCTGCACCGGCTGAGGTTGAGTTTTATGCAGCCGTTACAGACGGAGCTGTGTTTACCGAATGGCAGTTTTCCACCTATCCGGATTTTGATGATGTGCAGCTGCGCATTTCCGATCCTGTCACCACCTACACTTTCCGCGAACAAGGCACCACTTACGTCAGATTCGTGTGTGCCAACGATGCCGGCACGTGTGACTACTACGGTACAACCTACGAAGTGTCTATCGGCGCGTCGTCGCTTTTATGTCCCAATGCATTCTCTCCCGGAGTGAGCGAGGGGGTGAATGACGAGTGGAAGGTGAGCTATAGTTCAATAGTTGACTTTGAGTGTCACATCTTTAACCGTCTCGGAGTGCAGATGGCTGAATTTACTGATCCGTCGCAAGGATGGGACGGCAAATATAACGGCAAGCTTGTTCCGGCCGGAGTGTATTACTACGTTATAAAAGCCCGTGGTGCCGACGGTAAGGACTACAAACTCTCGGGCGACATCAACATTGTCGGCTATCGGTAACCAATCTTATTCCATCAATCCTTCAACTCTGACTACATAGAAATGAAATCATTCTTATCTACCATAACGGCAGCCCTTGCCATGCTTATGACCGCAGGCTCGTGTGCGGCTGAAACCGTAACATCATCTCCCAGGCTATCGCCTGTGGTAAGCCCGTCGGTCCCTTACGAAATGACATTTTGCGGACGAAGCGTCAGTCTTGACGATGCGAATATGTGGGAGCGCCTTGACCGCGAACTGACCGGTATGTGTTACTCCCACACCAACACACTCCTCACCATAAAACGCGCCAATAAACTCTTCCCGGTGCTTGAGCCAATACTGAAACGAAACGGAGTGCCGACGGACATGCTTTATCTTGCATGTGTTGAAAGCACCCTCAATCCGCGCGCCTATTCATCGGCCCGCGCTGCCGGTCTGTGGCAGTTTATCGCGGAAACCGGAAAGCAGTATGGGCTTGAGATAAACGATTATGTTGATGAGCGTTATGACGTGGAGAAAGCCACTGCCGCCGCATGCCGCTATCTAAAGAAGGCCTACGAAAAATATGGCAACTGGGAATCGGTGGCTGCCAGCTATAACGGCGGAATGGGCCGCATATCGTCCGAGCTTGACAAGCAGCAGGTCAACTCTGCTTATAACCTCTATCTTGCCGACGAAACCATGCGCTATCCGTTCAGAATCCTCGCTACCAAGCTCGTAATGGAGAATCCACGTGCCTACGGATTCAATCTCCGTAGCGACCAGCTTTATCAGCCGGTGGAATATCGCACTGTGAGCGTGGACTATCCCGTGGAGGACTGGCCCACATGGGCTAAAGCGCAGGGTATCGACTATCTGACGCTGCGCGAACACAACCAGTGGATACGCGCAAAGAGTCTCCCGAATAAATCCGGCAAAACATATACGGTGAGGATTCCTGTGAAGGAATCACTCTCACGTGGTAAATCAAAACGAAAAGTCTATAACCCCGATTGGGTGACTGACTGATTTTCATAACGACTTCATCATAATGAATCACATAGAACGTAACGACAAACTCTCGGTACTCGGCGCACGTGTCCATAACCTTAAAAACATAGACGTCGAGATACCTCACAACACCCTGGCCGTCATCACAGGCCTGAGCGGAAGTGGCAAATCGTCGCTTGCCTTTGACACTATCTTTGCCGAAGGTCAGCGCCGCTACATCGAGACATTCTCATCTTACGCCCGCAACATGATCGGCAATCTCGAGCGTCCGGACGTTGACAAGATTTCCGGACTCAGTCCCGTGATAGCCATTGAACAGAAAACCACTAACCGTAATCCCCGAAGCACTATAGGAACCACCACGGAGGTGTATGACTTTCTGAGACTGCTCTATGCCAGAATCGGTACAGCCGTCAGCTATCTGACCGGCGAGCCGATGGTGAAATACACACGTGAGCAGATTGTCAACCTGATTCTCGAACGCTTCGAAGGACATAAAATCTACGTGCTTGCCCCACTTGTGAAGAACCGTAAGGGTCATTACAAGGACCTCTTTGAGTCACTGCGGAAAAAGGGATTTCTAACCGTCAGAGTCGACGGTGAATTGCGCGAGATACTGCCTGCAATGAAGGTGGACCGCTACAAGAATCATGACATTGAACTCGTCATTGACCGGCTTAAGGTGAGCCGTAAGGATGTGACCCGCCTTGATTCCACTGTAAATGATGCTCTGCGTCAGGGTGGCAAGCAGCTTATGATCTATGACGTGAATTCTGACTCGGTGAGCCACTTCTCTCAAACACTCATGGATCCGGTAAGCGGCATTTCTTACCGCGATCCGGCCCCACATAATTTTTCGTTTAACTCTCCGCTTGGTGCATGTCCTGTGTGTAAAGGTCTCGGGACAATTAATCTGATTGACCGTGAGAAGATTATTCCAAACGATTCGTTGTCAATCTACAATGGAGCCATAACCCCGCTCGGGAAGTATCGCAACTCAATGATTTTCTGGCAGATCGAGGCTATCTGTAAAAAATATGGATGCACATTGAAAACTCCCGTACGGGATCTTCCGGAGGAGGCTCTCAATGATATTCTCAACGGGTCAAACGAGCGTCTGCCCATTGAAAATGACACGCTCGCCACATATAATTACTTTCAACTCTACGAAGGGCTGGTGAAATACATAGAGATGCAACAGTCCGACGAAGCATCGGCCGCGGCAAAGAAGTGGAGCGAAGGATTCTTTTCGAGAGCCGTCTGTCCGGAGTGTCATGGCGACAGGCTCAACCGTGAGGCTCTTCACTACTATGTAGACGGAAAGACGATAGCCGATCTATGCCGGATGGACATAGGTGAACTCTACGAATGGTCATGCACGGTGGAGGAGCGCCTTTCGCCAACTCAACTCATCATAGCCCGCGAAATCATGAAAGAGATCCGCTCACGTCTGCGTTTCCTTGTGGATGTGGGGTTGGATTATCTTCAGCTTGCCCGAGGTTCGGCCACTTTGTCAGGCGGCGAGAGTCAGCGCATCAGGCTCGCCACGCAACTCGGCAGTCAGCTTGTGAATGTGATGTATATTCTTGATGAGCCGTCGATCGGACTCCATCAGCGCGACAATCAGCGCTTAATTGATTCGCTGAAGCGGTTGCGCGACGCATCTAACTCCATAATCGTGGTTGAGCATGACAAGGACATGATGCTCGAGTCAGACTATATTGTCGACATCGGTCCTAAAGCCGGACGGAAGGGTGGTGAAGTGGTGTTTGCCGGTACTCCCGACAAAATGCTTAAGTCAGACACTCTTACCGCAGCATATCTCAACGGTAGCCGATCGCTTGCTGTGCCTGACAAGCGACGTAAGGGAAACGGAAAACATCTGATACTCCGTGGCGCGACAGGCAACAATCTCCGTGATGTGACGCTCGATATTCCGCTCGGTACTCTTGTCTGTGTGGCCGGCGTATCGGGTAGTGGTAAGTCGTCACTCATCAATGGCACATTACAGCCCATACTCAGTCAGAAGTTCTACCGTAGTCACACTGCTCCGCTTCCGTATGCGAGCATCGAGGGGCTTGAGAATATCGACAAGGTCGTGACCGTTGACCAGTCGCCTTTGGGGAAATCACCGCGGTCAAATCCGGCTACCTATACCGGCGTATTCACGGCTATACGTGACCTTTTCGCCAATCTGTCTGAGGCCAAGATAAGAGGCTACCGTCCGGGCCGGTTCTCATTTAATGTGGCGGGCGGAAGGTGTGAGACCTGCGGAGGAAACGGTTACAAGACTATAGAGATGAACTTTCTCCCCGACGTGCTTGTCACCTGTGAGGCTTGCGGCGGTAAGCGATATAACCGCGAGACGCTCGAAGTCAGGTTTAAAGGCAAGTCGATAGCCGATGTGCTTGACATGACCATCAATCAGGCAGTTGATTTTTTTGCAGGAATTCCGGCTATACTTAATAAAATCAAGGTGCTTCAGGAAATTGGACTTGGATATATCAAGCTCGGGCAGCCTTCATCAACCCTTTCGGGTGGTGAGAATCAGCGTGTAAAGCTCGCAACGGAACTGTCAAAGCGCGATACCGGCAAGACTATGTTTATTCTTGATGAGCCTACCACCGGATTGCATTTCGAGGACATAAGTGTGCTTCTCAACGTGTTGCAGCGTCTTGTCGACAAGGGTAACACTGTGCTTGTTATCGAGCATAATCTTGATGTGATCAAGAGTGCCGACCTTGTGATTGACATGGGACCCGGAGGCGGAAAAAACGGCGGCAACATCATTGCTGTCGGGACTCCCGAACAGATTGCCGCCACCGATTCCCCAACCTCTTCCTTCCTCCGTCAGGAACTTGGACTTTAGACAGGTCATCCATCCAAATAAATTAAAAGCGAGCTTATGATCACCCCGCCTTTTATTGTTTCAGCTGAGGCTATCAATCTTATTGCAGAGATTTCCGCGCTTTTGGAGCGACACAATATCGCTCCGGAAGGTGAGCATAACTTGAAGCTTCGCAAGGCTAACCTCGTTAAGACCATCCACTCATCGCTCGCTATAGAGGGTAATACTTTAAGCGAAGATGAAGTGAGGGATATTGTTAACGGAAAAGTGGTTGTGGCTCCAATCCGTCAGATTCAGGAAGTCAAGAATGCTATCCGCGTGTATGACCTGTACTCACAGTTAAATCCTTTCTCTGAAAAAGATTTGCTCAAAGCCCATGGCATTATGATGGAAGCTCTTACTAATGATGCCGGGCGATACCGCAGTAGTGGTGTCGGAGTATTCGGTGAAACCGGACTGATTCATGTCGCTCCACCTCCGCAGCGAGTTCCTGAACTAATGGGTAACCTTTTCGATTGGCTTAAAAAGTCGAAGGACCATTTGCTGATTCGTTCATGTGTGTTTCACTATGAGTTTGAATTTATTCATCCTTTTTCCGATGGCAACGGACGCACCGGGCGCTTGTGGCAGTCGTTGATTATGGGGCGTCTCAGTCCGCTATTTGAATATCTTCCTGTGGAAAATATGGTGTTTGCCAATCAGCAGGAATACTATAATGCCATTGCAAAATCTACCACAGAGGGCCAGTCTGGTCTGTTTATTGACTTTATGCTTAACGAGATTTTGAGGACGCTTCAAAATCTTAAGGATGTACCCGATAAAGTACCCGATAAAGTACCCAATAAATCCGAGTTGGCCATATTAGGTTTACTTGCAGAGAATCCTCGGCTTACCCGCTCCGAACTGGCAGAAAAAATTGGCATGACGGAGAATGGGGTGAAAAAGATTATTGCCAACATGAAATCCGCCGGATGGATTGAACGTAAGGGAAGTAACAAGACCGGATACTGGTTAGTGAAATACAGATTTTCCGATTGAAGCTTTTCACATTCAATTATTCATTTTACTGGTATCGCCCGGCTAAGTAATTATAATATTGGACAAGATCATAATAAGGAGAATGATAGGTAAGTAGATCACGCTCTTTTCATTCCAGTCCATTCCGGGATTCATTGATTTCCATACAGTTGTTACTCCTCTATGAGGGACAATCATCATTACGTATGTGACAGCTGCCTGTAATGTTAACAGAATAGTGTTCAGATATGCGTCGGTTGGATTAAGCAATTTGACAACGGCACATGCCACCAGACAATAGAAGCCGCCCCGCTGATTCATCATCATGACTATGATGGAGAATATTGAAAATCCACTTAGTCCGAAGGATTCAGAACCAAAGGATAGTATTGCGTTTATGGCGTTTATAACTAATAAAACCCATAGCCATGTTTTAAAGAAACCCGGCATCGGTGTTTTATTTCTGTCATTGCTTTTATCAGATTGCTCCATGCTTTTGATGATTATTTATCTTATATTAACCGGACTGAACAGTCAGAATTTCGGGATGACGAGGATAATTGTCGCGGAGGGTGAGGACGGGCTTGTGGTGTCGGTTTCGGTCAGAATAAACCAGGCGGTTGAGGGGATGGATTTTAACAGGCGCCCTGATAGGTCATGGTTTATTCCATTGATGGCAAAAGTAGGTGAAAGGAGGGTGGAGTCAGGTGCGAGACCCTGATGGCTGAAATCGGCGCGTCGGTCTGTGTCAATGTCGATAAATGAGGTTGTGATGCAACCGTCATGAGCTACCATTATACCCGGCTCACCGAATCGGAGTGTGAGTTGCTTTGACTCGATACGTGGTGTCGGGTCTGAAAGGACGGCAGAGTATTGGTTTTCAGGATTGATACCGGGGCGATTGTCTTGCTCGGGCGGTTCGGGCGAATCAGGCGAGTCAGGCGTCTCCGGATTCTGTTCATGATTGCCGCTTGTGTCGGGATGGGTGGGCTGGAGTTCATCAAGCGGCATTGATTTGCTGCATGATGTCAGACTGATGAGCGCTACTGCAAGAAGCAATGTCAGTGTTTTCAGAATCGGGTTTACTTTCATGGATTGATTCGGATTGTGAGCATTCCGCTTGCGCGGGTTGAGGGAGAATAGAATTCGAGGAGATGGTCACCGGTGCCGAGTGTTGAGATGGCGATTGTGGGTGTGGTTACGGGTTTACCGTTGACGCTCCAACGTGCGTCGGTAGGAATGTAAGGAGATGTCAGTCTGAATTCCTTATCTGACATGGTGTAGACGGCTCTGAGCGGAAGGGGTTCGTCGGGAATGATGATTTCCTGATCGGCATTGTCGCCCCAAAGATATTCGGCGAGTTCGGGATATTCGACAAACGGATTTGAATTGCCTTGAATGGCCCGGATGGTTCTGTTGCGTTGCCGCTCCTCGTCGCTCACGGGGTCGCTTCTGTGATAGTCAAGGAGCAGTTCGCGGGCATAGTCGTTGAGTGCGGGATAGTCTGTGCCGTCCATGATCATATATCCTCGTGCTGTCCATGAGTCGGTCGGATATAGTGCTGCCATGTAAAAGATTATACGTGCAAAGTCACCACGGTAGCGGGCCGGTGGCTCATAGAAATCAACGGCAAAACCGGCTATGTGACCTCTTCCGGAGCGCCATACGCCATTATCGAACCCGACTGACTCCACCGCACCCGGAATGGCGTCACCTCGGTTGGCAGCGCTCTCGGCTGTGAATGGTATGTGATTGAAAAGGTCGGCAGATGCTTTTTGGAACAATCCGCTAAGCTCCCAGTAACTGACCGGAATCACCCCCGGATAGGTAATGGATGAATCGAATGGGATGTGTGTGTTGGAAAACGGATCGAAAAACTCACTTCGTGATGCGGTGCCGGTGATGTCGACACAGTTTCCGACCGGATCGACATATCGGTCCGGTGTAGCATAAAGGGCTATGGCTGCGCGGAGTGATGCCCCGCTTTTGCCATTGAAGTCGGCTGGAAATCCGGCATCTGCCGAGATTGAAGCCGACATAAGGAGAGCGGCTGATGCTGTGACTACCGATGTCAGTAAGGTTTTGGTCATAATGAAAAACAAAACGGGTTTCAGAGGATGATTCCGTCTGAAACCCTTTGAAATTTTTTGACTGAAATCAGTGCGGAGTCTTATGCACCTTTCACTTTGTCAACGATAGCCTTGAAAGCGGCGGGATTGTTGAGAGCGAGGTCGGCAAGCA
>CAZKNK010000037.1:0-22900 GCA_964554195.1 uncultured Staphylococcus sp.
ATTAAGAGATAGTACATAGTTATACTTGCTTTTATAAACGATTTTTATTGATTCGATTGTTGACTGAACTTGCTGTTAAGCATCAATTTTCGCAGAAAGCGTAATTGGTCTGCAAAGTAAACACTTTTTTTTGGATTTTTCAAGCAAAGATGGCTTATAATTTCGTAAGCCTTGTCATAACGGCGCTGTTTTATGTAAATTTTGGCCAGACTCTCGCTGAGGGAACTGCCTTCGGGTGCGCGTGAGGGGGCCGGGCGCGACGTCAGGTCGGATTCGGCGGGAGCGGGTTCAGTGGGAGCGGATTCAGTGGAAGCGGGTTCGGCCGAGGTGGCGGGTTCGGCGGAGGTGGCTGGTTCGGCGGGAGAGAATGCTTCCATGAAGGCGGCTATGGATGCTTCGGGGTCAGAGGCGGTTTCGGGTGACGATTCGTCGTCACGTGCCAGAACCGCACCATAGTCGGCTACAGGATTAAAAATCATCTGCTCAAGCAGTTCATCCTCCTCGGCTGATGAGTGGCCGTAGGTTTCGAGGAAGGAGGTGATGGCGTCGTCGGTCGTAGGAGTGACGCGGAGTTGCTGCGGAGGATAGAATCCGGCAAACAGGGCGCCGTCAAGGCTCGAGAGCAGGGCCTTGCGTCGACCATCGCGCGCATTTAGTGCCACGATGGCCTGCAAACGGCGTCGCTCGTCGGCAGTCAAGGTGGCGTCCGGATGGCGGAGCAGGCTGATGGCGGGTGCGGCAAAGGATGGGTAGCGCTGCGAGAGTTCGCGCAGGTCATCGGCGGGGAGAGCCGACACTCCGTCGGGCGCGAGTGACCCGATATATGCTTCAAGCAACTGATCCATAGCGTCACCAGTCGCCCAATGTGGCGTTGAAAATGAGTTCGACAAGTTCCTTTGAAATGCGCTGGCAGAGGTCGTCCTGAACGTCGGTGAGCATTTCCGACGAATCAAAGTCGCGGTAGGCGCTGAATGTCTGATCGATGTCCTTGCCTTCAGACTTATTGTCAATGTACTTTACCCGGACCTGAATGGTCAGTCGGGTCTGAGATGCGTAGGCATTTTCGGTGACGGCCTGGGGGGAGAGGGAGTAGCCCGTGATCTCGCCTTCAAGCTGAAGGTCAGAGTTGCCACCGTCAATCACTTGCAGACGTGTGTTTCGGGCTATATAGTCAAGCAGTTCATTTTCAAACGTTTGCTGAAGTGGCGGATAAACAAGTGCAGCTCTTATAGGAAAATTGGAAACCGAAATGGTCTTATAAACGTTATAATCTAAAGCGGACCCGTTGAGCTTGTAACTGATGCGGCACGACGAGGTCAGGCCGCACGCAAGCGCGGCTCCGAGAAGAATCACTGCTATGAATCGCAAAAGTTTCATCTGTGCAAAATTACAAATTTTATAGATTAAATTCAATCATATAAATCAAAATCACTAATTTAAATCATCAAAATTATGTTGACACCTAAAATTCAAGACGCGCTCAACGCTCAGGTAAATGCCGAACTCTGGAGCGCTTATCTCTATCTCTCAATGGGTATGCACTTCGAGGCCGAGGGGCTGACCGGCATAGCCAACTGGTTTAAAATCCAGTTTCAGGAGGAGCAGGCTCACGCAACCATTTTCATGAACTATATCAATCAGCGTGGCGGACGTGTGGAGCTGAAGGCGATTGACGGTGTGCCTACACGCTGGGATTCACCCGTGGATGCGTTCAAGGCCACTCTCGAACATGAGCAGAAAGTGACGGCTCTGATCAACGCGCTCTACAAGGCAGCCGAGGAGGAGGCAGACTATGCTACCCGCGACCGTCTGGCATGGTTTATCTCCGAGCAGGTTGAGGAGGAGAACACCGCCCGCGAGCTGATTGACAAGCTGAAGATGATCGGCGACAACGGAATGGGATTATATATGATCAACACGGAACTGGCTACGCGAACCTACACAGCTCCGGCTCCACTGGGTGAATAAATTCACTCGAATCTACTATAAATCAATGCGGCATAAGAGATTATGCCGCATTTTTTTTTGCATGGGGCATTCCCGCACCATTCTCACACCATTCTCACACCATTCCCGGCCGGCGCGATGTATCGCGTCTCCACAATGTGGAGCTGACTGAATCAGAAATCGGACAACAAGAAACTCCGTAGAGACATGTGCTTGATGCCCTCATAATATTCAGTACGAGTAATTGGATCCATCGTGACAACATACTTCGGGCGATTGTCATGAATCTTCATCAGGTTGCCGAATTCCCTTCGGGCAGTGGATTCATCGGCAATTAGGTAAGCCACCTGAATATAAATTATCTTACCGACTTTTTCAGCAACAAAATCTACTTCACCACCCGGAACAGTGCCAACCGACACTGTGTAACCGAGGTTTTTCAGATGAAGATAAACCGCATTTTCAAGGACTTTTTCAAAATCCTTTGCACGGTCATTGCCTGCAAGCAGATTACGCAGTCCGAGGTCTTCAAAATAGAACTTATCATTTGTTTCAAGTAATTTCTTACCGTGAATATCATATCTCGGCACACGGTTGATAATATAGGCATTTGCAGCAGATTTCAGATAGTTTACCGCCGTCATCACTGACAAGTCGAGACTTTTTGACTTAAGATATTTCGACATCGAAGAAGCGGAAATGAGCTGACCGGTATTGTCACTGACAAATGACATGAGATTTTCAAACATAGTCACATTTCGCAAGCCCTCACGCTCCACCACATCCTTTAAAACTATGGTGTTATAGATGTTTCGGATATATTCCCAGATCAAGTCCTCGTTATCGAGTCCGAGCCTGTAAAGATGCGGCAAACCACCGACGTTCAAATAGGCGTAAAGGCTCTCGACCGAGTCGGTGAGATTATGAAACTCCAAGAATTCCTTATATGACAAACTCTGAACATGAATGTCAATGTATCTTCCCCCAAGATATGTAGACAATTCCGACGAGAACATCCTTGCATTGCTTCCGGTCACTATAATCTGACATTCCTCATCAGCGTTCAGGCTTCTGAGCGTGTTCTCAAAGTTGTAGATGTCCTGCACTTCATCAATGAGTAGATAGTTAGGGTGATTCTCATCAAACTTGTCGGTAAGGTATGCCGACAGGTCAACGTCGGTGACAATGTCAGAATACTGTCTCTTTTCCTTATTGATATACACAATGTTAGCCTCCGGTTTCAGTCGGCGGATCTCATTAGCCAACTGCCGAAGGAGATAACTCTTTCCCACTCGCCTTTGCCCGGTAAGAGCAATCATCAGCCCCTTGTCAAGATAACGGAGGATATGGTCAACATATATCGGTCGAGATTTGATTTCCATAATGCAAAGATATAATTTTTTTGTAAAGTATGATTTATAAAATCGGAAAAATTGGGATTTTGTAAAGTATGATTTACAAAATTGGAGGGAGAGGGGAATGAAAAAGCCGGGGGTGCATCGGATTATGCGCCCCCGGCCGGAGATAGGATAGAAATATTATTACTTATTATTTAACAAGTACTTTCTTAACGGTATCAGCTGCCTTGACAACATATACTCCTGACATTGCAGGAACAATGGTCTTGGCTGCGCCGACGCCTGAGTAGATAGCCTTGCCATCAGTAGCGTAAACTGCTACGGGCATTCCGGCAGCGCCGGTGATGACGATGTTGTGGTCAGCCACAGTTACATTGACTCCGGCAGCGAATGCGGCGTCAAGGCCTACGGTGACAACAGTAACGGCAGCAACGTTAGAGGCAGCAGATTCGCCCTTAGCGTAAACCACTGTCACAACATATTCGTAGCTTCCTTCCTCAACGTTAACGTCGGTAAACTCACATTCCTCAACCACAGCGTCGTTGATCTTGACGCCGTCACGGTAAACGTTGTAGCCAACGATTTCAAGACCGGCACCCTGAGAAGCGGGGATGTAGGTGACGTCGTCGACCATGAGCATGAACGAACCGGTAGCACAAGAGCGGATAGCGAAGCGGGTTGCGCCGGCGGGAATTGTAGCTTCATAGAGGGTCCAAGTACCGGGGACAGTGCCGCCTGCGTTGGCAACCTTAACGAAGTCAGAAGTTTCGGTAGAACCGGTAGAGTAGTAAACCTCAATCTTTTCAGGATACTGGGTTGAGTAGCTCTTAGCGAAGAACGAGATGGTCTGTTCAGAGCCGTCGAGTTCGGGTGAGATAGCCCAGTCATCAGTTGTGCCATCGTCATAACGGAAGAGAGCGAAGAGATATTTGGATCCGGAGTGAGCGTCAAATGTCGAATTTGAATCCATTACATCCTGATCCCATATCCAGAACGATCCTTTGGTAGTACCGGCAGTGATTCCGGGGATCTCAGTACCCTGGAATCCGCCAACTTCAGACTGGTCACCATCAACGAATGTCCATTCGCCATAGGTAGCGGAGAATGATTCGGCGTCCTCGAAGTCCTCGGTGACAGCTTCAGAAGCAGCACCGACTTCGATGTTAGGTTCAGACCATGTGAGCTTGACAGTTCCGTCCTGAGCCACACCTGCGAGGTCGTCGACAACGGGATAGTTGGGAACGATCACGTTAACGGTTGTGTTAGCGCTCTGGTTGTTGGTTTCGTTTTCGTCAGCAGCATAGACAACCTTAGCGAAGTAAACAACCGGTTCGGTTGCGATAGCGGGCATGGTGAGATCAAACACAACATTTGTCCTTTCACCGCCTGCGAGTGCAGAACATTCTTTGGTAGCAACGAGTTCGCTGTCGGCATAGAGTTCAACCGAGTAGCTTTCAGCGGTATTTATACCTTCGTTAGCCACGGTCACATCAACTGTATAGTCAGTGCCGGCTTTCACCTTAGCGGGAGCGCTGATTGCAGCGGCAGCAAGGTCATTGCCGATCATAGAGCCAACCTTGATGTTGTCGATCAGGGTGTAGGCAGCTCCATAGCAAGTAGCGGTGAAGTAAACC
Source organism: uncultured Staphylococcus sp. (assembly GCA_964554195.1). Taxonomy (GTDB): domain Bacteria; phylum Bacteroidota; class Bacteroidia; order Bacteroidales; family Muribaculaceae; genus Duncaniella. The sequence continues at coordinate 4,940 of CAZKNK010000037.1, forward strand.
TGAATCACCTTACCGGCATAAGCAGAGAGGTCAACAGAGACACGACCCCATTCATCGGCAGGTGCTACATCTTTACAAACAACGGTCTTAAGAGTAGTAAGTTCGTTAGAACCCTTTTCTGAAACTGCAACCTCGACTTCATTTTCATCTTCACCATTGCTGAGTGCCATGTTGTAAACGTAGAATGAAACGCCGGGATTAACCATTGACTCAAGAGAAATATAGCCGGTGAAGATGGTAGCATACTGATAATATGAGGTTGCCTTCATACCGAGGAAGAAGTCATCGCCATCCTGTGACGGGATACCGGAATTGTCGCCATATACGCCCCATGAGCCACCACCTGCCTGATTGAGGCCGAGGAGGTATGTGCTAAGATCTTCCTGATTAGACATGGTGTAGCCATTGTAAGGAGTTCCGACAGCGATGAATTCAGAAATATTACCTTCACCTTCGCCACGGTCAGTGTAAGCGAATACGCAGTACTGAACGAAGTCCTGCTGACCGGCAGCAACGGCCTGATAGGTGAATGAGGTAGCGGAAATCTTACCAGAAACAGCCACACGGGTGTTACCCTCGAAGATGTAAACCTGATATTTAACCATTGAAGCATCGAGAGCTCCACCTGATTCAGAGGTTGTAACGGCATCCCAAGTGATGGTAACTTCGCCGGGGTTAGCGGTCTCAACCACGTGAACATTCTGGATTGCGGCAGGGTAGTCAACACCAACGAAAGCAGAAGCAGCTATTTCAGGACCGTTGCCTGATTCGTTGTATGCAATCACAGAGTAAGTGTAATTACCGGCAGCGGAGAGATTGTCAGTGTAGGTGAGCTGAGTTGCAACTGCGGGAGCATCCCAAGTGTTGATAACGACATTGTCACGGAGAAGCTCAACCTTAGTGAGCGATGTGAGAGCGTTGCCGTTGATAGTCTTGTCAGGAGTTGTGAAGCTTACGGTAGCGGTGAGTGCGCCGAAGTCACCGGGGGTAACGGTGAGGTCAGTAACTCCGGCAGGGCCGTCAGCTGACTTGGGAGCGCTGATGCTAACATTGTCAAGATAAAGTGTGAACATGTCCCTGTCAGAGATTCCGTGGAAGCCAACAAAGTATGAACCATCGGTTTCGGGAACGAACTCTGTACTCCACTCCATAGGAGAAGCTGTAGGCTGAGTAATCAGGGTGGGTTCGAGAAGAACGGTGGTCATAGCGGAAGCTTCAGGAGCCTTACCGATCTTGACTTCAATACGCTCTGCATAATTTGTGGAGGCAGAAGAGAAAGCAGCAGCGATGTCGTAGAGCTTACCGGCTTCGAGTTTAATGGGAGGAGTGATGAGCCAGTCGTCCATATCCTTTGAAGTGTTATACGTTACACCTACGCGACCGGTCTGCTGATACCAAGTCTTGCCGTCGCCGTTAGCGTCGATAACAGAGAAGCCATCGAGGTCATCATCAAAAGTAGCGGTGAATGGAGGAACGATTGCACCGAGAATGATAGAGTTAGACTGAGCGGGAGCTGAGTAGAGACCATCGGCACCGGCTACAACGATATAGTAATAAGTAGTGATTTCGGCAGGTTCCTCAACGGGGTCGGCGTAAGAAGTCACCTTGATGTCCTCAGCCACGATTGTATGGTCGGGCATACGCTGAACGGTGTAGGTCACGTTTTCAGTATCAATGTAACCACCGTTGACAGAAGCGGTGACAGGAAGCCAGCTGATGTTCATGACGCCGTTTGAGTATTCAACGGTGACAGAAGTAGCTTCGGGGGTATCAGCACCTACATAGGCCTTAGTCTTGGTTGCGGGACTTTCGCCGGCATCATTGCTTACGGTAACAGAGAATGTGTAGAGACCGGCAGCGGGAACAGTCACTTCAGCAGTAACGTTAGCGCCGAATGAGGTAGAACCGGTGGCGAGTTCCTGACCGTTAGCCTTAACGGAATAAGTGAGGTCGCCTGAAGCAGCGCTGCCGTCAAAGTATGTTTCGGGAGCCTTGAAGTTGACAGTACCGGTGAGTGATGCACCGTTAAATGCAGCTTCGAGATCGGTCACAGCAGCGGGCGCATTGTCAGAAGCAGCGGGCGGAAGCACTGCAAGACCGCAAACCTGGTCACCATGAGTGAAATAGTTGATAGGAGTAGCGGCACCTGTAGTAGTGTCAACCTCAGCAATGAAAGACGTATAGTAATCAACGTAGGTCATGAAGAGACGGTTGGTGGCTGTATCGAATGTAGCGTCCATCTTGGTGTCAATGACATAGCCGATTGAACCTACTTCGGTAAGATCACCATTATCTTTATTGATCTTATAGAGAGATGAACTTGTTGAATAACCTGCTTCATTATACTTGGTATAGATACCCCATAATTGACCGTTGCCGTCGCATGCGAGAGCATTCCACAGTCCGTCGCATGGTTCAACAACTGCATAGGGTTCAATCTCAACCTCAGATGAGGCAAAGTTTACCTTAGCCAATGCATACTGCTGCTCTATATTCATCAGGGCGTAAACCTGATTGGAAGTGGGGTCGAGAGTCATTGAATATGTGAAATACTGAGCTTCCTTTGAGTAAACCTTCTCACCTGACGCTAAATCATAGCCATAATAATTAACATTCACGACGTAATAACCCCACATTAACTCAGGTTCACACGTATAGTAGATACCATCCTGAAGCACACCGCCATAACCGGCACTCGGACCACCAACAAGGAGTTCGAAAGACTGCGAGGCGTTTGTGGGGATGGTGTAGAGACCAACCTGTCCTACTTCGTACTCAGCTACGCCTCCCTCTTCAGAGAAAATAACTGAACCGATGAGGCTAGGCATGTTTCCGGCAGCATTAGCGGGAGCCTTGAACGGAACCTTTACATTAGCCTTTGCTGACGTGGCAACAGTGCGGAACACTGATGAGCTAGCAGCGCCGAAGGAGTTGTTGGCGCGAGTTTTTGGGAGACGAGCCACTTTTTTACCGGGAGCCTTTGCAGGGGCATCCGTCACCATAGCTCTGAGAGCCGAAGTCTCGACATTCTCCGCCTTGAATTTCTTAGCTGTCACGGGAGCCGCGGTGACGCTGACTGTGGTAGCGACTGCCAACATGACTGAAAAAATCCGGGTTAGAATTTTTTTCATAATGTGTAACGATGGTTTCTGGAATTTGACTTGCCGGTAGCCGAAACCTTTAACAGCCGGCGAGTCGTAATTAATAGATTAATTATAGTTGATTGGTTGTTTATGCAGATTGATACGGGAAACCGAATTGGGAAGGACAGCTATGAATCGCAAAAGTTTCATCTGTGCAAAATTACAAATTTTATGGATTAATTTCAACCATAATAAATCAAAATCACAAATTAAAAAAAGCCGGGGGTGCATCGGATGATGCGCCCCCGGCCGGAGATAGGATAGAAATGTTATTACTTATTATTTAACAAGTACTTTCTTAACGGTATCAGCTGCCTTGACAACATATACTCCTGACATTGCAGGAACAATGGTCTTGGCTGCGCCGACGCCTGAGTAGATAGCCTTGCCATCAGTAGCGTAAACTGCTACGGGCATTCCGGCAGCGCCGGTGATGACGATGTTGTGGTCAGCCACAGTTACATTGACTCCGGCAGCGAATGCGGCGTCAAGGCCTACGGTGACAACGGTAGCGGTAGCAACGTTAGAGGCAGCAGATTCGCCCTTAGTGTAAACAGCGGTCACTACATATTCGTAGCTTCCTTCCTCAACGTTGGCATCGGTGTAGTTACATTCCTCAACAACGGCGTCGTTGATCTTCACACCATTACGGTAAACGTTGTAGCCTACGAGTTCGAGGGCAGCACCGACACCGGCGGGGATGTAGGTGACGTCGTCGACCATGAGCATGAACGAACCGGTAGCGCAAGAGCGGATAGCAAAGCGGGTTGCGCCGGCAGGAACTGTAGCTTCATAGAGGGTCCAGTCACCGGGAACAGTGCCGCCTACGTTGGCAACCTTAACGAAGTCAGAAGGTTCGGTAGAACCGGTAGAGTAGTAAATCTCAATCTTTTCAGGATAGTCACTTGAGTAGCTCTTAGCGTAGAACGAGATGGTCTGTTCAGAGCCGTCGAGTTCGGGTGAGATAGCCCAGTCATCAGTTGTGCCATCGTCATAACGGAAGAGAGCGAAGAGATATTTGGTTCCGGAGTGAGCGTCAAATGTCTGGTTGCCGCCTATAGTCTCCTGATCCCATACCCAGAACGAGCCTTTGGTAGTACCGGGATCGATTCCGGGGAGATCCATGTCCTGGAAACCACCTACTTCAGACTGGTCACCGTCAACGAATGTCCAATCGCCGTAGGTAGCGGAGAATGCGTCGGCATCCTCGAAGTCCTCGGTGACAGGCTCAGCGGGAGCAGCCTCTGTGTTGGGTTCATTCCAAGCGAGTGAGATGGTAGCATCCTGAACGGTAGCAGTGAGATCGGTGGGAACAGGATAGTTGGGAGTAACGACCTTAACAGTAACTTCGTCAGCAGCATTGTTAGAGTTATCCTCGTCAGCAGCATAAACTACTTCAGCTGCGATAACGAACTCAGCGGGAGAAACTACAGTGGTCGGAACAGTGAGGGTGAATTCAGTCTTTTCGTCAACACCGAGAGCAACACCATCAAGGATTGTCTCTGCGCCGTTAACAGTGAACTTAACAGTATAGTCATCAGCAGCAACTGCCATGCTACCCTGATTCTGAACAGAGAGAGTAGCAACGATGTCGCCACCTGCGTTGACGCGAGTGGGAGCATTGAAACCGGTAACCACGAGGTTGTGATCAAGGTAGTTGACAATCTGGATATTGTCAAGATCTATGATACCAATGGGGTCGCCTGAAGAAGCCTCATTACCTTCGAATACACCTTTAAAGATTACACGTACCCAGTCAGCGTTCTTATAGTCAGCAAGTGAAACGACTTGCGGAGTATACATATCAGCAGGAGTGATAGTGGTGAGCAATGTCTGTCCCTCGGTAGTAATGACACTAACCTCGAGTTTGCCATTGCCCAGAGTGTTCATAACGTCAAACTTAACCACAGGGTTAGCCGCTCCGGCGAGAGCGATCTTAGCTGACTCAAGAGTCATCCAACCACCTGTATATGCTATGAACTCAAAGTTGTATTCATCACCGTCAGACGCATTCTTACCGATATAGAGACCACCCTCCAAATCGTAGTTTTCTTCGTCAGAAGCGGTTCCCCACCAGTAGTGGAGAGCTCCATCTACTAAGGATTCCTTAACGGGAAGCGAAATGGGAGCACCGGTTACGAGAGCAGCAAGCGTACCGTCGCTTTCACCTGCTTCGTTTTCAGCAGATACTGCAAAGTAAGTGTACTGAGTCGGTCCTTCGTTGGTGTCGAAGGGGAGGAGGTAAGTGGTTTCAGTAAGACCGGTAACATAAGGATTACTATAATCGATTGACGGGAAAGTCATGCCCAAGAACTCAACCATTTCAACAGGATAAACATTGTATTTGCAATTTTCAGGGAAGAAAATGCCACCGTTTACACCGCCGGCAGGAGCGAGCCATGACATATCGACTGCAATAGACTTGTCAGCGAGGGTGAGGTCACGAACATCATCAGGAGCATCGACACCGATATAAGACTTAACTGTAGCAGCGTCGCTAACACCATCAGCAGATTCGAATAATACGGAGAAGGTGTAGGTACCGGGAGCGTCGAGCGAAATTTCCTCGGTTACAGATTCACCGGGCTGAACGGTCTTGACAACGTTAACCTCACCATTAACCTTAACGGTCATCTTGAGGTCACCGGAGATTGCATCACCACTTACTGTCTTAGCGGGAGCAGTAACAATGAGAGTTGCTTTGGAAGCACCGGTTGCATCGGGAACAACAGCGAAATCCTCAGCAGCAACAGGAGCAGCGGGGTTGTTGGCAGCAACTGAGAAGTTATCAACCCAGAGATAGAACATGTCAGGGTTAGAAACAGCTTTAACGGCAAAAGTATACATACCGGTCTCAGCAACCTGGAAGCTACCGTTTGAAATAGTGAAGAACTGATCAGTGGCTACTTCGGTAACGGGGATAACTTCAGTGTCAAGAGCAGAAATCTTAGGCTCTTTACCGCAGAGTACGGTTACCTTTTCAGGATAACGGCTGCTATAAGAGCGAACATCAGCGGAAATAACGTAGGAAATACCAGCTTCGAGTTCCATAGCGGGGAATACGAGATAGTCGTCAGCAGTGTTCGTTGTGCTGTAACGATATCTTGCAGCGTAGTTATTTTCACTTGTGACAGGCTTCTCATAAGAGAATGTCGAGTTATCATCGTTGGCATCATAGATGGCAACTTCGTTTTGCTCTTCAGCGGTGTCAAATGTGTTGAGATAGGGCAAGGTAGTGGTCTGATCGTTGAGAACAGGCTCATCATAAGCTATTTGGTCAACAGAGAGAACAGCATCAGCAATCCACTGGAGATAATAAATACGATCAGCAGCAGCATTTGCCAAAACATCAGTATTGAGAGTGATTGTCTTGTTCACGAGGTTATAAGAACCCGTAGCATTTAAAATGTCGCCGGTTTGAGGGTTAACACCGATAAACCATACGTCATAATTACCATATTTACCGAGGTACTGAAGTTTTTCAAACTCAACACTTGTGAAATTAATTTTACCCTTAATCCAAGATGTGGGGAATGCATCAAAGAGACCCTGAACGTAAACATCAGACCCTACAATAGCGACGTTAATAGATTTGTTCAGGATGGGAGCCTCAGCAGATGAAGTAACGTTTGTTCCGTTAAGATACCAGCTTTCAGCGGTAACGCCGGCAGGAAGCTCAACGAGTTCGGTGCTGGGAGCAACATAACCCGGATCATAAGTCAGGACGGTTTCTGCATCGCCGTAACCGGCGGTAGTGTTATCGTCATCCCAGAACACACCCATAAAGGGAGCATTGGCCGTGCCATCGTAAGCTGCGGTACCGTTAAGAGCAATCACATCACCGTCAACAGTGAAAGTAAAAGCATCAGCGGTTGCATCAGCAGCATTAATATTACCGGCTGCGGTGATCACACCCCAGCGCAAAGACACTGTTGTGGAATAATTAGAGGCGTAATAAAGAGGCTGATGAGTAGGCACTGTGATGGTGTTGCCGCTCATTGTACCTTTAACCCAAGTATCCTGAGTGTAACGCGATACGGGATTCAGCATATAAACGTTATTACCATCAATAATAATGGTGGCAGTACCTGACTGAGCAGCCATATCCATTGAATTATTATTTGAATAGTAAGCGGTACCGGAAGTGGCACGAGTGTAGATTCTCGGCTCAACACCGGTAACGTCGGTGATGATACCATGAGCGTCAGTGGTAATGGTTACATTGCCAACGGTTTCAGTAGCCTTAGCGGGAGCTGAGTAGCGGACAGAAGAAGAAGCGGTTCTGTCAAGCTTTACGGAAGGCAAAGCCAATTCCGTAATGTTCAGCTGCTGATAGCCGACAGCGGGATTGGTTGAACGCACCAAACGAGAGAAGTTCTTCTCATCATTTGCATTAGCCTTTGCCACAGCATCGGTGTAAGACCGAGAGCTAAGCTGCTCACCCTGAAGGACCTTTTCAACAGCGGTCCGGGGTGTACGCTTCGCGTACTGTAACTGAGCGAATGTTAAGGTCGCAATCAATGCAATAATTGCAAACGTAAACAATCTTTTCATAAGATAGTCATATAAAGGGACTTAGTTTAACTTGCAGCCGAGGAGAGAGTCCCATTTGCATCTCCGAAGCCACGGTTTCTGAAATTTTTAAGATTTGATAATTATACCTGATTGGTTTAGGGTATTCTGTGAATGAGGATAAAGGGAACATTGCATAGACTGTGGAGGAAGAGAGGAGAATGATCGATTATTATTAATAACTATTGGAATCAACGGGCTGAAATCTTGCGGATCAGAGAGCCGGCGCGGACAATGTAGACGCCCGGGGCCGGGAGGGTCAGGTCAATATGAGAGTTGGCCGAGGCAACGGTGCGACCGGCAATGTCGGTAACCGTCACGGGGCTGTCGGCAGTGACGGCGAGGTGCAGGCCGGAGAGTGTGATGAGGGGCTGCGCATCGGCTCCGACGCTCTCAATGGCTACAGTGGCAGCAAGAGTGCGGACATGAACCTCATCAGAGGGGCGTGAGTAGAGAGTGCCGTCGGTGGCGGTCACAGTGTAGTAATAATCCTTCTCAGGGATTAGACCGGTGACGGGCCATGAGGTGGTTGGACCGGTGGCGACACCGTCGAATCCCTCTACGGGAACGTCAGAGTAGGTGATGCCATGATAGAAAGTGACATCGTCAATAGCCACTGCGCCTTTGGTGGAGGCGCGGACATATTCAAGCCGGACAGTGTGTGTGTCGTCAGGGAAGTCAGTGAGTTCGGTCACTGTTCCGCCCTTTTCGGTCACCACGGGGATTGAAGCCACCTGACGGCGACCTTCGGGTGTGGTGGCGTAGACGTTGATGACATCGGCCGGATCGGTGGAGTTGCCACGATGCCAGAACTTGAGTCCGCGGATTCCGTCGGCATACTGAGCAGTCAGGCTGTCGCCGCTCTTGCCAAGACGGAGTGCCGGAACGGCCTCGCCGGAGTAAGAAGCGTTGGCGTAGGATGATGTGGATGATGAACTCCATCCGGCGGGGATGGATGCGACACCGTCGTCAAATCCGCAAGTTTCGGGGATTGAAGCGCCGAATTCGCGGCTGAAAACAGTGAGGAGATAGTCAGTGGCACCTTCGAGGGGACACCATACGGCGGTGAACCCTGACGAAAGGATGTCGACCGGTTCGGCAGCTTCGACTTTAAGGCGGTTGATGCCGGGGATTCCGGTGAGAACCGAAATCTGATTTGACGGCTCGGCCACTTCAAGACCTTTGGCAGCATATACCATATATATATATTCATGCTCGGGAGTGAGACCGGTGACAGTGATCTCGGCCACCGAACCGACATTGCGGCGGGTGTAGTCGGGAACAGGAGTTGCGGTGCCGGTTTCGGGGTCAAATTCGGACACGGTAATCATGTAGGTAAGACCTGGTTCGGCAATCCATCGGGCAGTGAATGACACGTCGTCGATGTTTTCGGGTTCGAGGGCAACGGCAGGCGAAATAGGTTCGGCACCACCCTTGACCTTAAAGGTGATGTAGCCGTCAGCCGTCTCGGCAATCTGAGTTATGGGGAGATTGAGCGAAGTGCCGCTCCATGTTTTCATTGAGGGGGATGTGGTGTCGGTGAACGATGTCACATTGCTTGTACCCGGGAATGCATCACCTGCGCGTGAATAGTCACTCTGCGAGCCGTCGGCTTCCTCGATGTCAACATACTGATGGTAAGAGGAATTGTTGACGGTGTTAGATGACCATACGCTTGAATTGTAATCAATATGCCAGATGAGCATACCGTGGCCGGGGATATGGTAGTCCCAACCGGTGAACTGACGGTTTTCGAGGAGGAAAAATTCGTCAGACTTCGAGGTCTTGATGATACCGGCCACATTCTCGGAAATAGGAGGGAGAGTGGCATTTAGAGCCGTGTTGATTTCAGCGGGTGCCATCCATCCGAGGGCATAGCGCTCAAAAGCGCCATAGAGCGGCGGGGTCATTCCGTCGTTGTTGTAAGGGCCGTAGTCAAGTGCGCTCCATGCTCCGGGAGTGAAAGCGGAGGTGTAGGATGTGGCATAGAGGTCGGGGAGACCCATCACATGACTGAACTCGTGGATGAAAGTGCCGACGCCATCAGGGCGGGAGCCTTCCCACTCGTTTGTGCAACCATATCGGTCAAGGCGCACACCGTCAAAGACATAGGGGGTATAAGTGGCCGATGACACTTCCCAAGAGTGGGGCCAGACGGTGTTTGCGCCGCCACCGGTGGCTTCGCCGCGTCCGGCATAGAAGATGAACACATTGTCGATGTAGCCATCGCCGTCGCGGTCATATTCGGAGAAGTCAATGGTGGCGTCGAGTTTCTGACAGGCCTCAATGGCCATCTCCTCGGGACGCTGATCGTTGCCATACCAGTCATTACCGCCATAGTAACTCATGTTGTTATCAAGAGTTATGGGGCCGAACACATCAAATTCGGGGCGGAAAAGGCCGTTGGAACAGGTTTCAAAATACTCCTTAGCCGAGCCGGTGCCGCCATAATCGTTGAAGCCGTACTGGTTAAGCATCCGACCGAAATAGTCGGCGGGATTGCTGATGGTGAATTTCACATCCTTATACTCCACGAGGACCACGAGGGCCTTCTGATCGCCCTTAGAGGGGAAAGATGTTCCGGGAAACAGACCCGGCCCTGCGGGATAACCGGCATCAGGGTCAGAAACGGCGCGCGATGGAGCGCGGAACGGGTTGACGGTCACCTGACGTGCGCGGCGGGGAGCCATCTCGGCACGGCGGTCAAGCGACTTGCCGGCACGGGTCATGTCGACCTTAGATAGATAGGCCGAAGCCTCAGCCGAACGGGCGGAGGGAGCTGTTGCGGCGATACCGGATGAAGCAACCTCACCGGCGGCATCAATGTCGGCATAGAAGAAGCGGCCATCACGCTCGGTGAGCAGATAGCCATCCTCAGTGGTGAAGTAATGGAAATATTCGTCACCGACGAGTCTGACCTTGAGTTCAGAGCCGTCGGAAGCGGTAACGGTCATAAGTCCCGGCTTGGCGGGAACGGCGGCTGCGCGGGGAGCAGTAGCCAGAAGTGATATTAAGAGAGAGGCAGCAAGAAAATATTTTTTCATTCTTGGTTTACCTATATTTATAAGACGAATTAATAAGACAAGTAAAAAAATCTGTTTATGCCGAAGAATTGTGTTTTAAAACAATTATTCTAGCGAGCTACAAAAGTAGCAATTTTTGGGCTGAAAAACAAAAAAAGTATAACCGCGGTGGGCAAATTAGTTTCATTTGTAAAGCTATGTTAAACTAAAAAGTAACTATTTGTCAGCAAAACCGGGGTTTTGACCATAAAACAAAGAGCTGACGGCACAAATTGCCACAACGCGCGGGTGCGGGAGTGTCAAATAGTCAGATATTAAAGTTTTGAAAAAATGTTACAAATCAGAGGCATCAATCCTCGCAATAATGGCGGAGGACACGGCGGTAGGAGTTGAAAATCTTGGATTTTGACACGAAACCGATGTATTTTCCGCTGTCGACCACCGGAAGATTCCACGCGCCGGTGGAATCGAACGCTTTCATGACCGACTCCATATTGTCATTGACATCAATCTTGGCGGGAGGCATGGACATGAACTCGTTGACATACATGCGCCTGTAAAGGTCGGGACGGAACATGATGTTTCGGATTTCGTCGAGAAGCACCACACCGATCAGCTCACCCGCAGCATTGACCACGGGAAAGAGGTTGCGGTGGCTCTGCGAAATGGCATCGACCATCTGCTTTAGGCTCATCTCCGGGGCCACGGTGACGAAATCGGTCTCGATCACGCTCGAGGTCTTGAGCAGGGTCAGCACGGCGCGGTCCTTGTGGTGGGTGAGCAACTCGCCGCGGCGGGCAAGTCGCTGAGTGTAAATACTGTAGGGCTGAAACATCTTGACCGTACCGTAGGAGATAGTCGACACGATGAGCAGCGGGAGAAACAGAGAGTAGCCACCCGTCATCTCAGCCGTGAGGAATATGCCCATGAGCGGAGCGTGCATCACACCTGACATCACACCGGCCATGCCCATGAGGGCAAAATTCTTGGTGGAGAGGTCAAGGCCAAAGATGGCATTAAGGGTGTAGGCGAAAAAGAATCCCGCCATGCAGCCTACATAGAGCGAGGGTGCGAATGTTCCACCCACACCGCCGCCACCCGACGTGGCCGATGTGGCGAAGGCCTTAGTCAGCACTATGGCACCGATGAAAACGATGATGAACCAGACATCGTCACGGTCAGGATAGAAAATAGAATTGTTGACAATATCAGCCGTATGTCCGTTGAGCAGGGCGATGATCGAACCGTAACCCTCGCCGTAGAGCGGCGGAAAGAGGAACACGAGGACAGCGATGAGGGTACCTCCGGCGAAAATCTTGCCCCAGATGGTCTTGATTTTCTTGAACCGCGCCTCCATAAAGCCCATGACACGGGTGAAGTAAAGCGACACGAAAGCCACGAAGAAGCCGAGCAGAATGGCGAAAGGAATGCGCTCGGTGACAAACGGCTCGCTCTGCATGAAGAAGAACTCCACATTGTAGCCCGTAAAGACGTAGGCCACGGTAGCAGCCGTGATGGATGAGATGAGGAGCGGCATGACCGACACGGTGGTGAGGTCGATCATCAGCACCTCAAGGGTGAAAAGCATTCCGGCTATGGGAGCCTTGAAGATGCCTGCGATACCGGCAGCGGCTCCGCATCCCACAAGAATCATCAGGATACGTGGCGACATACGGAACCATTGGCCGAGATTTGACCCGATGGCAGCGCCGGTGTAAACAATAGGACCCTCGGCACCGACCGACCCACCGAAGCCGATGGTGATGGATGAGGCAATGACGGAGGTCCAGATATTGTGACGCTTAAGGCGGCTCTTGTTTTGGGAAATGGCATAAAGCACACGGGTGACACCGTGGGAAATATTGTCGCGGACGAGGTAGCGCACATACAGACTTGTCAGCATGATGCCGGCAAAGGGGTAGACAAGGAGCAGATAGTTGCCCTCGCCGACGGAGAAGTGAGAGGTGAGGAGATGGGAAATGAGGTGGATGAGCGACTTGAGAACCAGAGCGGCAAATCCGCAGAACACTCCGACAATCAGGGCGAGAATCATCACGAAGGTCTTTTCCTTGATGTGGCGTTCGCGCCAGATGAGGAGCCGGAGGAACATGGCTTTCCAGTTGCGGCGGAATTTGCGGAGATATACGGCGGCCTTACTCACGGGCGTAGGGTTTTAATGGTTTTGTCGGGCATCACCATCACGATGCGCGAGGGACGCGAGGGGGTTGAATCGTCGCGGCGATAATTGACCACATAGTCTACCCCACTGATGATTTCGGGGTTGACGGATGCAAACGTAGCGGCAGCGGGCTGACCTGAAATATTGGCGGATGTTGACACAACCGGACGCCCTAAAGCCTCACAGAGCCGGCTCGAGAACTCCTCGCGTGTAAGGCGGAGGGCCGCAGTGCCGTCAGGGGCTATCAGCTCCGGAGCCAGACCACGGCATCCGGGGAAAATGACGGTGGTGGGGCGCGAGGGGTCAGGGATGGAGTCAAGGAGAGCCGCGGCGGAGTCGCCGGCCACATCGGCAAGCATGCGGGGGGAGCCGACAAGGGAAATCATAGCTTTGGAATCGGCCCGGCGCTTGAGGGCAAAAATGCGTCTGACAGCCTCGGAGCATGAAGCATCACAACCGATTCCCCAGACCGTGTCGGTGGGATAAAGGATGATTCCGCCGTCGCGCAGGATGGGGATGATGGTGAGGATTTCGCTGTCGATGTCCATAATTTTTTCAGTCGCAGTGCAAAGATAATTAAAAAATTCACACGGCAACGAGTGCCGCATGAATTTTTTTGACGTCGGGAAGGGGCTTGTCAGAAGTGGCTCGACCCGTCGAAACAGTGGGTGCAGATCTTGCACTTGGGCAGGCCGATGGCAGCGACAAGATCCTCGATGGTGCTGAATTTGAGCGATGTAAGGCCGAAGTGTTCACGCATCTTCTCCACCAGAGCATTATACTCGGGAGAGCCGGTGGTGGTGTAGGCTTTCAGATTCTTGTCGGGGTCACCCTCCATCTCGCCGATAAGGCGGCGGGTAAGGAGTTCCATGTCAGACTTGGACGACGTGAAGCCGACGTAGCGGCAGCCGTAGATGAGCGGGGGACATGCAATGCGCATGTGAACCTCCTTAGCACCGCAGTCGTAGAGGACCTTGACATTATCGTTAAGCTGAGTGCCGCGCACTATGGAGTCGTCGCAGAACAGGGCGCGCTGATCTTTCAGGATGGCACGGTTGGGGATGAGTTTCATCTTAGCCACAAGGTCGCGCATGGACTGGTCGCTCGGAGTGAAGCTACGGGGCCATGTTGGGGTATATTTTGAGATGGCGCGTCGATAAGGCACCTTCTTGCCGGCGGCATAGCCCAAAGCCATGCCGACACCGGAGTCGGGGATTCCGCAGACGAGGTCGACCTCGCTGTCATCCTTCTCGGCAAGCGAATAGCCTGACTTGAAGCGCACTTGCTCCACGTTTGAACCTTCGTAGGTGGAGGTGGGGAAGCCGTAATAGACCCATAGGAAGGAGCAAATCTGCATTTCGTCGCCCGGTTTGTGGAGAACCTTTAGCTCATCGGGGCGCACCTCGAGAATTTCGCCGGGACCGAGGTCGCGCACAACTTCATAGCCGAGGTTGGGGAAGGCGGTTGACTCGGAACTGAGTGCATATCCGTCGTCGCCACGTCCGAGGATGATCGGTGTGCGTCCCAGTCGGTCGCGCGCGGCGATGATGGAGTTTTCGGTCAGGATGAGCATGGAACATGAACCTTTGATGCGGTTGTAGACGTTGACAATGCCCTCCTCGAAAGTCTTGCCCTGAGTGATGAGCAGGGCTATCATTTCGGTCTGGTTGGTCTTGCCTGAACTGAGTTCGGCAAAGTGCTTGCCCTCGTCAAGGAGTTCGCGCTCAAGCTCGTCGATGTTGCAAATCTTGGCGATGGTGACTATGGCAAAGCGACCTAAATGTGAGTTGATTATGATGGGTTGCGGGTCAGTGTCGCTGATGACTCCGATGCCCATGTTGCCTTTGAACTTTGACAGTTCCTTCTCAAATTTGGTGCGAAAGTAAGTGCTTTCAAGACTGTGGATTGAGCGACAGAACTGTCCGCCGACGTTGTCATAGGTAGTCATGCCGCCGCGGCGGGTTCCGAGGTGAGAATTGTAGTCAACACCGTAGAACAGATCATTGCGGCATGATTTTTTGGATGCTACTCCGAAAAAGCCTCCCATAAGTTATGCGTAAGAATTAAAAAATGAAAAATTTGGCTGCAAAGGTACGAAAAAAATCCTCAAACCGCAAGCGGCCAAACATCCAAAGCGCCCAAAGCGCCCAAACACCCCCTGACAGAATTTTTTTTAGGGGAATCTGAGGAGAGAAACCATGAACGGAATATTTGATTCTACTTTACCGGCACTATCTCCCACGAACCGCCTTTGGCCGGACCGACCCGCCTGATACGCCCTTGTGATTTCAGTTTGGCTAATTGTTTTTCAACGCCCTTGGCCGAGATGCCGATTGATTCAGCAAGAGATCTTGCACTATGACGTGGGTTCTCGCATATTAATCTGATGATTCTGTCAGCGGTTGAGAGTTTTATGTCATCGGAAGATGTCTCTCCGATTGAGTACTCAAATGCTTTTATGTCATTAGTCAGATGACGTATCATTGTCCTGTTCATGAATCTTCGGAACACTTCAATATCTTCAGATTCCCTCGTTTCAACCAATGCCTTAATATATTCTTCCTTGTCATCAGCAAAAATGCGTGAAGGGATAAGCCCGTATTCAAACTGGAGCCAGTTCATCAGCAGCCTTGCCATACGACCGTTTCCGTCCGCCCACGGATGAATGGTGACAAGATTAAAATGTGCATCAAAACTCATATCATATAGTTGCTGCATATCCATATTACCTGACGCAAAACGCTGTGAATTAAGGTTATTACAGAATTCTTCCAGACGCAAAGGCACCTTATTGTAACTCATGTAGGATTTACCACCTACTCCAGCCGTAACGTTTAGCAGACGCAAGTCTCCATCAGACGAAGAGAAATCTCCGAGTACAGTATGATAGACCGAACCGGTATTCCTCATCGTAATGGCCGAAAGTTTTTTTAATCGCTCGACAGTCACATCAGCGTGTTCACGGGCAAATATCAATGCCTGCTCGTAAGCAGCCTTCAAATCAAGGTTCATATTTTGTTCTACAATACTTTTTCCCTTCAATGCAATACCATTGTCGAACATTATCTGGTTTTCAATCTCAGTAATTGTCGAACCCTCAATGGCGGTGGAATGAGTGATTATAGAATACAGATAAAACTTGTCATAGTCAAGCTGACGGTCTATGCCAAGATTGCGGTATCTCCCTACCAGTTCCTCAAGTTTGGTTTTCATCTTTGTGATTTTTTTACAAAAATAATGATTTTCTCCCTACCAAACCGAATTTTTCTCCCTACTTTCACCCTACTTCCACCCCACAGTGCCAAATCATCAGATTTCGATGAACAATATCCATTTTCCAATTAACTTCTGACGACCTGTTTGTAGGTATATAGTCGGGTTATGGATAATGTTTTTTTGTCGGGAGGGAGAAATATGGTGGAAAATGAGTAACTTTGCGGGAAAGTATAGCAGGGAAATGAATATAATCAATATAATATTGGTCATATTGCTCGGCGTGGCGGCGGTGACGGGCTGGCGCAAGGGATTTATCTGTCAGATAGGCTCCCTGCTGGCTCTGGTGCTTGCGGTGATAGGATGCCGGATGGCCGGCACGGAGTTTGCTGAAGCACTGCTGCCGAAGTTTGGCGTGGATTTGCCTTCGGTCGGCGGTTTGGAAGGAAAATCGCTCGTGATAGTCTGCTACATTGTCCAGTTCGTTGTTATATATCTGACGATATTTCTTTTGGCACGGATTATCCGCGGAGTGGCGAGATGTGTGCTTCTGGGTCCGATCGACTCACTTGCCGGAGCAGGATTTGCAGTGGCGGAATGGGCCGTAGGACTTAGTCTGCTGCTGAATCTGCTTGTGCTTTTCTGTCCGGCAGCGCAGGCCGCCTGCTCGGCGACACTGTCACCGGCAGGTCTGATCTGCGGCTTCGCTCCGTGGCTGCTCGATGTGGCCGGATTTAAATAAACTGACTTCAACAAATTTATCATGAATAAAGAAGATAAGAACAAGGATGACGAATCGCGCCGCATTATAGACAATGTGACCGACAGCGACTATAAGTGGGGATTCGTCAGCGATATAGAGACGAAAGTGATTCCGCGCGGACTGAATGAGGACGTGGTCCGCTACATTTCGGCCCGGAAGGGTGAGCCGGACTGGCTGCTTGAATTTCGCCTGAAGGCCTTCCGCCACTGGCTGACCCTTGAACCGCCGACATGGGCGCATCTTGACATTCCGGAGATTGATTTTCAGGACATAAGCTATTATGCCGAACCGGTCAAGAAAAAAGCTCCCGGAAGCCTTGACGAAGTGGATCCGCAGCTGCTCGACACCTTCAATCGTCTTGGCATACCGCTTGAGGAACAGAAGATGCTGTCAGGCATGGCCGTGGATGCGGTGATGGACTCCGTCAGCGTCAAGACCACCCAACGTGACCGTCTGGCCGAGATGGGCATAATATTCTGCTCGATTTCGGAAGCGGTGAAGGATTATCCGGACCTTGTGAAGAAGTATCTTGGCTCGGTGGTTTCATACAGAGATAATTTCTATGCCGCACTGAACTCGGCAGTGTTCTCCGACGGGTCGTTTGTCTATATCCCGAAGGGGGTCCGCTGTCCGGTGGAGGTGTCGACCTATTTCCGAATCAATGCTTCGGGAACAGGGCAGTTCGAGCGCACCCTGATAGTGGCCGACGATGATTCCTACGTGAGTTACCTCGAGGGCTGCACGGCCCCGATGCGCGATGAAAATCAGCTCCATGCCGCCATAGTGGAGATTGTGGTTGAGGAGCGCGCCGAAGTCAAATATTCCACCGTTCAGAACTGGTGGGCCGGTGACAAGGAGGGACGCGGAGGCATCTATAACTTCGTGACCAAGCGCGGACTCTGCCGGGGTGATCACTCAAAACTATCGTGGACTCAGGTTGAGACAGGTTCAGCCATCACGTGGAAGTATCCCTCATGTATCCTTGCCGGCGAAGGGTCACGCGGCGAATTCTACTCCGTTGCCGTGACAAACAATTACCAGCAGGCTGACACCGGCACCAAAATGATA
>CAZKNK010000038.1:0-22683 GCA_964554195.1 uncultured Staphylococcus sp.
GTGGCTCATGATGATAAGTGCGCCGCCATCGTTGAGGATCTTCTTCAATGTGGGGAGTGCGCCGCGGATACGGGTGTCGTCGGTGATATTTCCGTTTTCGTCCAGAGGTACATTAAAGTCCACGCGGACGATGGCCTTTTTACCGTTGAAATTGTACTGATCGATTGTCATTGATGATATTGTTTTAAAGAGTTTTTTCTGAATACAAAATTACAGAAAAATTTCGCTATTGCAAAAAAATTCTTCATCTCATGACTCACTTTTTGTTGTTTTAGTTTTTTTTATACTGTGATGAAATTTTAGTAAAAAAATTCTAATTAATTTTGCATGTTAAACGAACGTTCAACTGTTTTTTATGAGTAACCAAACTGATTCCTCAAAGACCGGAGCGGTGAATGCGGCCGCAAGTTCTACGGAGAATCTCGGTGTCAGTTCCATCGGGAGTCTGTTGGCCCAGTATTCCATTCCGGCCATCATTGCAGCCGTTGCCACTTCGCTATATAATATTGTCGACTCTATTTTTATAGGACGTGGTGTCGGGGCCATGGCCATAGCCGGACTTGCCATCACATTCCCGCTGATGAATCTTGTCATAGCATTCTGTACTCTCATAGCTGTGGGTGGTGCTACCATCAGCTCGATTTTTCTCGGTCAGAAAAACTATTCCCGCGCCACTGATGTGGTCAATAACGTCATGACACTGTGTCTGATTCATGCCGTGATTTTCGGCGGTCTGTCACTGATGTTTCTCGACGATATTCTTGTGTTTTTCGGCGCTACGCCCGAAACAATCGGCTATGCCCGAGATTTCATGAAGATTATTCTCTACGGCACCCCGATAAGCTATGTGTTTATCGGTCTCAACAACCTCATGCGTGCAACCGGTTATCCGCGCAAGGCCATGATTTCAGCCCTGATGTCGGTGGTTGTGAATGTGATTCTCGCCCCGATTTTCATTTTTGTGTTTGATTGGGGTATACGTGGGGCGGCTATGGCTACTGTGTGCGGTCAGTCGGTGGCGTTTGTGTGGGTACTGTGTCATTTCCTGTCCAAGAAGAGTTCAATCCATTTCCGGCGTGACAACAAGTGGCTCACCTCGGTCATCATCAAGCGGATCTATGCCATTGGCCTTTCACCGTTTCTGATGAATGTGACCGCGTGTGTGGTGGTGGTTTTCATTAATCACGCGCTGCTTGATTGTGCCGGGGCCGACGGCAATCTTGCTGTCGGTGCCTACGGTATACTGAATCGAACCACCATGTTCTTCGTTATGATCGTGTTTGGTGTCACGCAGGGTATGCAACCGATTCTCGGTTATAACTATGGTGCCAATAACTTTGACCGTGTCCGCAAAACTCTCGGTATCGGCATCGGTCTTGGTGTTTCAATCACTTTTATCGGCTGGCTCGTCACCGAATTGTTCCCCGATTCGGTCAGCTCGCTGTTCACTATTGACGAACAACTGATAGCCATAGCCCGTGCCGGGTTCAGAATCTATTTCATTGCCTATCCGGTTGTGGGATGTCAGATTGTGATTCAGAACTTCTTTCAGAGTGTCGGCAAACCGAAACTCTCCATCTTCCTCTCGCTCACCCGTCAGCTTCTGTTTCTTATCCCGTTCCTGATCGTCCTTCCGAAACATTTCGGCATTGACGGGGTGTGGGCTTCAATGGCGGCAAGTGATTTCATTGCGTTTGTTTTTGCCATTGTGACGCTCTATTTCTCGATGCGAAACACCCGTCGCCGCATGGCTGCCGGACAACCGCTCGATAACAATTAAACTATTCGCCCCGTATGATACGAGAACTTCAGCTTCGAACCGACCCACGCACCGCTTCAACACCCGACGCTCTCCGGCGTCTTGCTGCACGGCAACTCGGTGTGAACGATAACCGTATAGGCGGTGTTGTAATCATCCGCCGCTCCATTGATGCCCGTCAGCGTCAGGTCATGATCAACCTGCTGCTTAAGGTGTTTGTCGACGAGACACCCTCGTCGCTCTCCATCGTGACTCCCATCGGCTATGACCCTGTTCCTGCCGACGCTCCCGACGCTGTGATTGTCGGAGCCGGCCCGGCCGGTCTATTTGCTGCCCTTAGGCTTATCGAACTCGGCATCCGTCCCGTCATTCTGGAGCGAGGCAAAGATGTGGATTCCCGACGGAAGGATATGGCCCGGATAGCGCGTGAAAATTTCGTCGACCCGGATTCAAATTATTGTTTCGGTGAGGGTGGTGCCGGAGCTTATTCCGACGGCAAGCTCTACACGCGCAGCAAGAAGCGGGGCAATGTTGACAAAATCCTTAACATTTTCTGTCAGCACGGAGCTTCGGAGGATATTCTGCGCGACGCTCATCCTCATATCGGTACTGACCGACTCCCTGAGGTCATCAAGGCTATGCGCCACACTATCGAGCGGTGTGGGGGAGAAGTGCGATTCCGTTCGCGGGTCGAAAAACTGATTTTGGAAGGTGACACCGTGAAAGGAGTCGTCACTGCCGACGGCACTGAATATTCAGGTCCGGTCATTCTTGCCACCGGCCACTCTGCGCGTGATGTCTACCGTATGCTCCACGCTTCAGGCGTCACCCTTGAGCCTAAAGGACTCGCCATAGGTGTGCGCCTTGAGCATCCGCAGCATCTCATTGACTGCATACGTTATCACTCTAAAAACGGTCGCGGCAAATATCTCCCTGCGGCTGAATATACAATGCTCACCCGAGTCGACGGACGTGCGGTCTATTCATTCTGCATGTGTCCCGGCGGATTTATTATTCCGGCTGCAAGCGGCGATTCGCAGCTTGTGGTCAACGGAATGTCGCCCTCCAACCGAGGTACACGTTGGGCCAACTCCGGCATGGTGGTGGAAATACTTCCGGATGATGTAGAGGGTGACAGCGAACTGAAAATGATGGAGTATCAGGAGCGGATTGAACGGTCATTCTGGGAGGAAGCGGGTCATTCACAGAATTCTCCCGCGCAGCGAATGGCCGACTTTGTGGCCGGACGCCTGTCAGAGTCGCTCCCCGACACATCTTATGCTCCCGGAATCCATTCAGCACGGATGGACCGGCTTCTTCCCGAAGAAATCAGCCGCCGTCTGAAAGAGGGATTCAAGGAATTTGACCGTAAAAACCGTGGATTCCTGACCAACGACGCCGTGCTGATCGGAGCCGAAACCCGCACGTCATCTCCCGTGAGAATCCCAAGAAGCGATGAAACCCTCCAGCATGTCAGGATTACCGGTCTCTTCCCATGCGGTGAGGGGGCGGGCTATGCCGGCGGAATTGTTTCGGCTGCTATGGATGGCGAGAGGTGTGCCGACGCTGTCGCTAATTATCTTCACCTGCCAGAAAATCAACCTCATCTATAATCTGCCGTGACAGGGGAGCAGTCAGGCGGCAATCGCGGGCAAGTTCCTTCTCGGCAAGCATTTTTGACTCACTGATATGATCGGAAATCAAGTTGAAAGCAAGGCGAAGCGCTCCGTAGCGGGTCAGATCACGCTCCGACTCAGAAGCTGCGGTCACCACCTCCCATGCCTCGGGCATTTTCTTCAGAAGCTTGTGGCAGAGGATGTCGATGATCTCCGTCGTGTCAGAGTCATCAATCCATTCCAGAGCCGACGCCACAGTGAGTTTCTCCACCGGATAAATCATCGGGGCAAGCAGGCGGCTCTCCCGGCAGAGCCTGTCATCACGAAGCCGGAGCGATATTTCCTCGGAAATTCCTGTTCCTGTGGCAATCTCGCTTATCTGCGGAAGATTGAGTCCGAAAACATACTTGTAGCCGAAACCGGCTTTACGGAGTGTGTCGGCAATGACCCCGTTGCGCAGGGCATACATCTGCCGCTTGATCTGCTGGATTTCGTTGAATTTTTCCATGCTGCAAAATTACAAAACTTCACCGTACATTCACTTCGATAATACATTATTAAGCAAAAAATCATCATGAAAACCATTAATATGAAACCCGTCTTGACATTTCTGTTGGCATTGACCACGCTGTTTGCCGTCAGTGGCGCCGAGCGTCCGCAGTCGGTAGGACTTGTACTTAGCGGCGGAGGAGCCAAAGGTATAGCCCACATCGGAGTGATTCAGGCTCTCGAGGACAATAATATCCCGATCGATTACATCACCGGCACATCTATGGGAGCGATAGTGGGCGGACTATATGCAGCCGGATATACTCCTGCCGAAATGCTTGATCTGATAGCCTCGAAAGGATTCGCCGACTGGTCAACCGGCAAAGTTGACAGCGACTATACCTACTATCTGCTCGAACCGGTGAGAACTCCGGCCTTCTTCAAGGTTAATCTCGGAGCCGACTCATCGAAAATCACCTCCGTGCTTCCGACGAGCCTCATCAACCCGCTGCCGATGAACTTCGCTTTTCTTGAGCTGTTCACTCCCTACACGGCGCAGTGTGACATGAATTTCGACAATCTTTTCGTTCCTTACCGCTGTGTGACCTCTGATGTGTTTGCCAAGCACAAGGTTGTGCTGAAGGACGGCAACCTCGGCGATGCC
Organism: uncultured Staphylococcus sp.; assembly: GCA_964554195.1. GTDB lineage: Bacteria > Bacteroidota > Bacteroidia > Bacteroidales > Muribaculaceae > Duncaniella. The sequence goes on from CAZKNK010000038.1 coordinate 4,529, forward strand.
ATAAGGATGTCAATGTCGTTCCCGATGGTGTTTCAGCCGATTGACCGTGACGGACTGCCGATGTATGACGGCGGAATATATGACAACTTCCCCGTCGATGTCATGATGACCGAGTTTGCTCCCGCGGCTCTGATCGGAGTGGATGTATCCACCCCCAACTCACCCCAGACACGCAATATGCTTGATCAGCTCGAAAACATGATCATGCAGCCGGAGACATATCCTTTCCCTGAAAAGGAGGGGGTCTACATCCACATTGACCTGTCGGAATTCAGCCTGCTTGACTTTCCGAAATACCGCGAGATCTACAACATCGGTTATGCCCGAGGCCTTGAAATGATGGATTCCATCAAGATGAAGGTGACCTCACGGGTGCCGGCGCTCGAGCGCAAAATCCGGCGCGAGACATTCAAGGCCCGCACTCCCGAGGTGTATTTTGACTCGGTCACTGTCACCGGAGGCAAACCCTCGCAGAATGTCTACATCCGGTCGCTGTTCCGCCCTCGCGAAAAGACCGATACGTTCGGCATCTCATTTGCGCGCGAAGCCTATTACCGCGCCATCACTCCCGGTCGGCTCATGAACCTTGTCCCGACACCTCACTATCATTCCTCCGACAGCCTGTTCAGTCTGCATCTAAAGGCACTTGTCAAAGATGACTTTTCACTCGGACTTGGCGGCTACATATCATCGTCGACTAACTCGATGCTGTTTCTTACGGGAAGTTACAGCACTTTGAGCTTCAATTCGCTTGACGTCGGGCTGAACCTCTGGATCGGCCAAAGCTACATGGCAGCTCAGGGCGATTTGCGCTTCCTTTTCCCGACAAGCACCCCGACCATGTGGACTCTCCGCGTTCAGGCTTCGCAACAGAAGTTTACCGAGAGCGAGAAACTCTTTTTCGAGCTTAACGCACCCAACTTCGTGACCAAGTCGGAAGTGTTTGTGCGTACGGCCTACGCCATTGCATCGTCACGCCGCAGCAAGCTTGATCTGGGCATTGGCTTCGGTCATCTCACCGACCGCTTCTATGCCCGCACCGACGACGGAGAAACATATCCGTCACGCGCCCGCGGCATTTTTGACCTCGGTGAGGTTTCGGCCTCATGGACACATCAGACCCTCGACAATCCATACGCCCCGACAGCCGGAAGCGATGTTGATGCATCGGCAGGATTTGTTTTCGGCAACTACCGCTACAATTCGGAGATCAGATCAACCCCGGCTGAATCGCAGAAATGGTTTCAGCTGACGGTCGATGCCCGCCATTTCTTTGACCTTTCACGCAAGTTCAGTCTCGGAGTGAGCGTCAACGGTATCTTCTCCACCAAAAAACTGCTCGACAGCTATGATGCCTCGGTGGTTTCGGCTCCATCCTATAATCCTACGCCGTCAACCTACGACTCCTTCAATCCCTATCTCCGCGCCAACAGTTTTGTGGCTGCCGGAATCAATCCAATCTGGAAGTTAACCTCCACCTTCCAGTTGCGCGGCACACTTGACTGCTTCCTCCCTTACAAGCGCATCATGATTACCGACGGCTCTTTCAGCCCCCGCTGGGGCAAGGCATTCGCCAATCCGGAAATGATCGGCGAACTCGCCGGTGTGATAAGTCTGCCATTCGGAAGCATCAAGGCCTACGCACATTACACCACCACCCCGGGCGAACACTGGAATGCCGGCATATCGATAGGCACTTTCATGCTTGCGCCGAAATTTCTGAAGTGATTATTTGCAGCAGGTCCGGATTTTGAGTAATTTTGGTGACAAATTACCATTTACCATGAAACTCAGAATCTACTTGCTTTCGCTCATAGCGTCACTTTTTGTCGCTGCACCTGCGGCTAATGCCGGTCGGCTCAACGTGCCGGTGAATTCCGGATGGGTCTTTACTTACGGCGATCCTACCGGGGCCGCCGACAGTGATTTCGACGATTCCGCTTGGCAACCGGTCAATCTCCCTCATGACTATCAGATTTCGCAGCCCTGGGTCGCACCGGCTTCCGACGAGAAAGCTGACCTGAACAACTCGGTGGCCAACGTGAAGTCGCGCCTGAGTTCTCGCGGATTCAAGGAGATGGGTTCAGGATGGTATCGCAAGCGCTTCATTCCTGACGAGGCATGGAAGGGTAGGCGCGTGATGCTTGATTTCGGTGGAATCATGCTCACGGGCGACGTGTTTCTCAACGGTGAGAAAATCGGTGGGACTGACTATGGTTATCTCGGTTTCGACATTGACATAACAGATAAACTCCGTTATGGTGAGGAAAACGTGATTGCCGTTAGAGCCGATACCGGCAAGCCCGAAAACTCACGATGGTACACCGGAGGAGGACTCTACCGCGGAGTGTGCATAAACGTTACCGATCCGTCACTCTACTTCCCGCGACATCCGCTTCAAGTCACCACTCCGACTGTCACCGACAGTGCCGCCACGGTGATAATCAATGCCGAGATAACCAACCGGATTCCCAAATCGCAAACCATCACAGCCCGTGTTGCGGTCACTGACCCTGACGGGCGGGAGGTTTACAGCCGAAATGTGGAGATTCCCTGCCGTCGCCGCCCCAAGACCTACGAATATGACATTGATACGCTCACAATCACCTCGCCACGGCTCTGGAGTTGCGAGACGCCTGAACTATACACTGCCACCGTATCGCTCATCGGTCAGGACGGCGCGGTGACCGACACGTACAGTCAGCCATTCGGCATACGTACCATTGAATATTCCCCCGAATTCGGCTTTAAGCTTAACGGCAAAAAGACCATACTCAAAGGAATTGCCAACCATCACACCCTCGGCGCTCTCGGCGCGGCAGCCTATCCCGCGGCAATAGAAAAGCGAATCAAACTGCTCAAGGACTATGGTTTCAACCATATCCGCACTTCCCACAACCCCTACAGCGAGGAGTTTCTTGACCTTTGCGATCGCTACGGCATTCTCGTTGTGGACGAACTGTATGACAAGTGGCTCAGACAGTATGCCGGCGGACGGCGCGACTGGATGGAGCAGTGGCCCGGTGATGTGAAGGAGTGGGTGAAGCGTGACCGCAACCACCCGTCGGTGGTGATGTGGAGTCTCGGAAATGAACTTCAAGGCTTATCAAACCTGCCGTTCAACGACTGGGGTGTCACTCCTTACCGCCTTCAGAAAACACTGCTCAACCGTTTCGACACCACCCGTCCTGTCACTGTGGCCATGCACCCGCGCTACCGCGACCTCGACACAGATTCCCTCCCCGCTCCGCTCGCGCTGGAAACCGACATAGCTGCCTACAACTACCGCTATATGTATTTCCCCGGTGACAGCCGACGCTTCCCCGACATGATTTTCTATCAGAGCGAGGCCAACACATCCGGCATGGGTCCGAACTTCTTCGGCATGGATCTTGACCGCGTCACCGGTCTGGCCTACTGGGGCATGATTGACTATCTTGGTGAGAGTGCCGGATGGCCGGCCAAAGGGTGGAATCAGGGCATTTTTGATATTTCGCTCCGGCCCAAACCTATAGCCCGGTTTCTGCGCAGCATTTTTAAGGATGATGAGCCGGTGGTGGGTATAGGAATAATAGAAAGTGACGGTGACCTGCTTTGGAATGACGTTCAGGTCGGCACTCAGAAGCTATCTGACAGTTGGAACCGTCAGCCCGGCGACACCGTGAATCTTTACACATTCACGAATGCCGACGAGGTTGAACTGATTGTGGCCGGGAAGTCGCTCGGACGCAAGAAAAATGACCGGACCGACTCTGCCCGCCGTAACCGCATAGTCTGGGAGAATATCGCTTACCGTCCCGGCTATATCGAGGCCCGGGCATATAACGACGCGGCAGGTGATAAACCGGTGGCATCGCAGCGTATCAACACAGCCGGACGTCCTGTCCGTCTGACCGCCGAGGTGGACAAGCCTGACTGGAAGGCTGACGGTATGGATCTGCTTCACGTTGAGCTTACGGCAGTTGACTCCCGTGGCAACCGTGTTCCGGATGCTGACGGACTTGTCACATTCACTGTCACCGGTCCGGCTGAAATAGTCGGGGTGATTAACGGTGACATAACGAGCGACGAGCTTACCGTCGGCTCTCATCGGAGTCTATATAACGGTAGTGTTTCAGTGATTCTCAGGTCACGTCCCGATGAGTCAGGCAAGGTTTCACTTACCGCTTCCACACCCGGTTTGAAACCCGTAACGGTCAACCTCGCTTCAGAATGACCGCTCCTGACCCGCGGCAGTGTGGCGGTGAGTTGTTTCTGAACGAAGCCCGGGAATAGAGTTTGCGCTCCGTGCGCTGAACCGGCGGCTCCGGTTCAGCCTGCGTTTCGGGTTCATTGTCCGCTACAGACTGATTTTGCGGCGATTCATTCAATCGGGCGGAAGCCGCCTGCAACTGTTTTCGACGTTCGGCCATCTCTCTGGCACGGGCCGACCGTCGGGCGCCACGGTCGAGTTCCGGCAACATGAACTTGAAAATCATCCTGACACTTTCAGGGCAGTTTTCAAGCAGAGCAATGACGTCGCGGAAATAAGCGTAGGCTCTGACGAGTTCTGCCAGACACTCCGCCGTCACCGAGTCAAAAGAACTGTAGATTCTCTCGAGCAGGTCGAAATACAGTTTCAGTGATATTCTCATAGGTTGTTTACGTGCCATAATAAATTCCCTTAATAGTTTCAGGCAAAGTTACGGCGAGAAGCACAGGAATGTATGCGGTAATGCCGGGAGGGGGATGTGATGGGCGGCGGAGGGGAAAACGACAGCGGGGGCTGCCGGTCCGTGATGGAGCGGGCAGCCCTCGCTGCGAGTAATCGGATTATCAACTGTTAACGATAAGAATATACGATTGATGTATTACTAATATAATCACTTGACCCGGTATTAGTTCGATAATATTCATCAATGGATTCTTTGAAAAGCAATCCATTAGTATTCAGGTCAGAGTTTATTTTATATATGTGAACGCTTGTATATGAATCGTCATATTCGGTGTGGGTTATTGCGAGCGGTAAATATGAAGGAGCATTGCCAAGCAATCCGGCGGAAATAACTGATGAACAATCATAATCATAATAATCATTAAGCTTCAACCATATAATGCCGGTTTCGTAAAAAGAAGCCGGATACACACCTGAAATATTTTTCTTGTCACTATATGTAATCTCATAAGTTTCTCTGCCTGAATAGTTTTGTTCATGCCAAATTTCCTCCCTGTAAGTCAGAAGATCATTTTGCCAATGAAAGGTATTTTCTGATAAAAAATTATAGTCAGGTTCTGAACATTTTATAATCCATTTAACAAGATGCCCGGAAGCATCATATTCAAATGATTGTGTTTCCGACGGATCGAAAACTGAGTAAATGGAAGTAATAAAATTGTTTGGAGAAATAGTTGCAACGGTTTTGTGTCCGTTGAAATCTAAAGAGAATGGATTCCATGAAAAAGTCATTGTCACAGCACTTCCGTCAAACGAACTGGAACGTTCAGCATATATGGAACTTATTTGGTTTTTTGCGTTATAATAATATTTTGTATTGTACGGATTGCCGTCAGTGGGTTTTATAGTGACTTCGCTTAGTTTGACAACCGGTGTTTCAGGTGATGGTGTCGGAGTGGGAATATCAGCAGACTCATTGTTATTTTCTTCACATGATGTCATTATAAAGCATGACAATGCAACAACCTTCAGTAAGAAGAACTGGTTGAATTTTAAAACATCTTTCATCTTGAATTAAGTTATTGGTTAAATGCAAAATTTCCAATAAAGAGACAATATCATAATGAAGTTTGTCTTTTTATAGCGGGATTCTATTATTTACGCCGGAACTGATAAATAACAGTACCTTCTCCTGCAACCCATTTTTCAAGTGTAAGAAGTGATGGCGTAACAACTACATCATAGCTTCCTACGAGCTGACAGTCATCAGAAATTACTCGGAGATAACTGTAACCGTCAGAATCAGTAGTGAAAACATATTCAAAATATTCGGTACTTGTCGATCCGGAGGGATATGTGTATTTAACCATACCTGTTTGGTCTTTGGAAAAAGAGATGTCAATAATAGTACCATAACTATTAGTCTGAGTCCAAAGTCCGAAAATAGATGAATTGTTACCGGGTTCATCATCTTTGTCACTACATGAAACAAATGATACACACATAAGCAATGACATTAGAATCATGCTGAGATACTTAAAATTTTTCATAAAAAATAATTTAAAATAATAATTTGGTGAATATAGTATAAGGGTTTGTTATTCAAATATTTGGGAAACAACGGGGATGGTGAGCTTCAAAATGTAGTAAGGAAAATTAGAATCCCCAACCGATGTTTATAGCAAAATAACCATCATCACCGGCATAATATTTTTGTTTATCATTCAAATTAAAAATATAGGAAGCACCTATGTTAAATTCCGCTATATCAATTTGCAAACTGGCACGGAAACCTGCTGCAACACCCTTTTCTTCTTTTGAGGTTTGTTCATACTTTCCATTATACGGATCCTTTCCTTTAAATTTGGATTTAGAACTAACAATGCAATTAAGGTCAAGGCCGATGAGAGGTGTAATACCGAATTTTTTGTCAGACGTTCTTATCGCGTAGCCTACTTTAAACGGTATTGCGATACAGTGGGCTGTAAGGTCTTTATCTAAGTAAGTACCATGTCCATCGGAATAACGCATGCTATAGTTAAAAGAATTATAGCCTATTGCGGCTCCGGCATAGATTTTGTTACTCTTTTCAAGAAAGTAATAGTTAGTTCCAACGGTTACACCATAGGTGTAATTGGTGTTTGAATTTGCGTCTTTGTTTTTGGGGAGAAAACCAAACTCAATTGAAAAGCACGGTGTAAATCCCGGCCCATCAGGATCATGGTATGAGTCACCATCATAGGCGGTTGATGACGCAGGAACGGCTGACATAAATGGAGATGAAGATGATGATGCAACCGGTGCCGATGGAGTGACGGTTGACGTGGCTTTTGAAGGAACAATGAGTTCCATACCGACGTAGACAAAGTCTTTGGCAGCGGGATTGAGTTCAATGAGTTGGTCGGTGGTCACTCCATATTTCGAGGCGATGGATTCGAGAGTTTCGCCTCGGTCAACGACATGGGTTGTTGTGACTGTTTGGGCAAAAATGCTTGAAAAGCAGCAAAGTAAAGCTGCGATCGTCAGATTAAGACGAAAGTTTTGAAAGAAGGATTTCATAATAGATTATTTAATTTGATTGGTTAGTCGGTTTGAATGACGAGAACATTTGAAATGCTCCAGAAGTCAGTCGGATTTGTGATATTGAGCAGAAAATGTCCGTTGCCCCCTGTGGTAAGGCGGTAGGATGATGGCGGCATGTTGGTAAGAATCTTAGGCCGCTTGGCCGCAAAAGCAAATTCTTTTGCCAACCTTATGTCGACTTTGGTGAGGGCAGACTTGTTTAACATGGCTTCAGCAACGAGTTTCCCTTTACGGAGGATGCCTTTCCGCTGAAGATCATCTTTTGAGGCGATAACCACATAGCATTGGTTAAGCATGTTGTCCTGAGCAATGAGAGCTTTATCTTTAGCAGAAATAGTCCGCCCAAGATTGCCAATTTCTTCTTCCTGTCGGGCAATCTGTCCCTGCTGTGAAGCAACCGTCCGGCGGAGGCGAGCAATGTCGAGTTCTTTTTCTTAAAGCTGACTGCGAAGCTGAGCAATCATGGCATCTTTGGCTTTAAGCTGTTGACGCATAACTTCGACCATGCCTTTGAGATCTTCACCTGATTCGGTCAGTTTCAGTCCGGCGCGGAGTTCTTCAATTTTATCATGCTGATGCTTCAACACGAGTTCGTAGTTTTCAAGGTCCTTCAGCGCGTCATCTTTAGAGTATTTTCCTTCCGGATCCGTAGGTAAGAACAGGAGTCCTTCAAGCTCGGAGATGGAATCAACAGCAGTGTTTATGGTTTGCACTGCTTTGTTGAAAAGTTCGATTTTCTCGCTTTGTGTACGGGTCAGTAAGATTAGGGAGTCACGTTGGGCCATCAACTGTGACATGTTTCCCGAACCGGAGTTACATGATACGGTCAATAGAAATATAGTAACTGCGGCGGAAATTTGATAGAACAGGGTGCGTTTCATCAGGTGGAAAAATATTACGGTTTAACATATAGCATGAGTTGAAGTCCGGGTGTAAGAAATGACGTGTGGCGTGTTTTGGGTGAAAGTTCATTCCATTTTATAATGTCGTCAGGTGACACGTCAAATTTCTCACCGATAGAAGCAAGTGTTTCTCTTTTTTCAACAGTGTGGAAAATAACCTGAAATTCCGGCTGAGGTTCTGTCTGATTGACTTCGGGGGTTTCAGCTACCGGGGCAGGAGGGGGAGCAAGAAGGCTTGTGATGATGTCGATGGTGCCGTCGGCATATTTAATTTTAAACACTTGGTTGCGGTCATATTCCTGTGCGACGGGGAGCGATTTCTTATTTGGTTTTGACGGAAGAAATGAAATTTTGTCAACTCCTACATGAAGATTATATGCAATGAACTCTGCTCCGTCAACAAGATAAACAAGATCGACGCCCCGAGGTATCGGGCGGTTCTCGCCGGATATGCGTTTGCGGTCAGGAGTGATGTAGATGTTGCCCCGTTTATCGAATTTAATCATGTAGACGTCACGTGTGTCAATAAATCGGCCGATGTCGTTTCGATTGATTTGATAGACAATCCTGTCATCGCTGATCTGCTGAACTGATGCGAGGATTTCGGAACCGTCACGAAGCAGAATTAGGTCAGCCTTGACCGGAAGCAATGCTACAAAGATGAAAATGATGAATGTGGCGATGTGTTTCATCGGAGTGGGGTGGTTTTGATGCCTTCATTTGCTCCGATGCAGGCGATTAAGAAAATGGGTAAAAGAATAGCGTGGAGCAATGTTCGGTTTATCATAACAGAGGCATCGCCAAACGCCTTTACAGAAATAAACAGTCCACCCCCACGCCATGCCGATATATCTCGACCCCGCATGTCGGGGTGGAAATAGGCACGCATGAGCGTTAATTGACTGCTCATCCTTCTGTAAATGAAAATTTTGGCGAAATTCTGTTATAGGATAAAGCAAATAACGCTATAAAATTGATATGTATTGTCCTCTGACAACAGTGGCAAAATTAAGAAATTTTTTTCAATTTAAATCCTTTTCAGCAGAATTTTTTATGCAGGCAAAGTTACGGCGCGAAGCGTAGGAATGTGTGCGGTAATGCCGGGAGAGGGATATGGTGGAGCGGCGGAGGGGAAAACGACAGCGGGGGCTGCCGGTCCGTGGTGGAGCGGGCAGCCCTCGCTGCGAGTAATCGGATTATCAACTGTTAACGATAAGAATATACGATTGATGTATTACTAATATAATCACTTGACCCGGTATTAGTTCGATAATATTCATCAATGGATTCTTTGAAAAGCAATCCATTAGTATTCAGGTCAGAGTTTATTTTATATATGTGAACGCTTGTATATGAATCGTCATATTCGGTGTGGGTTATTGCGAGCGGTAAATATGAAGGAGCATTGCCAAGCAATCCGGCGGAAATAACTGATGAACAATCATAATCATAATAATCATTAAGCTTCAACCATATAATGCCGGTTTCGTAAAAAGAAGCCGGATACACACCTGAAATATTTTTCTTGTCACTATATGTAATCTCATAAGTTTCTCTGCCTGAATAGTTTTGTTCATGCCAAATTTCCTCCCTGTAAGTCAGAAGATCATTTTGCCAATGAAAGGTATTTTCTGATAAAAAATTATAGTCAGGTTCTGAACATTTTATAATCCATTTAACAAGATGCCCGGAAGCATCATATTCAAATGATTGTGTTTCCGACGGATCGAAAACTGAGTAAATGGAAGTAATAAAATTGTTTGGAGAAATAGTTGCAACGGTTTTGTGTCCGTTGAAATCTAAAGAGAATGGATTCCATGAAAAAGTCATTGTCACAGCACTTCCGTCAAACGAACTGGAACGTTCAGCATATATGGAACTTATTTGGTTTTTTGCGTTATAATAATATTTTGTATTGTACGGATTGCCGTCAGTGGGTTTTATAGTGACTTCGCTTAGTTTGACAACCGGTGTTTCAGGTGATGGTGTCGGAGTGGGAATATCAGCAGACTCATTGTTATTTTCTTCACATGATGTCATTATAAAGCATGACAATGCAACAACCTTCAGTAAGAAGAACTGGTTGAATTTTAAAACATCTTTCATCTTGAATTAAGTTATTGGTTAAATGCAAAATTTCCAATAAAGAGACAATATCATAATGAAGTTTGTCTTTTTATAGCGGGATTCTATTATTTACGCCGGAACTGATAAATAACAGTACCTTCTCCTGCAACCCATTTTTCAAGTGTAAGAAGTGATGGCGTAACAACTACATCATAGCTTCCTACGAGCTGACAGTCATCAGAAATTACTCGGAGATAACTGTAACCGTCAGAATCAGTAGTGAAAACATATTCAAAATATTCGGTACTTGTCGATCCGGAGGGATATGTGTATTTAACCATACCTGTTTGGTCTTTGGAAAAAGAGATGTCAATAATAGTACCATAACTATTAGTCTGAGTCCAAAGTCCGAAAATAGATGAATTGTTACCGGGTTCATCATCTTTGTCACTACATGAAACAAATGATACACACATAAGCAATGACATTAGAATCATGCTGAGATACTTAAAATTTTTCATAAAAAATAATTTAAAATAATAATTTGGTGAATATAGTATAAGGGTTTGTTATTCAAATATTTGGGAAACAACGGGGATGGTGAGCTTCAAAATGTAGTAAGGAAAATTAGAATCCCCAACCGATGTTTATAGCAAAATAACCATCATCACCGGCATAATATTTTTGTTTATCATTCAAATTAAAAATATAGGAAGCACCTATGTTAAATTCCGCTATATCAATTTGCAAACTGGCACGGAAACCTGCTGCAACACCCTTTTCTTCTTTTGAGGTTTGTTCATACTTTCCATTATACGGATCCTTTCCTTTAAATTTGGATTTAGAACTAACAATGCAATTAAGGTCAAGGCCGATGAGAGGTGTAATACCGAATTTTTTGTCAGACGTTCTTATCGCGTAGCCTACTTTAAACGGTATTGCGATACAGTGGGCTGTAAGGTCTTTATCTAAGTAAGTACCATGTCCATCGGAATAACGCATGCTATAGTTAAAAGAATTATAGCCTATTGCGGCTCCGGCATAGATTTTGTTACTCTTTTCAAGAAAGTAATAGTTAGTTCCAACGGTTACACCATAGGTGTAATTGGTGTTTGAATTTGCGTCTTTGTTTTTGGGGAGAAAACCAAACTCAATTGAAAAGCACGGTGTAAATCCCGGCCCATCAGGATCATGGTATGAGTCACCATCATAGGCGGTTGATGACGCAGGAACGGCTGACATAAATGGAGATGAAGATGATGATGCAACCGGTGCCGATGGAGTGACGGTTGACGTGGCTTTTGAAGGAACAATGAGTTCCATACCGACGTAGACAAAGTCTTTGGCAGCGGGATTGAGTTCAATGAGTTGGTCGGTGGTCACTCCATATTTCGAGGCGATGGATTCGAGAGTTTCGCCTCGGTCAACGACATGGGTTGTTGTGACTGTTTGGGCAAAAATGCTTGAAAAGCAGCAAAGTAAAGCTGCGATCGTCAGATTAAGACGAAAGTTTTGAAAGAAGGATTTCATAATAGATTATTTAATTTGATTGGTTAGTCGGTTTGAATGACGAGAACATTTGAAATGCTCCAGAAGTCAGTCGGATTTGTGATATTGAGCAGAAAATGTCCGTTGCCCCCTGTGGTAAGGCGGTAGGATGATGGCGGCATGTTGGTAAGAATCTTAGGCCGCTTGGCCGCAAAAGCAAATTCTTTTGCCAACCTTATGTCGACTTTGGTGAGGGCAGACTTGTTTAACATGGCTTCAGCAACGAGTTTCCCTTTACGGAGGATGCCTTTCCGCTGAAGATCATCTTTTGAGGCGATAACCACATAGCATTGGTTAAGCATGTTGTCCTGAGCAATGAGAGCTTTATCTTTAGCAGAAATAGTCCGCCCAAGATTGCCAATTTCTTCTTCCTGTCGGGCAATCTGTCCCTGCTGTGAAGCAACCGTCCGGCGGAGGCGAGCAATGTCGAGTTCTTTTTCTTAAAGCTGACTGCGAAGCTGAGCAATCATGGCATCTTTGGCTTTAAGCTGTTGACGCATAACTTCGACCATGCCTTTGAGATCTTCACCTGATTCGGTCAGTTTCAGTCCGGCGCGGAGTTCTTCAATTTTATCATGCTGATGCTTCAACACGAGTTCGTAGTTTTCAAGGTCCTTCAGCGCGTCATCTTTAGAGTATTTTCCTTCCGGATCCGTAGGTAAGAACAGGAGTCCTTCAAGCTCGGAGATGGAATCAACAGCAGTGTTTATGGTTTGCACTGCTTTGTTGAAAAGTTCGATTTTCTCGCTTTGTGTACGGGTCAGTAAGATTAGGGAGTCACGTTGGGCCATCAACTGTGACATGTTTCCCGAACCGGAGTTACATGATACGGTCAATAGAAATATAGTAACTGCGGCGGAAATTTGATAGAACAGGGTGCGTTTCATCAGGTGGAAAAATATTACGGTTTAACATATAGCATGAGTTGAAGTCCGGGTGTAAGAAATGACGTGTGGCGTGTTTTGGGTGAAAGTTCATTCCATTTTATAATGTCGTCAGGTGACACGTCAAATTTCTCACCGATAGAAGCAAGTGTTTCTCTTTTTTCAACAGTGTGGAAAATAACCTGAAATTCCGGCTGAGGTTCTGTCTGATTGACTTCGGGGGTTTCAGCTACCGGGGCAGGAGGGGGAGCAAGAAGGCTTGTGATGATGTCGATGGTGCCGTCGGCATATTTAATTTTAAACACTTGGTTGCGGTCATATTCCTGTGCGACGGGGAGCGATTTCTTATTTGGTTTTGACGGAAGAAATGAAATTTTGTCAACTCCTACATGAAGATTATATGCAATGAACTCTGCTCCGTCAACAAGATAAACAAGATCGACGCCCCGAGGTATCGGGCGGTTCTCGCCGGATATGCGTTTGCGGTCAGGAGTGATGTAGATGTTGCCCCGTTTATCGAATTTAATCATGTAGACGTCACGTGTGTCAATAAATCGGCCGATGTCGTTTCGATTGATTTGATAGACAATCCTGTCATCGCTGATCTGCTGAACTGATGCGAGGATTTCGGAACCGTCACGAAGCAGAATTAGGTCAGCCTTGACCGGAAGCAATGCTACAAAGATGAAAATGATGAATGTGGCGATGTGTTTCATCGGAGTGGGGTGGTTTTGATGCCTTCATTTGCTCCGATGCAGGCGATTAAGAAAATGGGTAAAAGAATAGCGTGGAGCAATGTTCGGTTTATCATAACAGAGGCATCGCCAAACGCCTTTACAGAAATAAACAGTCCACCCCCACGCCATGCCGATATATCTCGACCCCGCATGTCGGGGTGGAAATAGGCACGCATGAGCGTTAATTGACTGCTCATCCTTCTGTAAATGAAAATTTTGGCGAAATTCTGTTATAGGATAAAGCAAATAACGCTATAAAATTGATATGTATTGTCCTCTGACAACAGTGGCAAAATTAAGAAATTTTTTTCAATTTAAATCCTTTTCAGCAGAATTTTTTATGCAGGCAAAGTTACGGCGCGAAGCGTAGGAATGTGTGCGGTAATGCCGGGAGAGGGATATGGTGGAGCGGCGGAGGGGAAAACGACAGCGGGGGCTGCCGGTCCGTGGTGGAGCGGGCAGCCCTCGCTGTAAGGAATTGTATTATGTGTTAAGAAGCGTTATTTGCTTGTTGGCTTCATGTCAACGGGAATTGTGTCCTCATCCCAGTCGGTCACGTTGACTGTGAATTTGATAGGATCGCCGAGTACGGGAACACCGGGGGTCGGGTCATCAGGATCGACAGTACCTGCGCCGTCGGTGAAGTCAAGGACGTAGATGTATTTTTTACCTTGCTCCCATGTTCCGCTCAAGGGGACTGATGCCCAGGCATACTTACGGGGCTGGCCGTTTGCGTCAAGCTGCTTTTCGGTCTGGAAGGGGTAGATGACAGCACCTTCAACAGAAGAAATGTTGATCAGCACACTCAGATAAGCTTCACGGGCTACGTTGTCAGGGTCACCGGTAGGACTCCAGGGGGTGAGGGTCTGCGGGATAAGCATTGCGTTTCCGCCTTTACCCATAATTGATACAGGGGTTGACGACAGTGTCACTTCATCACATGATGCGTCATAGACGGCGGTTTCGTGCCAGTCGTCAAGGGTCCACTCATTGGTGGTGAAGTCAAAAGTACCGGTTGTCTGAGGGCGACCGATACGTGCGCCGACTACTTTATAGACATACTGCTTGTTGTCAGACTTTGCGCGGATTTCAATCTGAGCCAGACGGTGGTCAAATGTCAGTTCGACACCTGATTTTTCGTTGGCGTCCTTAGTTCCGGTTGCGTTAGAAGTAATGAAGTCAACCTGATCGGCTATCTGGTCGGCTACGGTGAAGTTCTGAAGTTGTTTGGTGTCGGGATCCATCACGACATCAGCTCCGAGTTCATCCTGAGAAGGAGAATATGCGTAGAATGAAAGTTCGGTATTATCACCGGGCCAATAGTATTTGTCGGTCGAGGTGAAGAATCCGTCGTTACCTTTATTGAAGTCAATGTTTGTGAAGTAGGGAACATTGTTGATAAACGAGCTGACGGTAATGGCACTCAGGTTGGCGTTGGTGGTTTCGGTGGCACGTGATTTCATGCCTAATGCCGGACGGAAGTCAATGGCATTGCCTTGATTGACACTGAGTGGTTCGTCTTGTTCGGAGCAGGCGGCCAGGCCTAAGGCCGCGATTGCCATGAGTAGGGTAGTAGTTTTCATCTGTCAAATAATTTGTTTGTTAGTTTGTTTTTATAAAATTATAACGATAGTCAATAAAAATTGTTTAATGGTGTGGCTACATTTTTAGTCCGACGTAGACGGCTTCCCAATCATTGACGTCGGGATGGAGTCCGCTGTCGCCGGTGAATGGTTTGGGGACAGAGAGTCCGTGGATGACAATGTGGACGTGGCGGGGGTCTGGGGCGTCGGCCACCTGAGAGGTGACGTCAAAGTTATAGTAGAGCCTTGAGCCGTCGGTCAGAAATACGTAGACCGTCATTATGTGGTCGAGGGTCAGGTCGGGACATTCGCCGAATGTGAGAAACTCGCCGTGGAGCTGCGCGGCTTCGGGATCGGATGTCAGCACAAAGGGCATGGTGACATGATTGTCGGTGGCGGTGCGCTTGCCGTGGAGATAGCCTTCGGCCATGCCGGAGATTGTGGCGTCAAGGGAGGTTCCGCGGATGGATGAGATGTTGTCAACGTCGTAGATGTCGACGGTGTAGTGACATACGTCGTCCTCAGGGTAGAATGTTATGGTTTTGTCGGAGCGGAGGTTGGTCAGGTCAATGTTACCCTGCCGGTTGCTCCAGACCTGCTGAGGTGTTTTGGCCACACGTTCGTTGTCATTGTCACGCGCCCGCGGGAGCGTGAGGGTTGAGAGGCCGTAGCTTTCGAGAACTTCAGCGTCGGATGTCAGAAGTTCAAATGTCTCCACGTTATCGGTGTTCCGGAGCTGCGCCCAGTCATTGATGTCGCCGTTGATGCATAGACCGGTGTAGGAGGAGAGTGGTATGTCGATCGGACCGCCGACGCGGTTGTTGAAGATATAGCGGAGCGGATGAGAGCCGTCGGTGTCATACATCATGAGAGCCATTGACTCCGGGTCAGCGTCGGGTGCGTTTGTCCAGTCAAAAACTACGTTGACTTTGACTCGGCTGTCCTCAGGAAAGAGCAGGTCCTTGTGGTGGCAACCGGTTGCGGCCGACAGAATGAGTGAAGATATGATGAGGTGTGAGATTTTCATTTTGAATCCTCCTTTACGCGGTTATAGTTTCCGTTGCCGATGAGCCAAACGAGTGAAATTTCAGCCTTGACGGGTCCGAACCATTTCAGATTGTGGGTTGAGCGCCACTCGTAGTGATCGCCTGATGGAACGTATTTGAGATATATTCCGCCGAGATAGCCTATGCCGGCGGTGAAGTCGATGTTGAGCCGTCGGCCAATGGGAAGCGAGTAGCCGTATTCTATGCCGGCCATTCGGTTGCAGCGGTCCCACAGAGTGTGGCCGGGGCGTCCGCCCATCCAACCCTGACCGCCAAACTCGAAGTCATAGGTTATCACTCCGCCGAAAATGCCGATGTGGTGTCCGGTGAGCGGTTTGATGCGGGCCGCTTTGCCGAACCAGTAGCGTACGGCGATGTCGCCGCCATAGGCGCGCCAGTAGCGGTGAACGGCGTCGCTTTTCCACCATCCGTAGGTCCAGTTGCCAACGATGGAGAAGTTTTTACCGAGATAGAATTCCGCTCCAACCGAGGGGAGGGCGAGAACATCGTAGAGCATATTGGTCTTGAGGGCCATATAGAACGGCTTGGAGCGGGGGAAACGGGGTGCCGGCACTTCGGGGATAGCCGGAGTGGTGACAGGGAGGGGCCACTGCGCGTCGGAGTGGAGATGTCCGGACAGGTGTCGGGCCGGGTCGATGAAGTCGACATAGATGGCCGACATTCGGAGCGACGGAAAGAGGTTGACATACATATAATAATACGGGCGTCCTCCGTCAAGAAGTTTGAGCCGGGTGAGGGTGGAGTTTTCATCGGATTCCTCTCCGGAAAGCTGCCGGTCAAGCAGAGCAATGACTTCATCACGGCAGGGGACATCGGCATCGGCCATGACCAGACGGCGGAGTCCGGCCCAGTTGCGTCCGGTGAAGGTGAACTGGGTGGAGTCGGTCATGATGAGGTCACGCGATGAGAAATAGTTGAAAATGCGGTCGGCGCGCTGTCGGGATAGGTATTTGTTGAACTCCATGGATCCTTCAGGTGAGGCCGAACCCACAATTCTGACCCGTCGGGCGAGGTGAAGCGTCGAATCGGCCAGTTCACCCGCGAGGCGGTCAAGTGACGCTGCATTGTCGTGGAAGTCAGGCAGAAGGGTCACTTTGGATTGATGGAAGTATATCGACGCGGAATCTGCCGGCACATTCTGCGAAGTTGCTGTCACGGCTGATAACACCGCTGCCATTATAGCTGAAATAAATTGTTTCATATTTGTCTGAAGCCCTCGTCGTCACGATTTTTGAAAGTGAAACGGTATGAAATAATAACGCCTCATGGCGGAATATTGTTCTGAAACTCAACAACAAAAAATCGGCTTCCGCCGGAGTGGCGGAAGCCGTAAGAGGTGGATGTCAGCGCGATTGGCTGATTGAAATGTGGGTCACTTCACGCGGGCGAGGATTGTGGCCGAGCGGGGTGCGACGGTGATCTTTCCCCCTTTTGATGCGCCCATTCCGTCGGCGGCAATCTTGCCGTCATCGGCTATGACGGTCCAGTCGGCTTTGTTAACCTTGACTTCGGCGGGGGTGTCGGCACCGTTGAAAATCAGTTTGATTTCTTTCCACTCGTCACCGTTGGCATTGTCGATGAGCGAGTAGGAGATGAGGTTAGGAGTGTCGGTCTTATCAAATTTCAGGTGACGGGCCACCTGCTCGGCTGTGGTCATGCGGAAGGCCGGGTGAGCTTTGCGGAGCTTGATGAGTTCCTTATAGTAGTTGACCTGGTCGGCATTGGCATGTTTGAGGTCCCAGTCGATGGCATTGATTAAGTCGGGTGATTTGTAGGAGTTGTGGACACCCTTCTTGTCACGGAACATTTCTTCGCCTGACCAGATGAATGGTGTTCCCTGCGAGGTGAGTACTATGGTCTGGGCCAGACGGGCGGCTCTCATGCGCTCGGCATCCGTGGCTTCGGGCATTGACTTGCGGAGTTTGTCGGTCAGCATCAGGTCATCGTGACACGACACATAGTTGATCACCTGTGTGGGAGCCGAGGCGTAAGGGAATTTGGAGTTGTTGCCTTTTGAATAGTCAACCTGCGGATGTGCCGTAGCGCCTACTATGCCGATTTTGACGGTTTCCTCAAGTCCGGGTTTGCCGGTGGCGAAACCTCGGTCAGAGGCGTCGCTGTAGTGGCCTT
>CAZKNK010000039.1:0-21896 GCA_964554195.1 uncultured Staphylococcus sp.
CAGACCGCCATCATGATGGGTCTCACCCCCAACATCTGCCTCTATGACCCCTATGCTCCCGGTCTCGAAGGCGTGGCTGAAGAACTCTTCCACTGCGGTTTTGAAGGAGTTAACATCACCTTCACCTCTGACATCGCCGAGGCTCTCACCGATGCTAAATATATCGTCAATTCAGGCGGTGCAGCCCGTAAGGCTGGAATGACACGCGAAGACCTTCTCAAAGGCAACGCCGGCATCGCTGAAGAATTTGGTAAAAACGTCCGCAAATATTGCCCCGACGTAAAGCACATCACCGTCATCTTCAATCCCGCTGACATCACCGGACTCATCACTCTGCTCTATGCCGGAGTGAAACCCTCATGCGTCACTACCCTCGCCGCTCTTGACTCTACCCGTCTGCGCAGCGAACTCGCCAAATATCTCAAGGTTTCGCCCGATAAGATTGAAAACGCCCGCACCTACGGCGGACATGGCGAGCAGATGGCTGTTTTTGCATCGACCACTACTGTTGACGGTAAGCCCCTCACCGAAATCATCGGCACCGAAGCACTTCCCGCCGACGAATGGGAAGCTCTCAAAGTGCGCGTAATCCAGGGCGGAAAACACATCATCGACCTTCGCGGTCGCTCTTCTTTCCAAAGCCCGGCCTACACATCCATCGAGATGATTGCAGCTGCTATGGGTGGCAAACCCTTCCGTTGGCCTGCCGGAACATACGTAAACAATGACCACTTCAGCCACATCATGATGGCCACCGAAACCACCATCACTAAGGACGGCGTTCAGTGCAAACCCCTCGCCGGAACTCCCGAAGAGATGAAGGAACTCGAGGAAAGCTACAAGCACCTCTGCGCCCTCCGCGACGAAGTGATTGCAATGGGTGTCATGCCTCCCGTTGACAAGTGGAAAGAACTCAACCCCTATCTCGACGAAAAAACATGCTGATTTAAATCCATCATCAGCCTGTACCGATAACGGCGGGAGCGCACCGGACCAATCCGACGCGCTCCCGTTGATTTTCTATCCCCTTTAAGCCATACCTGATTTTCAGGCAAAGTAATGGCGCTTGACAGCAACCACAAGATATGAAACCGTCGAGGCTATCACAAGCGGCATGAACAGATGGAAATTACCTGTCATCTCCGCTGTCAGGAATATCGCCATCAGCGGAGCGCGAATCACTCCGCTCATCACTGCCGCCATTCCGACAAGTGCAAAATCAGCCGCCGGAAGTTCAAACCCGAACAGCATGTTGAAACCGGCTGCAAAAACATAACCGGTCATGCACCCGGCAAACAGAGCCGGAGCAAAATCTCCGGCCACACCGCCCCACGTGGCCGACGATGTTCCGAATGCCTTCACGAGCATGACACCGGCAGTGATTATCAGAAGCAGGACAGCCGGAGGGAAGTTGCGATACCACAGACTCCCGTCAAGCACAGCCTGAAAGTCACCGTTGACAATCTTGGTCACCACTCCATAGCCCTCACCGTAAAGTGCCGGAAACAGAAAGAGCAACAAACCTGTCACACCTCCGGCAACAATAGCTCTTATCCAGCGAGACTTCATCGAGCCGAGCCATCGGCCCATAACGTTCATTATTCCGGAATAATAAAGTGAGTAAATGCCGCAGAAAAGGCCAAGAAGAATCACATAACCGTAAAGTTCTGGGCCGAGTTCAATCGACTGCACGAAATTGACATCAAACGTGAATCCCGTAAACGAATAGCATGTCAGAGCCGCAACAATCGAGGCAATCATCAAGGCCAGGACACTCATCGTGGTCATGGGCAACTGAAGCACCTCAAGCGTGAACAACATTCCGCCAACCGGAGCCTTGAAGATCGCCGCAATGCCCGCACCGGCACCACATCCGATCATCACCATCATATTCTCACGGTCCACACCCATTATTCGCCCCATGTTGCTGCCTATGGCTGCACCCACTGTAGCTATAGGGCCTTCGGCTCCGGCCGAACCACCGAAACCGAGAGTCATCGTACTTGCAAGAATCGGCGTGAACGTGAGTTGAGGCTCCAGAAAATAGTTGCCTCCTCGAATGATACGCGCCACCCGATCGATACCGTGCGAAATATTATGATGGATAAAAAACCGCATGAACGCCACCGTGAGCAACAGACCTGCCACCGGCAACCCGAGCAGCAGATAGTTCGGACCGGCCTCTGACAGGCCGCCCGTGAGCAGATCCGTCACGTGGCCGATGAGCCACTTGAGCAGAAAAGCTCCGAATCCCGTGAGCAGTCCCACTATTATCGCCACAATTATCACATAAATCCTGATCGGGAGATGCCTCCTGACCCAGTCCGAAATGCCCCGTAACATCCGTGGTGGCTGTGGGGCCATAGTCTGATTATCTGTCGGTTGAAGTGTTGAAACGTTATTATCCATAAATCCTTAGGCCTTAAGGGTGAGGTTTTATGATAGAAACGCCCGAAACGGATAATAAGTTTTGACACATCAACGTTTTACATTAAATTCCCAACTATCAACCCCCTTACAGTAATGATGGATCTCACCCTGCTGCGCCCGCTCACAGGCGCTCTAATCGGATATATCACAAACTACATCGCCATCCGGATGCTCTTCCGTCCACGAAAAGCTAAATACATTTTCGGATGGAAAATACCCTTCACCCCAGGCCTCATACCGAAAGAAAAGCCGCGAATCGCCGCCTCGATCGGTGAGGCTATCAGCCGCAATCTCATGAACCGTGAGGTGATTGAGCGTTCGCTCCTTTCTGAGAGGATGATTGAGCGGATTGGCTCGGCCTTCGATTCATTTATCGTCACACAAAGTCAAAACCTCGAACCGCTCGAGCTGTTTCTGCGCAGGTTTCTGACCGAGGCCGACATACACTATCTCCGTACAGCCACCACTGAAGGTCTGGCCGAACGCATCAGTGAAACCCTCACCCGCACCCCGGCCGGCGACCGGATTGCAGCCATTGTAGTCGATCACTTCACTGCCGAAGTAGGCAGCACCTTCCTCGGACGCATCGGAGCCGACAAGGCCATAAACCTCATAGCCGCTCCACTCCGCCGTCAGCTTGCCGGACACATCGACCGGATGCTCGCCGACAAATCAGCCGACATTGCCACCGAGCTTATTGACAATCAACTGTCATCACTCCTTGCCACACCCGTAGCCACGCTTCTTGAGGGCCGAGGCGAGCAGCTCGGACGGCTCCGGCAGGCACTGCTCGACCTCTATGTCAGGCTTATCACAACGCAGCTTCCCCGCATCCTCGAAGCCATTGACATCAGCGGCATCATTGAACAGCGCATCAACGAGATGGATGTAGCCGAGACCGAACACCTCATCCTCCGGGTCATGAACCGCGAACTCACCGCCATAGTCTGGCTTGGCGCCCTTCTCGGCTTCATAATGGGCTGCATCAACCTCCTTCTCTAATCCCCGCCCGTATCCCTCCGACACCGCGTCGGCGTAAGCTCCGGCTGATTTTTATGGTTAATTCAGAAATTTTGCGTAACTTTGTGGTCAAAACTATTTTACTATCGTAATGCCCAACAATAAAGTACTATACATCTCACAGGAAATTCACCCCTATCTGCCCGAATCAAACCTCTCGATGCTCGGCAAAAACATCCCCACCGGATTGCAGGGGAAAGGCTTTGAGGTCAGAACATTCATGCCCAAATACGGCGCCATCAACGAACGCCGCAATCAGCTTCATGAGGTAATCCGCCTGTCAGGAATCAATCTTGTCATTGACGACTCGGATCATCCCCTCATCCTGAAAGTGGCCACCCTTCAGCCATCGAGAATGCAGGTCTACTTTATTGACAACGATGACTTTTTTCAGTCCCGCGCCACTAAAGACCTCGAAATCAACCTTTCACCCGAGGACAACGACGAGCGCATCATGTTCTTCACTCAGGGCGTGGTGGAGACAGCAAAAAAACTCCGCTGGCAGCCCGCCATTATCCACTGCATCGGCTGGGTGTCGGCCCTCGCTCCCCTCTATCTGCGCCGTAAATATGCCGACGATCCCGCATTTGCCGGAGTCAAAATCATCTATTCGCTGCTCGACAATGCTTTTGAAGGCACTCTCGACCCCCGTTTCGCTGAAAAACTCCGCATGGCCGGTTTTACTGACGATGACATCGCAACCCTCGGTGACGGCCCGGTCAATTCAGCCACACTCAACAAGATCGCTATTGATTATTCCGACGGGATAATTGAAAGTTCCACCGGGGTTCCGGGCGAACTCATCGAATATGCCGCCGCAACCGGCAAACCATTTCTCAGGTTTGACGGTGAGGAAAATCGCATTGACTCCTACAACGCATTCTACCGCTCACTCATTGGCGAAGAATAACTTCCGTTACATCTTACACATACTTTCATTCCTCCAACCCAACAAAATGTCATCCTTATTCCGACATACATTTACATCAGTCGCAGCGCTGTGTCTCCTTCTGACGCTCACCACGGCCTGCGAGGACTCCACCTCAGGAGCCGGCGGCTCGCTAATAGAGGACCGGGTGGAAATCGTGATGGACTCAACATTCACCGTCACCGGTCGCTCCGTTGCTTATGACCGGGTGCAGTCACGCACCACTGTCGGACTTCTCGGAGCGATTGACGCCGACGGTTTCGGAAGAATCTCATCCGACATCGTCACACAATACATGCCTTCCGCATCAATTCAGACAGACCACACGTCGGCCGAAAACATTGACTCCGTCAAGATGGTCCTTAGCATATATCACACAGGCTTCACCGGCGACTCCCTCATGCCGATGGGTCTCCGCATATATCCCCTCAAAAAACAGCTCCCCTCGCCTATCTACTCATCTTTTGACCCGGACAGCTACGTCGACAAATCGACCCTGCTCGGTTCATCTACCTACTCCACCCTATTTGACGGCGCACCAAACGTTAACGCCGACGAAAACGGAACACTTTACAAAAGCATCACCATAGACCTCCCGCGTTCCATCGGTGTCAGCCTGTATAACCAGTATCTGAATGCCCCTGCAACATTCAACAATCCCGCCGCTTTTGCCGAATACTTCCCGGGAGTGTTCATCACAAACACATTCGGATCCGGACGAATCACTCGCATTGACAACAACATCATTCAGGTATATTACCATCAGGTGATTCCCAAAGAAGAAACCGGCAAAGCCAACGACTCCATTGTCAAGTGCATCGGAAACTACATGGGTGTCACTCCGGAGATTATCTCAAACAACAACATCCGCTACACTATCGACTCCCGACTTCGTGACCGGGCCGAATCAGGTGAAAACATCCTTGTAGCCCCCCTCGGCTATGATGTTGAATTCACATTCCCTGCACGTGAAATCATTGAGAAATACAAGACCGGAGCCGGAAACCTTTCCGTAATCAACTCGCTCACCCTATCAATTCCTGTAGAGGAAATCCAAAACGACTTCGGTATCACGCCTCCTCCCTACGTTCTTCTCGTCAAAAAATCAAAGAAAGACGAATTCTTTGATAAAATACAGATCAACGATGACGTCACATCGTTCTACGCTTCCTATAACTCCGCCACCCGCTCCTACGACTTCACATCTATGCGTGACTATATCATGAGCTTACTCTCGGCTGATGAAATAACCGATGACGATGTGGAATTTGTCATCACCCCGGTTGTCGTTGCATTCTACGAAAACCAGTCAAGCTCATCCTACTCCTATTATTACTATAGCACTCCGACCACCACACGAATCGTAGCCAAAATTTCACCCTACGTTTCGCAGCCAGTCATGGCCAAACTTAAACTTGACAAAGCAAAAATTAATTTCACTTATAGCAAACAATCCATAAAATTTTAGTAACTTTGCACCAACAATATGCGAGTGACACGTTAACTCCGGTTAACACGCTTCGCACCAAGCCGCAATAGCTCAGTCGGTAGAGCATTTCATTCGTAACGAAAAGGTCGTGGGTTCGAGTCCCACTCGCGGCTCCATCAAAGCCCCTCATCCGCCACCACAACGGCAGTTGAGGGGCTTTATAATTATGCTTCCGACACCTGACATTAAGACACAAATCAGGCCGGACGCACCTCGAAGGGCAATCCGGCCTGAGATTAATTACTGATGACTCACATGAATGTCATGCAAGCTCAAACGTGTCACTTCGCATACTCGATCTTTCCAACGATCTTGCGGCTCGGAACAGCCTCACCTTCACCTTTGACCGACGGCTGGTGCATATCCTTAGGGAAATAAAGGAAAAATCTCCCCGGATCAGCTTTGGAATACACAATAGGCTCCGTTGTGGCATAATTAGTGCGATCCTTAACCGGGTCATACTCATTGATCGGCGTCACCTCCGAAGCAACGCCCATAAGCTCATTGCCCACAAAAGTATATTGCAGATCAATGAAATTCTTGTGTGCCTCAATCTTGGTGTTCTCGCCATCCTTCGGGGTATATTCAAGCACATTTATCCACAGCCTGTCCGGAACAAGCACAATCTTACCGGCCTCAAGCGTCATCGGATCTGTCTCGGCAAGAAACGAAAACAGCTTGTCCCAAAGTTCCTTATTCTTTTCATACTGAGTTGCAAACTCCACAGCGTCCACCGACTCATCGGCATCGACACTCCAGCCATTGGCCCATACACGGCTCTTAACCCATGCCTGAGCATCCTGAGGATTCATAGTTGACATGATACTAATTCGATTTAAAATAATTTATGATTAAATAACTTGAAACTCAATAACTCATCAGCGGCGGATAAAATGCATCGGCAAAATGCTCCACCACATGTCCGCCCTCCGGCGAACCAACCACCGTCACAATATCAAACTGCGGCTCAAGCACTGTCGCAGTCGACTGAATATACAGATCAGCTGCCCGCGCCAGGCGTTTCCGGCGCCGTCCGTCCACAGCATCAAGCGGGTCTACTCCATCGTCACCCCGCGTCTTGACCTCGACAAAAACCATCCGGCCATCCTTCTCCGCGACAATGTCGATTTCATACCTGCCAACCTTAACGTTCATGTCCCTTACAGCATAGCCCAACCCGAGAAGATAATCCCGAGCAACAGCTTCGCCCCAGCGACCGATCTCATTATGACGTGCCATAACGCAAAATTACACCAAAAAAGCCAAACTCACAAAAATTAACAATCCATCATTACATTATAATTGTTTATACCAAGAAAATAACTACCTTTGCGCCCGAATAAAAAAACCTACTGAAACAAACAATAAAAATATACCGACTATGTATTGGACATTAGAACTCGCGTCCAAACTCGAGGACGCACCCTGGCCCGCAACCAAAGACGAGCTCATTGACTACGCCATGCGTTCCGGCGCACCACTTGAAGTCATCGAAAACCTCCAGGAAATCGAGGACGAAGGTGACACCTACGAATGCATCGAAGACATCTGGCCCGACTACCCCTCAAAGGAAGACTTCTTCTTCAACGAAGAGGAGTATTAAGCCAAAATAAGGCTAAAGATATTTAAAACCCAAGCGATTGGCAAGCGAACAAATAAACTTGTCAATCGCTTTTTCCTATCCCATCCCGTAAAATAAACTCAAAGAATCAATATAGGGATATTTTGATATTACTATAATATACAAAAATTTGGTTTAGTTGCAGTAATTGATTAATTTTACAGCAATTCCTACGAATTGAAGACCGCGAAAAGATATTATTATGGCCAAAAAGAAAAAGACTGAGACGAATATAAACAACCATATTTTGGACGTTTTCGGAAACAGCAAGTTAAAAATTAATCCGAACGATCTTGAGGAAATGACTAAAACTGCAATGGAAAGCCTTTCGCCGGAAGATAATGAGGAATTTCAGTTGATGTATGCTCTCGCTTTAAGACAAGTCACGCCCGATGACTATGCGCAATTCTATGTCATGTACCAAGCCGCTCAATCTCTTACTGATAATGCGCTTTTTGACTCAGAGGATGAAGATGAGGATGACACCCCATTCCCTTTTGCGGGAGTTGGATTCGGTCGTAACCGCTGCAACGTGACGGAGTATAAACCGCTGAAAGATGCGTCGAATCATACTTTGGTCCTGAAAATCCAGATGAAGGGTGTGAGCAAACCGCCAATGTGGCGCGAAGTTGAAATTCCGGCTGATTTTAATTTTCTGAAACTCCACGAAGTAATTCAGGAAGTGACGGGTCTGGATGACTGTCACCTTTGGCAATTTAATGTGAATGCCTATGACCCGACTCTGCAAATCGGCCTCGGAGGTTTGGGAGACAATCCTTTCAGTCAGGGATTGGATGAAGTAACCCATGAAGCTGAGGAAACACCTCTCACTCAATTCTTGCAAAAGAAGGGGGATAAACTGGAATATGTCTATGATTTCGGTGATGACTGGATTTTTATAATCGAAGTAAAGAATATATTGGATAAGAAAAGTGATTATCCCGTATGCCGGAAATATAAAAGCGAACTTAATGCCATTGATGATTTCGGAGGAATATGGAGCTATACTCAAGCTCGCGCAGACCTGGAAAACTGGGGCAAACTAACAAAAAAACAAAAAAAGGAACGCCTTAATGAAGTCGGCTTTGATAATGAAGATGACTACATTGAGTTCCTCAACGAGAATCGCTTCAGCCTTGACGATATAAACGACTCCCTGATGGCCTTTTAAATAGTTTTAATGCATAATCATGTAGAACTGAATATAAAATATGTAGCTTGAAAAAATGCCCATTATTTTATTAATTCCACTGATTTTTTCAATTTATAGACACGATCCAATATAGACTGCTACATAACGCGGAATTTCAGCTTGAAACTATTTCAAGAGGCTATGTCAAAATAGGGCAAAAATTTGTATTTCACTGAAATATGTGCTATTTTTGTGAAATAAACCCCCATATAATCTGACTATACAATGGAAGGCGAACCCCAAAAAGAAACGTCACCTCAGCAAAAAGGCCAACAGACTCCCGAAAATGAACAACACGCAAAAGTTGAACTGGAAATTGTTCGGTATCGTGAACTGTTGGAAACTTTACGTCAGCCACAAATGATATGGCGACTTCTGATTACGTGTCTTTTCCTTGTCATTGTTGTGTTTCTGGGATTGGCAATGGTGGTCATGTCCGTTAAAAAGATTTATCCTTACAGCACCATCGAAACCAACATTTATGGTGCCACAACTATGGGATCAGAGGATAAGGATGTAACCTACTGGCTGTTTAACACCGCCGAGATGTGGGGAAATTCCGGCATTGCCGTTGACGAAGGCGATGTTATTACCGTTCGCTCTTCCGGTGCATGGCATACAGCGATTCATCATCTTGTCGAACAAGCCGAAAACAACAATGAACTTACCGATAAATTTACGGGGAGTGAGGGACGTGAACGGCGTTTGGCAAACGATGTGTTCCGCGCCCAGTTCCGTCTGGTCAATGATCTCACCGACGGCACACTGTTGATGTGCATTATTCCCGAAACTAATGTTAAGCGTAGCGCCGATGTCCAGGCGAAATCCAACCAGAGCTTCAAGGATTACACTGAAAATTTGTCTGAGCTGGACATTTACGAAATTGGGAAAGAAAAGCGCGGGTTTCGCGTCACTAAAAAGGGTGTGTTGCACTTTGCCGTTAACGACATACCTCTTACACGTAATAATATCAAACACATCTACTCCGTATATGTTGACTCTCTTGAGCGTAAATTTTCTGACCAAATGAGTATGGAAATAACCCGGCTCAAGAAGTGGATTGATAAATGGGACATCAAGAATCTGAAAGATACAATCGAAATCAGTCAATTCGCCGCACTCGATTCCGCCATAACAAAAGAGTGGAAAAAACAGGGTAAGCCCAAGCTGTCTTATCTGTTTGGTCCACACCCCAACAGACCTCACTCGTTATTGAACAACGAACTGATTTATTATTACGACAACAACTTCATCGACGCATGGTATGTCGATAACGTTGGTTCTCTTTTGATTGTGGTTGAAAAAAAGAAAAGGCCATGAAACTTGACTCTCTCATCGACAATATCCGCGACTCGATTGTCACCGGTTTGGGAAAGAAGGTGAGGGTCAGTGATAAGTCGTTGCTTAACGTGTTGATTTCAGATATAAGCAACGACAGATCAGACCACACTCCGGATGATGACCATCGCACTAATTCCAGAGAGCGGATTCGGCAAGTGATACTCAATAATATCACTCCTAATTGGAATTTAAGATTTCCCATATCCCGATTGGCCCTACACTTCCTACTGCTTCTCGCATTCCTGCCCATATTGGTTGTCTATGCTTTAATCGCACTGGTCAATTTATTGTTGGGCAACAAATATTCTTTCCGGACAGTCATGCACTCCCCTCGTATCAACATGCTGATTTCTATAGCAATCGTGGTTGGTGTCATCACTATTCTGGTGACAATGTTTGTGTTCTTTATTAACGATGTGATGCTTTACTCTCCGCAACGCGATATTAATTCAAAAGGTGCGTTGACCATCACTCAGCCCTGTCACCGCGAACACTCCATTTTCATGTTCAATTCCGCCACCCTATGGGCTGATACCGGAATCGATCTGGTTAAGGGTGACGTTGTCACAATTTCCGGCTCCGGAAGTTTTGACAGTTCTATTTGGGATAAGACGGTAAATGCTCAGAAGAATTTAAAACCGCAGTATTCACTCGTGAATGTTGCATACGGCGATACGGTTATTAAATCCGATTATACCGGTATTAGATTCTGTATGTTTACGTCTACAACCGACAGCAAAAATCCTCCACGATTCGGTTCGCTGCTGTATCAGATCCAACCCACGCGACGCAAGTGTGTTAACTCCGACACAACTCAGTCAATTATTTTTCAGGCAAAGAACGATCCAGCCACGGGAGGGCTTAAAGAACAATTTGAAGTGCGCAATCCCGGAACATTGTTTGTGGCCGTTAACGACATATATCTTTCCAAAGAGACTGTGGACAAGATGTTTAAACAGGTGGGACCCGGCTCTGTTTGGGTTGTTGCAGAGGAGGCAAAAAGCTCCCTCAAATTATACCTTAACGCAACCCAATCCGAAGATTCAATAAAGAGCATTGCAGAGTTACGTGACACCCTTTTGAAACTTGCATCCTCACCCGAAGGGCGAGAGCATTGGATAAATGATAATTGCGGCGATATTTTGCTGAGTATTCGGGTTGAACGCAATATTTGGTCAGAATCCACGCTTGAACCTGTCGATAAAATTTACAGCTATTTTTTCCGCAGCCTTGAAAATTTAATTTTTCCCGACTCGAACACATCTCATGATTTAATAATTTTCGTCCTGTGTGTTGTGGCGTGGCTAATTCTTGACGTTGGAATAGGAAAAGTTATGCGCCACCGTATTAATAAAAAATCTGCTTAAGATGAAAAAGACTATTTATTTCTTCATTTCAATACTTCTGGCGTCATGTGTGGCGTCGTGTGCAAAACCTGCCACCACAGACACCTCAGTTCCTAATTATTATCTTACAATCAACGACGTTGTCAACAGTGCGGAATTTCTTCCCGCGCCACCCGATTCAGGTTCTGCGGTATGGCAGGTTGATGTCGAGCGCTATCAACAAGGCAAATCATTGCGTGACACCGAGCGTGGGCAGCAGGCACTCCGCGATGCGTTTGTTCACAACGACTCCCTTGCCCAAGCTTTTTCCGAAGCATTCGGTATGGAAATCTCTCCGGAAACTACACCCGCCACATATCGTCTGATCACACACATGCGCGAAGATGCCGGCGACTTATCTACTCGCCATGCCAAACAAAAGTATATGCGTCAACGGCCGTTTATGATGTTCAATGAACCCACACCTCTCCCCGAACAAGAGCAGGAGCTGCGCAACAACGGTTCTTATCCTTCCGGCCACTCTGCAATCGGTTATGCCGTAGCTCTCGTCCTATCGGAAATTAATCCTGACAGAGCGCTCCAAATCATGAAACGTGGCTATGACATCGGCGAAAGTCGTGTAATACTCGGTTTTCACTTCGATAGCGATGTAAGAGCCGGTCGTGTCTGCGCGTCTATGCTGATTCCGGTTCTGCACTCCAATCCCGAATTTCTTCACGACCTCAATGAGGCCAGACAAGAAATAGCCTCCATTCGTGCATCTCGTCAACAATAGGCCAACCTATCACCTGACACTAAAATCATAAATTCTTGTTGCATACATAGTTCCACCTTTACAGTTTGATGAGGGAGATGTGATTAAATGAATAAGCTGTGGTTATTGTTGGAAAAAAGCGGTAATTTTGCGGAATGGAAATAATTTGCTACGAGGACAGATATAAAGCCGAGGTGATTGATCTTATCCTTTCGATTCAAAATCAGGAAGCCAAGATCAATCTCTCCATTGATGAACAGCCGGATCTCAACAACATCACGGATGCTTATCTCAACGCCGACGGTATTTTCCTGCTTGCAGTGGACCGCGGAAGCGTAGTAGGAACAATCGGACTGATGAAATCAGACAAGAGCTGGTGTGTGCTGAAAAAATTCTTTGTCCGCGCGGATTATCGTTCAAAAAAAATTGGATTGGCATTATATGAAACTCTCCTGAAGTTTGCACAGTCCAAAGGTTATCACCATATAATCCTCGACACCCCTTCAGTCGCCACTAAATCACATTCCTTCTATGAACGCGCCGGATTCAGACAAATCGAGAAGTCGGATTTACCGATACAATACCATTATCCCGACCGTCATTCCCTCCTCTACAGATTAGACCTATGACACCTTGCCGTCATTAGAATGAATGAAAGTTGTAACATAATAAATTCATAGTCAGTTAAAATATGTTAAGCAGATGGTTAACACCCCACTCTTTCGATATTCTTCTGATTTTCAGCTATTTAAATGGGGGGGGTAAAATATGAAGTTAATCCAATAGCCGTCTGATAAGATGTAAAACTACGCTTACTGTCAGAATTTTAACGCAAAGCAATCCTCTAACCATTTGTCATTCAGGAATAGTTGTATTAACTTTGCAGTTCACTTAGCGTAAATATCCTCTATTGTTGTACCATATTTACGCTATCAACCCAATCTGATTCCTATACATAGTAACTAAAGAAACAAACCGCCTTAAAAATGAGACTATTATCATTTATAGTCGCGCTGATCACCACATTCGCAGTGTTCGGTATCAACTGTACCGACTCCGTCAATGTGCGGTTTCGCATAGGGCATCGTTACTATGACCCATCACTCGGCAACAACCGCGAGGCGATGGACTCTTTCGTCGGAAAAGTGCGTGAAGCGGCCCATGCCGGAAATCTGGAGCGGATAGTGGTTCACGGCTACGCCTCGCCCGACGGCAAGCCCAAAGCAAATGAACGTCTGGCTCAGAATCGCTGCGCTACCATAGCCAACTATATCATCACTCATACCGGAGTCAACCCTGACATAGTAGAGCGGCGTCCCTCGGGCATAGGATGGAGCGAGTTGCGCCACCTCGTTGACATCACCCCCGACGTCCCCTCCCGCGAAAAGGTGCTTGAAATCCTTGACAACACTCCGCTTTGGGTCTACGATGCCCACGGCAATATTGTCGACAGCCGCAAAAAGCAGCTGATGGATCTGGCCGGCGGACGCCCGTGGCGATGGATGTATGTCAACATCTTCCCTGACCTGCGCAACGCCGTGGCCATCACACTCTACTGCCGTCCCGCACCTACACCTGAAACGGCCGCAGAATCCACCGCCGCAGAATCAGCCGAATCCCCTGAGATAGAATCCTCTGATATAGAAGCCATCGAAATTGAAACCGAGGTCAACCCCACAGAGTCAGCCAATACGCTATCCTATGCTCCCGATTCATCAGCCGCTGACTCCTTTGACACATCATCGGTTTCCACCCCATTCCACCGCCTGGCGCTCAAAACCAACATGCTTTACTATGCCCTACTTCTACCCAACATTGAGCTTGAATGGCTTATAAACGAGCATTGGTCAGTGGCCGTCGAAGGAAATCTGGCATGGTGGGGTAGTTATAACCGACAGCGGAGCTACCGTCTGGCACTCTTCGACGCCGAAGGCCGCTATTGGTTCAAGACCCGCGCCCCGTGGCACGGCATGTATGCCGGTGTCATTGCCGGAGGCGGATACTATGACATAGAGAAAGACACTCCCGGCTACTACGGCTCCGGACTCATGACCGGAATCTCGTTCGGCTACATGTGGCCCGTCACCCGCTGCCTGTCGCTTGAGGCAGAGCTTGGCGTAGGCTACGTCTACACCCGCTACAAGGAGTATGAACCCTTTGAGGGACACCATGTATATCTGCGCACCAAAGACCTGAACTATTTCGGCCCGATCAAGGCAAAGTTCTCGCTGGTTTGGCGCCTGTTTGACCGGAACAAAACCAAAAAGACGCATCAGGCACTATGAAGGACCGCAGATTCAACATATTAATTGCAGTCATGATGGCGATAGTGCCGATGATAACATCGTGTCGTCAGGAACTCTGCTATGACCACTATCCGGTGCTGAACATCGATTTCATGTGGGAACGCGAGTGGGAACGCGACTATGGCGCCAACCACATCAATAACTGGGACCCCGAGCAGTATGGCTGCAACTACGACGATATGCGCCCCATGATGCCCGAATGGGTCAACATGGTCAGCTACCACACCGACGGGCGCGTTACAAACGGCTTTATGCCCATCGACGGCAAACAATTCATCGTTGAGGCGGGCGAAAACCGCTCGATGCTGCTCTACAACGGCGACACGGAATACATTGTCCTTTCAGACGTTGCGTCGCTCAACGAAGCGCGCGCCGAAGCCACGTTGCGTTCGCGTTCGCGCTCATCGCTCGAAATAATGTATCAGAAGTACGTCAACGCCCGCACCACCAATCCGCCCGACGTTCTCTATGCCTCATATATAGAAAATGTGAAGAGCCTACAGAACCATGACTACGAGGATATGAAAGTTAAGATGCAGCCGTTGGTCTACACCTACCATATCACTTATGAATTTGAATATGGCTTCAAGCACGTTGCTCTGGTTCGCGGCGCGCTGGGCGGAGTTGCCGAGTCGGTTTATCTGAGAACCGGCGCAACATCGGAGGAAACCGCCATAGTGCTGTTTGACTGCGAAAAGGACAACGACAAGCAGTGCTGCCGGGCGCAGGTGCGCACTTTCGGTGTTCCAGCCTTCCCCGACGAATATTATGGCCGCACCCCCTCAGCAGCTGCCGCCAACCGCCCCTACACGCTCAATCTGGAAGTGATGATGACCGGCGGAAAAATCGTAGAATTCAACTTCGACATCACCGACCAGATGAAGAATCAGCCGCGCGGCGGAGTAATCAAAGTCAGCGGCCTACGAATTGACGACGATGAAAACCAACCCCAATCCGGATTCGTGGTCGACGTTTCAGACTGGGACGACAACGGTGAGGTAATTGACCTTCCGATAGGCAACCAACCCGGAGCGAAATAACAAATTTAATCACAGTAGACAAAATCAGAAATAAATAAACAAATAATAATTCACTTAAATTACTCACTTCTAATTTTTTAACACATGAAAAGTAATCTTTTATTTTTCGCAGCAGGCGCAATGGCTCTCACGGCATGCACTTCTGAGGACGTTATGAAAGACGTTACGACCGGTCGTAACATCATCACTTTCGAGAACGTGGTTAATAAACCTTCACGTTCTGACCTTGACAACACTTCCCTCAAAAAGTTTTACGTGTATGGCTACAACATCACAAAAGGTGGTGATGTCGTTGTAGACTTTGTCAACGAAGAACTTACCAAGAATGGTGGAGTGTGGGAATATGATAAGACCAATCCCCGTTATTGGATGCCCGGTGCCGAATACTACTTCTATGCCTATAGCGATGACAATGGAAAAATCGAAGAGACTAAACTCGCCTGGGTCAAGAAGGACGAAAGCAACAACATAATCACCTGCGAAAAGGCCGAAACCGGTTGCGAACTGGCTCTTGTAAACTACTTCTCCAATGCCACAGCACAGTCTGACCTCGTTTTTGCATCAGAAACAGGCCTTCCCGCCCTTGAAAGCGGTCTTAACACTCCGGTATCATTCCAGTTCGACCACATTCTTTCAAAAGTTCAGGCTATGTTTGCCAACCACTTCCCCGAAGAATACGAAGTAGAAGTCACCAATGTAGTTATTAAAGACATTCACGGCATCGGCAACTTCGCTCCCTCCTATGGATGGTATAGCGTAGAATCTTCAAATGGTGGCATGGTTAACCTCCTGGCAACTGATGGAATTCTCAAACCCAAGCCTAACTACAATGATGGTAATAAGTCGGCCCCTGCCTACGTTATTCCTTATACCTATAACTACGAAAACTCCACTGAAGAAGTTAAGATTGAATTTAACATCAAGATGACTTCAAAAGGTGAGGTAGTTATGGACAAAGTATGCACAGGTAAATTCAAACCCAACTGGAAAAAGGGTTACACTTATACCTACAACATTGTTCTCTCCGGTTCTTCCACTAACCTTGACGTGATCACCTTCACCACCGCAGAAGATGGCGTTGGCAGCGTTACCAACTGGTCAACTGATTCAGAAGAGAACCCCACCTTTACTTTCTAAACCGTAAATCTTTTTGATTTCATCATCCTCTCTCTTAAACCCCAACTTCAAACCTAAAAAACTGCGCCGCTCATGAGCGGGCGGCGCAGTTTTCTCCCCTCAACCGCTCATTATCTCCTCAGATAATCAATAATAGAACCAATTAAAATGGTTGACATAATCAGACATATCATTCTCCTTCTGACACTTTCAGCGCTTGTGGCCTCATGCGGGTCACAGGAACACGAACCTGCGGATTCCACCCCCTCAAGGGTGATGGAGTTTGATGTCGCACCCCTTTCGCGTGCAAATTCAACCACCTCGCAAAGCTTATACCAAAAGCCGTTTACTGTCTTTAGTGACTGGAAACGCGACGTTGTAATCCACGACGGATTCTTCAACGAGCGCGTAGTCTACAAAGAATCGGCCGGAGGCTGGACACATACAAACACGCAATACTGGTGGCCCGACTTTGAACACTCATTTGTTGCAGTTCATCCATTCGACGAGGATGGAACACTGTACCACAACCAACAATATTCCAACCATATCCTCTCCTTTGACGTAAGGATGCCCGATGACTATGCTCAGGCAACCGACATTTTGGTCGCCACTCATCGTCGCAACTTTATTGACGGCAATTCCGACCCGGTCTGCTTCGAGTTTAACCATATTTTGTCAAACTTCAACATTCAGGTGGCTTATACCAACCCGACCCCCGGCGCAGTGCCGTTAACCGTCAACAGCATTGTTTTCAAGGACATTCCGCTTGAATCAACCTACTCCATTGCTCCGGCCCGCCTCACCGGCAACAGCACCATGACCGCCGACTTCGCTTTTGATCCGGACACATTTGAGGGCTGGACAATTAAACGCACAGGCGATTTTACAGTCAATTTCCCCAAAACAGGCAGTGACGTCAGAAACATTCCACCTGACAATAAGCCTCACCAACTCTTTTCGGCAGCCGACGCACTGATGCTTCTTCCCAACCCCGCCGCTGCAAAAGAAATGATTGTCAACTACACCACCTACGACAGTGCCGGAAGCCATGACATCGCTGACAAGTTTAACATTCCGCAAGGTTGGCATCCGGGCTATAACTACACGCTGTCACTGACAATCACCAGCAGCAAGGTGCTGTTTAGCATCGAAGTGACTGAATGGAAAACGGGCAAGACAACAAACACCACAGTTCCACGGACATAAATACAGACTATAATATGAACTTTACAATAAAACCGACCTACCTCATCATCGGCCTCGCCCTGACACTCTCGGCTTGTTCGCACGACGATATGCCCGGTCACACTGACGGTGACAGCAACCGGATAGTGTTCCGCACATCGCTCCCGGAGCTTAAGAGCCGTGCCGAGGAAGTCACGAAGAAAAATCTGCCTTACTTCTGCGTGACGGCCTTTGATTTCGACGACCCGACGGCGATGGACGGCAGTGTGAAGAAGACACTTTTTTCCAATGAAAGAATTGATGTAGCCGGTAGTGACGGCCCATTCTCCTCCCCCCAATGCTGTTGGCCCGATCAGGGCAAGGAAAGCCATCAGGTTTCATTCTTCGGCTTCTATCCCGGTTTGGCAGACCTGCCCGGAGCGAAACTGGAAAACGAATCCACAGCCTCCACTCTTGATTATAAACTGACCGGTTTCCGTGTAGCCACAGACATTGCCAATCAGTTGGACTTCGTCACGGCCTACACCACCGGCACCATGGCCGACCATCTCTTCACAGGCATCACGCTTCCCTTCGCCCATCAGCTCAGCCGTATAGAAATCAAGGCCTACGGCGCCCACAAGAGCTGTGACATCGAGATAGCCGGTGTGCGCATAGGCGGAACCGGTGTAGAGGATACATTTACCTTCAAGCCCATCGAGGCCACAGGCGAGTGGTCAGGCGCTCCGACACGTGACACTGTCGTGTACGTTTTCCGCAAAGACGATAAGATTATCACCTGCGGAAAGAATCACAAGATAACCGAAGAAAATGCCGTCTCGATAATGGGCAACAAGCACCGCGACGGCAATGAAAACTGCGCCATGCTCATCCCCGCAAAATATGAGATGTGGGACTATAAAAATGACAGCCTAAACACCAAAAATCAAATGTATATCAGTGTGTTGCTCAGGGTGACTGATGCCACGCCCACTCCCGGTCAAAATCCTAAAGAGAAGCAGCGCTTCCCCTATAAAGACCTTTCGCAGGGACCCAATGCGCTGAAGATCCCCAAAGTGTATATGGCTGTCAAGAAGGCCTCCGGCACAGTTTCTTCCCAACTATATTTGAAAGAAGGCACCTACTATACCGACCCTTCCTTCGACAATCCCTACGAACATCCTGAAACTGAAGAAATTAAAGAATTCGGTTGGGCGTCACTCCCCATCGACGGAACCTGGCTACCCGGCTACATCTATACCTATACCCTTGACTATTCAGAGGGCGTAGGACTCCTCGGCCCTGAGATCACTACCACTGCTCCCGGTGCCGGTGACCCCGTCATCAGCGACAGAGTAGGCTTGACCTACTCCATCACAGAGTGGAAAGTCGGAGGCGGCAGCGAATTCCCCGTCCCCGGTTCATAAATAATTGACCACCTTATGAAACTTTTTTATCATATAATCTCTCTAATCTCGCTCCCTCTGCTGCTATCATCCTGCTCTGAGGATGATTTCCCTGACATGTCTGCCGGCAATGAAATCTCCTTTGTGGCTTCACTGCCCAACGTCACATCACGCACCACTTATGATGTAAAAAGTCAGTTTCTCTCAGCCGGCTTCACGGTGTCGGCCATCTGCCCCGAAGATGACCCGGATGACGACGGCATTCTCCAGACCCATTTCATAAACCAGACCGTCACCCGCCAAGTCGACGGCATATTCCGTTCGGACAGTTGCAAGTGGCCCAGAAATTTAGCTGGAGAAGGCTATTTGAAATTCTTCGCTTTCCACCCCTCGCTCAACACGATGAAGCAGTGCGCCGGAGTTGGAGAGGAGTGTTTCATATATGACAATCAGACCAAGAAGGATGCCGACGGAATTGCCTATGACTTTCGGCTTACGAAATTCCGCGTTGCGCCCGACATCTTCCAACAGGTCGACTTCGTGACCGCCATCGGCGAAGGCAACAAAACCGCCCACATCTACTCCGACATCCAACTTGACTTCGAACATCAGCTCAGCTGCGTTGAACTCAGCGCGTGGGGTGGTAGTACGCTCTACGACATCGAGGTAGCCGGCTGGCGTGTAGGCGGCATTGTCGTGGAGGCCGACTTCGGCCTCTCTACCGAGATTGCAAATCCGGGCGAAAATGAAAATACTATCGGCGAGTGGTTTATCAACGACGATTCTCGTCGCGGATATGTAGATTATGTCTTTGCCTCGAAAGATAAAGTGGTGCGGATCAACGCCTCCGAACACAACACTAAAGAGACCGCAGTCTCACTCCTGGGCAGAGGAGGCAAAGCCATGGTCATACCCCAGAAACAGTCCATGTGGGATTACAAGAATGACCGTACCGACTCACCAAAGGGGATGTATTTCAGCGCTCTTGTTCGCATCACTCAGCATGACGGCGACCATCACTGCATCTTCCCCTCCAAAGATCCTAAATCGCAGGATTACATTGTATATCTGTCGGTGCGCAAGTCTGACGGTGAGGTCATCGAGCGCCTCGACAAGAATGGCAACATCTACGGCACCTCCACTAAGTATGAAATCCCCGACACCGAGGAACTCCGCTACTACGGATGGGCTGCTGCTCCGGCACAGGTTGACTGGAAACCGGGGTATTCCTACCACTACGTCCTGAATTATACTAACGGCGTAGGCGTACATGACCCCTACGACCACAACCCTGCCGCCACCGTCGTGGATTGGGGCGGCGTAGAGATCACCACCACTACCGGCGAGTGGAGTAGCGGTGGGGTTGTCGGTAAGGATGGCTGGGGCGCCAATACCAATAATACCGCACCAGACGGAACAGTCTGGTGGAAGTGATTTTTTCCTCTTTCCCACCATTCAAACAAATAAAGAAGAATAGCGATGCACAAAATATTGACAAATATTTTCAATTTCCAATCGGCAGGGGTTATATTGCTTTTGCTGATATTAACGGGTTGCGCTGATGAATTGATTTTGTCTGCTTCCGATGAATTTGACGATCCGGGACGCGAAGTTATGATGCCCCTGTCTCTTGAAGTGGAAGGTATGGTCACTCTCAGTTCCGCTTCCCGCAGCGACTCTGATGACACCGGCGATGACGATTTTTACCCTACCGTAGAGGATCCCGATCCACGGATAACAGAAGACGAGACGCGACTGCATGACTTCTGGATCCTGCAATACAACTCTGCAGGTAACCGGGTCGGTATGCCATATTATCAGAAATACTCCGGCCAGGGGGAGAAACCTGTCATCCCTTTCCTGATTCCGACACAGCCAGGTAAGAAATTCACCACCGTTGTAGTTGCCAACACCGGCAACCCCAATCTTTTCACCGATGATAACTCGGAAACGGTCAGGAAAGTAAAGAATGTCCACAAACCGATGAAAAACGCCGACGACGTGTGGGTAATCATTGACGATAAGAAACACCTGCCGATGAGCGGTAAAATCGACGTTGACTATAATACACTGTCCATAAGCGTTCACCTCCGCCCCAATGTGGCAAAGCTCCACCTCTACTTCAAGCTGATGAAGACAACTGATGGCGAGGGTGACGCCGGCGGCGGCAATAGCTGGGATAGAAAGCGCAAGACCCTTGCTGTGAACTGGGGAAATGTGCCCGACCTCCCATACGCCGATATTCTCTACGATGCTGACAACTACAACACTGACGAGCTTAGGTACCCCTCTCCCGTCAATGAGGCCAAACTCAACCTCTTTCCCCTCACCGAGGATAAGGAAAAATTGAATGAAGTAGTTGGCTACGCCCTGGACATGTCTGACAAGCCCGCGACGATCGACGTCTATCTGCCCCGCAACACGCAGGGTGTCAACCAAAACACAGATCCATATCTCAAGAGCCCAAGTGCTACGAAGCATGCGCTGTTCCTCGAAATAGTATGCTCCGACAAAGAAGAGACGCAGCAAAATAAATACAGACGCATAGAATTTATGGTGGGCGCCAATGATGTGAACGATTACAACATCATTCCGGGTAAATTCTATGATATAGATTTTACCTTCAGCAATTTCCCTACTGATGATGGCCCGGTCAAAAAACTTTACAGACGTTATGGCGAAGGTAATGCTTATATTGTCAACCCCAACGACACCCGCATCATAAACCGCTTCCCGATAA
>CAZKNK010000040.1:0-432 GCA_964554195.1 uncultured Staphylococcus sp.
GCAGCCGATCAGGCCAAGAACCTGAAGCCCGGTCAGGTGCTTCTTCTTGAAAACCTCCGCTTCTATCCCGAGGAAGAAGGCAAACCTGTTGGAATCGACAAAGAGGACCCCGCTTATGATGCTGCCAAGAAAGAAATGAAAGAGCGTCAGAAGGAATTTGCAAAGACACTCGCATCATACGCCGACGTATATGTTAACGACGCATTCGGCACCGCACACCGCCGTCACGCCTCCACTGCCGTAATCGCCGACTTTTTCGATGCCGACAACAAGATGCTCGGCTATCTGATGGAGAAGGAAGTGAAAGCCGTTGACAATATCCTCAGCGACATCCGCCGTCCCTTCACAGCCATCATGGGAGGCTCAAAGGTATCGACCAGAATCGGTATCATCGAGAACCTCACGGACAAGGTTGACAACCTGATTCTCTGC
>CAZKNK010000040.1:442-21634 GCA_964554195.1 uncultured Staphylococcus sp.
GCGGTACGACCTACACCTTTGCCAAAGCACTCGGCGGCCATATCGGCAAATCAATCTGCGAGAACGACAAACTCGACCTCGCCCTCGACATCATCGAAAAAGCCAAAGCCAAAGGTGTGAACCTGGTTCTTGCCACAGACTGTGTGGCCGGTGACGACTTCTCAAATGACTGCAACACCCAGGTTGTTTCCGTAATGGAAATTCCCGACGGCTGGGAAGGCATGGATGCCGGACCTGAATCACGCAAAGCTTTTGCCAATGCAATCAAGGACGCCAAGACAATCCTCTGGAACGGCCCCGCAGGTGTGTTTGAATTCGATACATTTACAGGTGGTTCACGTGCCATTGCCGACGCTATTGTTGAGGCAACCGAAAAGGGTGCATTCTCACTTGTAGGCGGTGGTGACTCAGTGGCCTGCGTCAACAAGTTCGGTCTTGCCGACAAGGTATCGTACGTTTCTACCGGTGGCGGCGCACTTCTTGAAGCTATCGAAGGCAAAGTTCTTCCCGGAATCGCAGCAATCCGCGGCGACAAATAATCCGTAACAATCATCCCACTATAAGAAGGTGAGCCTATAACAGGACTCACCTTCTTTATTAACCAAGTTTATACCGGGAGCATTATCAATCACCGGCTTGACTATTCATATCAGCTTGCTTTTCATATCATCAGATTGCTTTCGGTCAGTAAAGTTAAATCACAGTCGGGTGGCTCTCCACTCCGTTGTGACAAAATTACATCGACCGAAGCACTCTACACTGCGATAAAACCGGAGGATGAATGAAAAGTAAGTAAAAATGTCAAATGAACGTCTAAGGAAAGATTATGATTCTCGGCCAGGATAATATGGCTCCATGTGGACGTTGACAAGAACACGACCGAAAGCGTCGCGCAGACGCTGCTCCACATCCGATGCTATATCGTGAGACTTAGCGAGCGAAATGTCAGGATCAGCCTTGACATGGACATCAATAATCATCAGACTGCCGTTTTTGCGTGAGCGGAACCGATGAAAAGACTTCACACCAGGAGTGGATGAGATTATCTGCTTCATCTTCTCAGTGATTTCAGCCGGGAGCGATTCCTCAAGCAGTTCACGGACAGCCCCTGATGCAAGTTTCCATGACATCACCATGATAAGCACACTCACTACCATAGCAGCCAACGGATCGAGAATACGCCACTTCTCTCCGAGGAACATGGCACCGGCAATACCGGCAATGGTGGCAAAGGACGAGAAAGCATCAGAGCGGTGATGCCAGGCATTTGCAATCATTGCCTCGGACGAGATGCGGATGCCGACCCGGCGTGTATAATGAAAAAGCCACTCCTTCACGGCAATGGAAACCAAGCCCATGACAAGAGCAATCACTCCGGGGCGGGGAATCTCGGCTCCGTTGACCGACGCGATGACCCGCTCAAATCCGTCAATGAAAATGCCGACTGCCACTCCGGCAAGAAGAATTGCGATGGCAAGCGATGCAAGAGTTTCGATTTTACCGTGACCGTAGGAGTGATCATCATCCTCCTTCTTACGCGATGCACCTATAACAACAAGCACCACCACATCACTCAACAGATCAGAGAGCGAGTGGACACCATCAGCAATCATGGCTGACGAACGTCCATAGATACCTGCCAAAACCTTTAAAACTGCCAGGATGATGTTTGACCACATTCCCACAAGGGTCACCTTGCGGCCGGCCTTAACTTCCTCTTTAATATCCATGCCTTGAACGGATGAAAGTAAAAATTAACTCCGCCTCCGGAAACGCCCGGAAGCGGAGATTATTAATTTGAAAATCCTTAAGTGACAGGATTATTCAGCAACCTTGATTGTAACGGCGCGGTCGAGAGCAACATACTTCTCACCCATGTCGTTGAGGTTGTCATTGTTAGTGTTAACAACGAGCTGAGCGGGGTTAACGCCATAGCCGAGGAGAACCTTTTCAACACCCTTAGCACGAGCTTCGCGGATGCGGTCGTTAACGGCAGCGGTTCCGGTGTAGTTGTCGGCCCAACCGGTAACTTCATATTTCTTATCGGGATTAGCCTTCATCACTTCAGCAACAGCGCCGAGGACCTTGCGGTCAACGCGAGAAAGACGGGTACCGTTGATAACATAGTAGATAGTAGTCAGAGGACCTTCAGCCTTAACTTCCTTCACCTCAACGGGGCGAGAAAGACAATCCTTGAGCTGACGCTCGAGGTCAGAGATGCGGGCGTTGGCAGCCTGGAGGCGAGCTTCAACTGCGTCGCAGTTCTGAGCGGGAGGACAAACGGGAACAACGGGAGCAGCCCAAGTGGTCTTGTTGAAATTGTAGGTGAAACCGATATAGGCCTGGAAGTCATTGTTCAGAGTGTGGTGAGCGCCCTTTTCGTTAGAAGGTTCGTTGTAAACGGCATAACGAAGGTCAAGGTAGAGAGCGCAGTGCTTTGAAACATTGAAGTTGTTGATAAGACCTGCGTGAGCGGTGAGCTGCTTTTCGTTCTGTTCCCAACCGTCGCGGTTGCCGGCTTTGTCATATTTAGGATAGTAAGGAAGAACTACACCACCTCCACCATAGAGGACAGCGTTGTAAACGCGACCGGGACGATAGCCACACCACCAGTTGGTGAGGTTCAACATAACGTCAACAGAGGGAGCAAATAAATTACGTTTCTGCTTGTAGAAACCTTCAACCATATCGCCACGGAGTACAC
This sequence comes from uncultured Staphylococcus sp., assembly GCA_964554195.1. Classification (GTDB taxonomy): domain Bacteria; phylum Bacteroidota; class Bacteroidia; order Bacteroidales; family Muribaculaceae; genus Duncaniella. Next base: position 3,147 of record CAZKNK010000040.1, read on the forward strand.
CGGGATCACCTGCGTTAGGAGTGAGGCTCTTGATCTGGGTGAAGTTTACACCTAAGCGGGCGCCAATGATGGGTGAGAACCACTTGCCAACCCAAAGAGAAGCATTAGGAGCGAGACGGTCAGTGAGGTCCATCTTGCTGTCATGGCTTGAGAAGAAAAGGTTTACGCCACCTTCAGCAGAAATGAACCAGTTGTCCTTGAAACGGTTGAAAGTGTAGCCCTGAGCTGCATCTTCAACATAGGTAACCTCCTGAGCGGACTGAGCCAAAACAGGCTGGCTGACGAATGCAGCGCATACCAGTCCTAAGATTGCACTTTTGTTCATAATTCTTGTTTTGATAAATAGTTGATAATTAGATATTTTACATTTTTAATTGAGTGAATTCCGACCTCCCAGTCACCCCTTTTGGTCTGAAATCACCTGAAATTCAAGTTCAAAGATATAACTTTTTTTTAACTTAGCCTAACTTTTTACAAAAAATATTTAAAAATATCCTGTTTTTCTAATTTTCGCTAAAAAAGATGGTCCGTCACCCTCAGGCGACAATTCTCCGGCGAAGAATCCTGTAAAGTTCTCCAACCCACAGAACCGGTGAAGTAACAGCAAGAATGATGACCCAGTCAGATAACCGGAGCGGAACCGTGTTGAAAAATCGGCCCCCGAAGTTTACGATCAGAATCTGTCCGACGAGAATCGCCGCAGCAACCATCAGAAACTCCCCGCATCCCTTAAAATGAAAAGCCGACCGACCGGTGTCATAGGCGCGGGCATTGAAAATGTTCCAGAACTGAAGCATCACGAATATAGTGAAAATCAAAGTAAGCTCGTAGGGGGTCAATGACTCCTCCGGACCAAGCCGGCATGACCAAAGCTGGGTGAGCGATGTGATATCGACCCGCTCAAAAACGTAAATCAGCCATACAAGAATCCCAAAAAACAGCAGCCCCGCGCCAAGAATATTGCGCCACAAAGCCGGAGTGATAATAAACGCACTCCTTGACCGAGGCTTACGCGACATAACACCCGGGTCAGGAGGGAGAGTAGAGAGCGCGAGAGCAGCGAAAGTGTCCATGATAAGGTTCACCCAAAGCATCTGCGTCACGGTCAGAGGTGACTCGGTTCCCATATAAGAGCTGACGAGAACAACAAGACAAGCCACCACATTGACAGTAAGCTGATAGCCTATAAACCGCTGAAGATTGATATAAAGCGAACGCCCCCACTGCACGGCCTTGCCGATGGATGAGAAAGAATTGTCAATGATAGTAATATCCGACGCCTCCTTAGCTACGGAAGTACCGTCGCCCATCGAAAGCCCAACGTGAGCGGCCTTGAGAGCGGGAGCATCATTCGTGCCGTCGCCTGTGACGGCCACCACCTCGTCAAGCTTGCGCAGAGCCTCGACAAGACGCTTCTTATCTCCGGGACGGGCGCGGGCAATAATCTTGATTTTACCAACCCGACGCAGAAGCTCATCATCGCTCAAAGCCGCGAACTCAGGTCCGGTTATGATATTCTCATCTCCGTCAGAAGGCAACCAGAGTCCGATCTGCCTACCGATCTCACGGGCTGTGGCAGGTGTATCTCCCGTAACAATCTTGATTTCAATTCCGGCACTGATACACTCCTTTATCGCATCAGGGACATCCTCCCTGACAGGATCGGAAATTGCAGCGATTCCGATGAATGTGAGTGGCGGAATTCCGACCGAAAGATCAGGCACCTCATCAGGCTTCAACACAGCATAGGCAAAACCGAGAGTGCGCATGCCCTGATCCTGGTAATCGAGCAAAATCCGCTCCACTTCCGCATCAGCGACACCGTCAGATTTCCTGCAAAGTCCGTAGACAATCTCGGGAGCGCCCTTGACATACAGAATCCTTCGGCCCGAAGCACTGTCGACAATGGTGGCCATATACTTGCGCTCTGTAGAGAACGGAAGCTCAGCCACAACCTCGGCAGCCCTCTTGAGCTTCTCATAGTCCACTCCACGCTGACGGAGCCACAGAAGAAGCGCCCCTTCGGTGGGATTTCCCATAGGCTTTACATTCCCGTCATCATCCGCTCCGAGTTCAGCAGTGGAGTTCACGGCAATACCCTCGTCAATCAAAGCTAATTCAGCCTTATCATCAGATTTGAGAAACAGACTGACATCATAGACAGTCATGCAGTTTTTGGTCAGAGTGCCTGTTTTATCAGTGCATATTACCGTAGTGGCACCCATAGTTTCACAGGCATGAAGCTTGCGGACGAGATTATTTGATTTGAGAAGGCGCCGCATACTGTAGGCCAGCGATAGAGTCACGGCCATAGGCAAACCTTCCGGCACCGAAACCACAACCAATGCTACGGCTATCATGAATGTCTGGAGCATATAGGTGATGAAATCCACCGCGACAAATCCGGTGGCCTCGCGGACCGGGTCAGCGTCATGGAAATACATAATCACGCGCCCAACTATGATACCGACGGCGATGATATAGCTCGCACGGGTGATGAACTTGCTCAACCGGCTAAGCTGACGGTCAAGCGGAGTGATGATATTGTCGTCGATATGCACGGCCTCGAAAACCTTGCCGTTTTCAGTCATGTCACCGACAGAGGTCACCCGAAACACACCGTGTCCCTCCATCACCTTTGTCCCTCGCAACACATGGCCGGTGGGATATGTGGCCTCAGGATCGGCGTCGGCCGGATCAGCCGATTTGCGGCATATCGGTTCGCCGGTCAGAGAGGACTCGTCGACGCTGAGCGACACCGATTCAAGAAGATCACCGTCAGCCGGAATTTCCTGACCGGTCGACAGCACCACAATATCACCCGTCACCACGTCACGCCGAGGAATCATGACAAGCTGCCCGGAGCGGTAGACCTGCACCGGTTCATCGTCATTTACCTTGTTGAGAATAGCAAATTCCTTCTCAGCCTTCACCTCAAACACGAAGGCAAGTACCGTGGCAAGAAAGATGGCCATAAAGATGCCCGCCGGCTCGAAAAACACACCTGCTCCCTCGCCCAGACACGTGTATTCATATATCGAAATGCCGACCGACATCACCCCAGCGAAAAGCAGAATGATAATCAGCGGATCACGGAATTTGGCCAATAACTGCTTCCAAAACGGAATTGGTTTGGGAGGGGTGAGCAGGTTGGAGCCATAAAGCTGACGCGACTTAATGACTTCAGCCTCACTCAGACCGGTGTATTTTGACTGTGACATCCGGACGGATTATTTAAGAATTTCAATCAGGTCGGAGAGCGAAGAAATCTGCGACGGATGGGTGACCGCATCCTCATCAGCCGTCCACCCTTTGCCCTTGAGCCATGCCACACGGCATCCTAATGACAGAGCGGGCTGAATGTCCTTGCGGAAACTGTCACCTACCACCATCACCTGCTCCGGTTTCAGACCGAGCGCATCAACTCCAAGCTGAAAAATGGCAGGGTCAGGCTTACGCACTCCCACAACCGCACTCTCGATTATGTCCTCAAAATACTTTTTCAGGTCAAAATCTTCAAGCACAGCTGAAACGTTGCCATAAAAATTAGACACAAGCACCATCGGATAACGGGCGTGAAGATATTCAAGGACAGGACGGGCCTCCTCAATGCTCGAACGGGCGGCATCGTAGCAATAGCGGGCAATCACACGTGCCAACTCCTCTACCCTATCCTCCGCCACCAAGCCACGCTCGGAAAGCCAGCCAAGTTCAAGGCGCATCTTGATCAGAAGCAGGTCATGGAAATTATGATGAGGAAGGATGTGGCGCACACGGGCCAACTCGCGCTCGGCAAACACGTATGCTTCACGGAAATCAGGCTTGTCAACGCCGGCTCCGGCATTGAGGTAGCCATCATATATAACCTCGCTCCAATGCACTCCGCGGCTGTCAATGGTGCCACCGTAGTCAAAGATTATTCCCTTAATATCAGTATTTTCCATTTTCAAGTTCATTTATAAACCGGCGGCATATCTTCTCATGGCGAAGCACCATATAGACAAGCAGGCCGTTAAGCACTGTAAGTTCAAACGCAAAATAAAGCCACGGCATACGGGCAAAAAGCGCAACGAAAAGGGCGATACAGCGCCAGTTGAACGACAGGATATTGGTATATTTCATCAGCGGCAAGGATGCCTTGCGGAAAGCCTCGCGGAACGATGACGGAATATCGCCGTCGGGGAAACGACGCCGGAGTTCAGCCCTTAGCTGCTGCATGGCGGGAGCAGTGGCTTCCTGCTGACGGGTATAATTATAATATGTGACCATTGTGAGCCGCTTCCAGAAACCGGCACCACCAGCTTCAGAATCAAGCTGACGCTTAAGATCGGCAGCATTGTCAAGTTCGCTACCCTCCTTACCTTTAAGGAAATATAGGTGAAACTGACGGTAATAGTCGGCCATAGCCGCTTGCTTGGCGTGGCACAGACCGGTGACAACAGCAATGACCCAGATGAGCCACGTGTGGGCCATGAAGAAGTCAGATGTCATGTTCTCACGCAGGCAGATGGCAACATAGATTGTCGCAAACCAAATATCGCCGCTAAGACCGTCGAGGATACGTCCAAGACGGGAATACTGCTTCGTCATTCGAGCCAACTGACCGTCGGCACTGTCAAAAGAGTTGGCCCAGACCAACAGAAGCATACCGATAATGTTGATCCAAAGTTCCGGAAAATAGAATGCGACACCGGCACCTATGCCGAGAAAAATCGAGGCGATGGTGATGGCGTTTGGAGTCACGCCAAGTTTCTTTGCCAGACAGGCCCACATGTAACCGATAGGTCTGTAAAAAGCGAGGTCGATATGCTCCTCGGTGTCCATCGACTTGAGTGAGTCGCGATAAGATGATGAGTTTGATGATTCTCCTTCCATAAAAATCAGCGGTTCTTAATTGCACTCAGAATTGCTTTAGCAATATACGGGGCAGCTTCGTTGCGGCAGGGAGCGAAACTTGGCCAGTCGTTGAAATCAATAATGCGGATTTCACCTTCTGGTGAAACGATACAGTCACCGCCATAGATGACCACATCGAGAGCTTCAGCAGCCTTGTGGCACATGTCTATGAGGTAATCCTTGTCAAATGCAATGCCGCGTGCCTTGCCGTTGATGGCCTCGTGGCCATACTTGCTGTGGCCCTCGTCAAAGGGATAGAACCAGTAGAAAAACTGCGTTCCGGCCACACCGTAGAATTTAATCAGGTCGCCTTCGAGGTGACGGTTGATGACAGCGCGGTTGATGCCGCGGAGGAAATATTCCTGAAGTACCTCCTGAGCTTCCTCGGGATGGCGGACATAGCTGACGTCCTCCTTGTGCATGGCATGAAAGTCGCCCCTCTTGATCCAGCAGCGGGTGAAACCGGCATTACGGAGGGCCTCCGTGACCATCTCGTTGGTGTTGACCATCAGACTTTCTGGATAAGGGATGTTGCTGCCCAAAAGAATCCGGGTCATGCGCTCGCGAGTGCAGTTTTCAATTCCGTAGCCCGAATTTATGACGAGACAACCGTCGTCCTCTTTCTGCTGAAGAATACGGATTGACCGCTGCTCGCGGCACATATTGACAATTATGCGCTCGGTCACCATTCCACCACACAGCTGCTCCTCGGAATAGATCTTCACCTCACATCCGCGTTTGCGGAGCTGCTCGGCGGTGATGTTGAAAATAGCGGCATCGTTGCCTATATGGTTTGGCGAATATGCGCCGGCTCTCATTATGCCGGCAATTTTTATTTCTGACATAAACGTCGTGAGTTATGATGAATTGTTATGATTAATCAGATAAAGCTCTCGGCGGTTGCGATGTCACCGGCGTGGTCTACGTCGATGATCTTGTCAATGGCGAATGCCTTGAGATTCAAACCGGCATCAACAAGCGCCCGCTGATAGTTTCTCATTCTTGACACCCCCTGGGCCATGCAATCGGCAAGAACACGGATGGCCGGAGCGGTGAGTCCGTAGATTCCGCCCGAAACATATTTCACGCCGGGTTCCTTGCGGTCAAGGAAGCCGGTGATGTTCATCCGGTCATCAGTGGCCACATAGAGCGGCTTCTCGTCGTCGATAAATGGTGTGACAGCCATGTAGCCGTCAGCTTTTTCATCGGCAATGAAAGCCTTGATGTAACGTTCGAAATCATCGGCACGGAAAATGGTGTCTACGGTAGTCAGACAAAACTTACCGGAAGGAATGACGCTGCACAACTCAAAGAAACTGTGCATGGAACTCGGGGTGGACTTCACAACAAGATTGAGAGGCACCGGCAGAGTGAGCGATTCAAGATATTCGCGCACCTGAGTCATCTGTTCGTTGACTATCACACTGAGGCTGTCAGGCTCCGTGTGCATGAAAATGTCGATGAGCCGACCAATCATCGGGACACCGTTAAGGGGAACAAGCGGCTTAGGGAAAGCCACACCCTCGCTGACGAGCCGCGAGCCTTCGCCGGCGGCGATTATAGCATAATTCATGATTCTTTTGATTCCTGAGGGAGTTTGTCGCTGCCACGGTCAAACGACTGTTTTTTAAGAGGATTAGCCACAGCCTCGGCATGACGGCGGCGGTTGCGGAAAATGTCGACGGCGGAGTAGATGGCCGCACGGAGCGAGTTTTCGTCGGCCACACCTTTACCGGCAATATCGTAGGCCGTCCCGTGGTCAGGTGAGGTGCGGACAAAGGGAAGTCCGGCAGTGAAGTTGATGCCCGACTCTCCGGCAATGAGCTTGAATGGTGTGAGTCCCTGGTCATGATACATGGCCAGAACTCCGTCGAAACGACGGTAGGCTCCGCTGCCGAAGAAACCGTCGGCCGGATAGGGACCAAAACAAAGCACTTTTTTGTTCCGGGCGGCTTCAATGGCCGGGCGGACAATCTCGTCGTCAGCCTTGCCAATCACACCGCTGTCGCCCACATGGGGGTCAAGCGAAAGGACGGCGATGCGGGGACGATGGAAACCGAAATCGGCCTTGAGCGAGTGTTCAAAAGCAATGATGCGCTCCTCCACCTTCTCGCTCGTGACAGACGATGCAACCTGCTCAATGGGCAGGTGGATGGTGACGAGAGCCACCTTGAGATTCTCCGAAGCCATGACCATAAGAGCGTCACCCTTCTTACCGAGTGAAGCCTCGAGATACTCCGTATGGCCGGGGAAAGAGAATGTTTCGGAGTGAATGTTCTGCTTGTTGATCGGAGCCGTCACAAGAACATCAATCTCACCAGCCGACAGGTCGGCTACGGCACGCTCAAGAGCTGCAAAAGCAGCCTGACCGGCCACCTCGGTTGACTGACCTATGTCGAGACGGGTATCCTCCGGCACCACATTAATAATGTTATAGGTATCCTGACGGAGATCATCCATCGAGCGGATGGTGTTGAACTTCACTTCGGGAAGATTCATTATCTTGCGATGAGCCGAAGCCAACTTGGCGGAGCCATAGACCACAATGTCACACAGCTCCAACATTCTGACATCCTCCAAAGCTTTGAGAATCACCTCATAACTGATAGAATTGATGTCGCCGTGGGTAATTCCCACCTTTATTTTATTTTCTTTTTCCATTGGAAATTCTGTTTGTAAAATTGCATCCGTCCTCTTCGGACAGACGATTCAAGGTGCTAAATTACTCATTTTTCCGCAACCATCGGCGCAGGATAAGTGATGAACTTGGGGGCAACAAGTAATTTTAACACTTCATTACATTATTTAATATTCTATAAAATCCCCTGACCGCTTATCCGATAGAGAAAAATCCAACTAATATTATTACTTTTGCAGAAGTATGTTAAACGTATTCAATTACAACACCAAACCCTACAAGATAGGGATAGCACTCAGCGGCGGAGGCGCACGCGGATTTGCACATGCCGGCGCCCTGAAGGCGTTTGAGGAAATGGGAATCAAACCCGACATCATAGCGGGGGTGAGTGCAGGCTCAGTAGTGACGGCCCTATATGCGTCGGGGCTTCGTCCGGAGGAGATTCTCTCAATATTCGGCGACGCGAAGTTTACAGATTTTGCCGAGATGCGAATACCGTCGGGAGGATTCTTCTCGATGGACGGTTTCACGAAATTTATCCGTGAAAACCTGCATCATAAGCTGATAGAGGAGTTGCCGCTGCCGGCTTTGATATGCGCCACCGATATTGACAACGGTATCCCGGTTGCCTTTGACAGCGGCGAGATAGCCGAGAGAGTGACGGCGTCATGTTCGATTCCGATAGTGTTCAAGCCTGTGAAAATAGACGGGCGCACCTACGTTGACGGAGGGGTGCTTCACAATCTTCCCGCTTGGGCGCTCCGCGACAAATGTAAATACGTGATCGGAGTCAACTGTAGCCCGGTTCCGAACCGTGGTCACGCTCTGTCAATGATGGATATAGCCCAGCGCACCTACGACCTTATGGCCAAAGCCAATGCCGTGTATGACATGGCCCTGTGCGACCTGGCAATATCGCTTGATGACATTGCCACCTACAAGGTGTTTAACCTTGACCAGATTAACCGAATATTCCGCATCGGATATGAAACCACCATGCGCGAACTGCTCAACGTCGGTTTCAAAGCCCCTAAAAACTAAAACCGCCAAATCAAACAATCCATGAACCGGAAACCCGTAATTTACCAACTCTTTCCCCGACTATTCACCAACGATAATCCCACCTGTGTGCCTGACGGAGATGTCAGCACCAACGGCGTCGGTAAATTCAACCGCATCACCTCTACCCTGCTCGACTCGATACGCGAACTGGGAGTGACCCACGTCTGGTACACCGGCATCATAGAACACGCCACCAAGACCGACTACTCAGCTTTCGGCATCAAACCTGACAACCCCCACGTGGTCAAAGGTCAGGCCGGCTCACCCTACGCCATAAAGGACTACTATGACGTTGACCCTGACCTGGCTGAAAACGTAACTGAACGAATGAAAGAATTCGAGCAGCTCGTGGAGCGCACTCATGAGGCAGGCATGAAAGTGATAATAGATTTCGTTCCCAACCATACGGCCCGCGCTTATCACTCCGATGCCCGACCGTCAGGAATACGTGACTTAGGTGAGGATGACAATCCGAACCTCTTTTTCGGCCACGACAATAATTATTATTATATCACACGTCAGCTCTTTGCTCCATACGTTGACCTCGGTGCCGGAAAAAATGCATACGTGGAGTTTCCGGCCAAAGCCACCGGCGACGACTGCTTCACGGCATTTCCGGGTGTAAACAACTGGTATGACACGGTTAAGCTCAACTACGGACTTGACTACGGCGACGGTTCGCGTCACTTCCATCCCATCCCATCCACATGGTTCAAGATGCTCAACATCCTCCGCTTCTGGGCGTCGAAAGGTGTTGACGGTTTCCGCTGCGACATGGCCCACATGGTGCCTGTGGAATTCTGGGAATGGGCCATTCCGAATGTCAAGGACCGCTATCCGGAGGTGAAGTTCATTGCAGAGCTTTATGACACAAACATCTACCGCGACTTCATATTCCGTGCGGGATTTGACTATCTGTATGATAAGGTAAATCTCTATGACACGCTCCGCGGAATCCAGTGTAACAACTTTTCCGCCGCTATGATCACAAGCGCATGGCAGCGGGTGGACGGACTCGGACCTCACCTGCTCAACTTCCTTGAAAACCATGATGAGCAGCGCTTTGCATCACGCTTCTATGCGGGCGACGCCAATGCCGTATGGCCCTCGCTCGTGGTCAGCTCGATGATTTCAACCGGCCCGATGATGATATATGCCGGTCAGGAACTCGGTGAGAAGGCAGCTGATGCCGAAGGATATAGCGGAGAGGACGGACGCACCACGATATTTGACTACTGGAGCGTACCTACCCTACGGCGATGGTATAACTCCGGCAAGCCTGACGGCTCACTGCTCACACCGGCCGAAAAGCGGCTTCGCAACCGATATGCGAAGATTCTCAACATGCTGAATTCTGAACAAGCCATAGCGTCGGGCCGATTCTTTGATCTGATGTATGTCAACTATCAGAACCCGACACTCAATCCTCACCGGCATTATGTATTTATCCGTTCATATAACGGAGAAACACTCGTAATAGCAGCCAACTTCGGAGCGGAACGCGCCGACCTTAAAATCAACATTCCGCTTCACGCTTTCGAGTATCTCAACATCCCGCAAGGTGAATCACGCGCAACCGAACTGCTCACCGGCGACACAGACATTAAGAAACTCGTGTCGGGTGAGACGTTTGACGTCACTGTTCAGCCCAACGATGCCGTTGTCTGGAAAATCAATCACGCCGACATCACCCCCTTCCGCCCCACGGCCCCGAAGCAACCGGCTTCATGATTTACAGCCACCGAATAATCCGACAAATCAGTAAAAATACACAATGAAACCTTCAGACTTCATCCACCCCGAGGATGCCGCCGCACTCCGGCAACTCGAAAGCATCCCGGGGTTTCCCACCTTAGTCAAAAAGTTCTATGAACTCGGCTATGAGAAACTTCTTTACGGCATGAACATGGCCAAAGCCATCCGTCTGTCAGAAAAACAATTACCGGAGCTATATCACCGACTGCCGCCTATATGCCGCAAACTCGGGATAGCCGAGCCGGAATTTTATCTGGAAATGAACCCGATGCCCAACGCCTACACCTTCGGTGACACAAAGATATTCGTCACCGTCACGTCGGGACTTGTAGAGATGATGTCGGAGGATGAGCTTGACGCCGTGATCGGACATGAGTGCGGACACATATTATGCCGCCACGTGTTATATCACAACATGGCCCGGCTACTCATTTCAGGAGCGGATGCCTTCGGACTGCTCGGCATGCTGACGGCTCCCATCAAGTATGCACTGCTCTACTGGGAGCGCAAGAGCGAGCTGACCTGTGACCGCGCCGGAGCCATTGTCACCGATCCCGAGACAGTGGCGCGGGTTATGGTCAGACTGGCCGGCGGCCCGAAATCAATCACCGAGAAAGTCAATCTGGACGAATGGGCGCATCAAGCCGACATCTATGAGTCGATACGTACAGACGGCGTATGGAACAAGACCCTCCAGACCCTTGCCATCATGGAAACAGACCATCCGTTTGCCGCCGTGCGTGTGCGCGAGATTCTAAACTGGGGGCGTTCACAGCAATATCAACAGATCATCGGCTCTTCCAAAGCCTTGCCTGAGGGAGGCTGTCCGAATTGTCATCAACCCGTCGATCCGTCATGGCAATTCTGCCGGCACTGCGGCACAAAACTGAAATAATCACTCAAACTAAATTCATCAATAATAGCAACCGACCCAAACACTATGCAGACACTATTTGACAAAAACGGGATGCTGAATATCGCTGATATTGTCAGTAATCATCCCTCCTACAACAAAATCATGGAGGATGGCATCGTGACCGATGAAGAACTGAAAGCCCAGACCGAAGCTACCATTGCCTCGCTGCGGCACCTACAGGAGATTTGCACCCCCGAGCAACAGACCGCCATCCTCAAAGCAATCTCCGAACTTAGCGTTCTTATGGCGGTTTATCAGAATTATCAACTTCAAGACATCAGAAAATAATGGGACTTTTCAATACTAAAACCACACTTTATGCCAATCCGTCGCTAATTCCGGCCATTGCCGACAGAATCTGCTCCGACTTTGCAGCCGAAGGATTCGAAATCAGCCGCGACAATCTAATCACCGGGGGCATAGATATTTCTATCACAAAGGGCGGAATGTTTAAGGCCGTAATCGGTATGAAAACCGCACTGAAAGTGACCCTGCTTCCTCAAGGAAACAGCATAGAATTTGATGCCGGTGTGGGAATCTTCGGCCAGCAGGCCATCCCGACACTCATATCCATGTTTATCACATGGCCCGTATTACTCACTCAGATCTGGGGACTCGTGCAGCAGTCGAAACTCGACGACAAGGCTTTGGCATCGGCCCAAGCCGTCATAGCGCAAAATTCAGGCTATACTTCCGAAAGCAGTTTCAACTCCTACAACAGCTCAATGTCCACCGCCACCAAATTCTGCACCAGCTGCGGCGCACACGTCACCCCCGGCAGCCGCTTCTGCTCCAACTGCGGCGCCCCGCTAAACTAAAAACCAATGCGCATCATATTAGCCTGTTTTTTAATTCTATCTGCAACAGTCTGCGCGTTTGCGCAGACTGTTCAGCATGGTTTCGTCAAAGAATACAACGAAAAAAACAAAAAGACACCGTTGCCCGGTGTAGAACTCAATGTCCGCTCTGCAAGCAGCACCGTTTCCAACAAAAATGGAGATTTTGCACTAAGTTTCCTGACACTCAAACCGGGTGAAAAAATTAATGTGCGTCGTATCGAGAAATTAGGTTACGAGCTATTCAATAAAGAGGCCATAGAGCAGTGGAACCTCAATCCGAAAGACCCATTTATCATTGTGATGTGTAAGTCGGAAAAATTTAAGAAAATAAGGGATAATTATGAAAAGGTGTCATCAGAGAGTTATGCGAGACAACTAAAAAAAGAGGAAGCTTCGCTTGCCCAATTAAAAAAAGAGGGGAAGATCAAGGAGGCGGAATATCAGCAACAACTATTCGAATTAAGGGAAAATTACGAAAAACAGCTTGACAATCTTGACAACTATGTTGACCGCTTCTCCCGTATTGATTTGTCAGAACTCTCCGCAGTTGAGCAGGAAATAATAGCTCTCGTACAGGAAGGCCGCATTGAGGAAGCGATTGCCAAATATGAAGAACAAAACTATGTAGAAAAATATACGACTGAAGTTGAAAACATTAACCGATTAACGGTTGCAATAAACCAATTAGACAGCCTAAAATTGGATGCGGAGCAAAACCGTAATCAACTGCTATCATCAATCAAACATCAAATAGCGACACTGAACTTAGCCGGAGGTGAAGACAATCTGAATAAAATTGATAAGATCTATCAGAACATATTAGACAAGGATAAATCCAACCTTGAAATTGCCATAGACTATGTAAAATTTTTAAATACATATAATGAATATAGCAAGGCGATAGATGTGTATAACAATGTTAGCACTCATTTTGATGATAATGATCTTAAATTAAAAGAGCTGATTCTTACACACATTGGAAATTCCTATAATCAACTCCAACAACTTGATAAAGCCATAGATTACTATAATAAAGCACTTCATACTCTCGATTCAGCTGTCGAGGATGATAATTATATCAGAGATAGAAAAGAAAACATTTTAAATAATCTTGGTCTTGGTTATTTGAGGAATAATGATTATAAAAATGCTCTCAAATACTTTGAAGAATGTTTAAATCTTCACAATAAATTTGGAGACAACAACTTAGCTAAAATCAAATGTATTAATAATCTTGCATCATTATATCGAACTATAAAGGAGTATGAAAAAGCGGATCAGTTATTATCGGACGGATTGAACATTCTGTCAGATATGGATATACTTGATGACTACGGGAGAGAAGAAATACTTTATTCCACTGCAATTCTAACTCAAGGAAGAGGAAATGTGGCTATTGATAAAAATGATTATGAGAAAGCTCTCTCACACTATCGGCAGACACTTTCACAACTCCAATCATTATATGACAGGAATCCGCGAAAATATGCAATTTCTCTCGCGGCGGCCAATCATAATTATGGAAGGATATATTTCCTTAATGATGAGAGTTCAAAAGAAGCGTTACCTTTCTTTGAAAATGCCGTAAGCCTGTATGAGAATACACTTAATAAGTGTTTTATTCAACAAGTTGCTGACAGATATGGAGAAACAATTTCACTTTTAGGACGAATTTATTCCTCTCAACAAGATACAACGGAATGTATCCGACTTTGTGACAGGATTAACCAAACGCTTAAATCATGTAGTGATTTTCCATATAAAGGTGCAAATCTTTTGGCAGCACAAGGAACAATATATTCTGACATAAAGATGACCGAATCTGCCGTTAAATCCTATAATAAAGCTATAGATGCAATGCAGATAATGTATGCTGAATACCCCGCAATATACAAGAAAGATTTGTCACAACTCTATGTAAATGTCGCTTTTTTAAATTGTAAGATAGGGAATCTTACCGCTGGAAAAGATTATTTTAACAAAGGAATACCCATGTGGGATGAGTTATTTTTGGAAAACAAGGTGACGAAAAAAGAATATTTTAATGCGCTTGACCGCGGATTTTTGGCACTGGGAACTACCTCAGAATATCAGGCGGGATTGAATTATTTAAGAAAAATGCAGGAATTAGCTCCCGACAATCGTAAGCTATTTGAATATGAATGTATTATACTTTACGGCAATGGACGCATTGAGGAAGCAAAAATTGCGTTTTCAAAACTCATAAATCACTTCCCGGATTATCCGACAGATTCAGAATTATACAAAGTTCTTGGGAACCAATAATTATTGGAGCATTTTTAATCAAGAATATTTTCTATCAGGAATTCAATCACCATTTTAATAAACTTACACATGGTGAAGAACTATAACAATTTCGCTTTCATCAGCTACAGTCATCGGGATATGGCGGTGGCGAAGTGGCTGCAAAAAGAACTGGAACGGTTTAAGTTGCCGACAGAGATTTATAATGAGATCGACGCTAAAACCAGGTATCTCAGACCGGTGTTCCGTGACCAGTCAGACCTGAACGCGGGGATTCTTGGCGATGAGTTACGTAAAAATCTTGAGAAGAGCAAATATCTGATCCTCATCTGCTCCAAAGACTCAGCCTCGTCGCAATGGGTCAGCGACGAGGCAAAGGCGTTTGTTGAGATGGGACGCCTTGACAGGATTATCCCTATCATAATTCCCGCCGATGGCTTCAGCGAACGAGAACTGTTTCCCGGCTATCTGCGCGAATATTTCGTGAAGCATCCCGATAAGGAACTGCTCGGAATCAATTTCGGCGAAGTCGGTAAGGAAAAGGCTTTGATTCGGGTGGTGTCACGGATGCTCAACGTGTCATTCGACAGCCTTTGGAAGCGACATCAACGGCAAAAGAGAACCCGCATACTCACAGGCTCCGTTGCAACCGTAATGGCACTGATTGCGATATATCTATTTGCAATCCCGGTGAAAGTCAATGTAACCGTTGATCCAGAATTATCCGACTTGCCGACGTTGGGTGATATTACCCTTAACGTCAATGGAGGAGAATACACATCTTCCATTGACTGTCCGATGACTCATGACATATACCTGCCGGGCTACAAACGATTCTCCGATATAAAGGTGAAGGTTGATGCGATGTTTTTTTTCACGATTGACACCGTAATTGACACCGGCTTCGGATTACAGCGAGATATATGCCTGACCATGTTGCGCGACAACTCTTTCGCAAACTTCGGCGGAACTGTGTATGATGATGACATGAATCCACTGCCGGGAGTAAACGTGCAGGTGGCCGGTTTTTCGGCCACAACGCCCTCAACTGGTGAATTTGTCATCACCCTTCCCCTCGACTTCCAACGCAAAGAACACTCAATATCACTCTCAAAAGAGGGCTACACCACAATAGAACGCGAGGACGAAACACCCGGGACGGAACTAAAATTCATAATGCACAAAATTTGAAAAGTTTAGCATCATGCCGAAGAATTTTTTCGGGGAGAATGGAGGGAATATCCAACAAAATTGAGTACCTTTGCACCACGAATTAATACCACAATTCTTCATTTTCACATCATGAATGAAAATTTAGCGCCTATCAAGGTGTTTTCAGGCACAAAATCGCGTTACATGGCCGAGGAAATCTGCAAGGAACTCGGCTGTCAGTTGGGTAAGATGAACATACAGTATTTCGCCGACGGCGAATTTGAAGTATCGTTTGAAGAATCAATCCGCGGCTGCGAGGTATATCTCGTACAGTCCACCTTTCCAAACACAGATAATCTGATGGAGCTGCTCCTGATGATTGACGCGGCCAAGCGCGCATCAGCCAAATCAATCATCGCGGTTATGCCCTATTTCGGATGGGCAAGACAGGACCGCAAGGATAAACCGCGTGTGTCGATAGCCGCCAAACTGGTGGCCGACCTGCTCTCGACAGCCGGAGTGGACCGTGTGATCACCATGGACCTGCATGCCGATCAGATTCAGGGATTCTTCAATGTACCTGTTGACCACCTCTATGGCTCATCGGTATTCATCCCCTACATACAGAGTCTCGGACTCGATGATTTGGTTATAGCCACACCTGACGTTGGAGGGGCAAAGCGCGCCAACAGCTATGCCAAGTATCTCAATGTGCCTCTGGTTCTCTGCCACAAGCAGCGCGCCAAAGCCAATGTGGTTGCAAACATGACCGTGATTGGCGACGTGAAGGACAAGAACGTTATCCTGATCGATGACATGGTCGACACCGCCGGCACTATCACCAAAGCGGCTGATCTGATGATTGCCAACGGAGCCAAGTCGGTTCGCGCCCTCTGTTCCCACGCCATCATGAGCGATCCGGCTTCGGAGCGGGTTGACAACTGCGGGCTGACAGAGATGATATTCACCAACTCGATTCCGTTTAACAAATCGTGCAAGAAAGCCACAATCCTGTCAGTGGCCCGACTGTTTGCCGACACTATCCGCCGCGTTCACTCAAACGAGTCGATTTCATCGCAGTATCTCATTAAATAATAACTCACTTATAATGCAAGTTCTCCGCAACGGGGCAAAATCCGTCGGGAGAACTTGTGTAGTATCAACTATGAATCTAAAAAACATCATGGCATTGTCGCTGACAGCGGCTGCGGTTGCCTCCTGCTCGGAGCAGTCCGCTGAAAAAGGCGAGATCATTGACAAGCCGGCCTACATAGCTCAGGCCGGAGAAGTATTTTCGATCGACGCCCTCGAAGCTCTCGGAAGAATATCGGAAGTAGCCGTCTCGCCTGACGGCAAGCGGGTGATATTCGGAGTGTCATACGAAAGCGTTGAGCTAAACAAGAGCAACAACGACCTCTACTCGATGATGCTTGACGGCTCGGACATCACACGTCTGACCCGGACCGAATCGTCGGAGTCAGGGGCAGTGTTTATTGAGGACGGAAAGAAAATAGCCTTCACATATCCTGTTGACGGAGTTCAGCAGCTCTGGGTGATGAATGCCGACGGCTCTGACCGCCACGCCGTGAGCAACGTGGAGAAGGGTGTCAACGGCTTCAAGTTCTCACCCGACGGGAAAAAAGTGGTTATAATCAGCAATGTGAAGTATTCTCACGAAGCTTCGGAACTCTATCCCGACCTGCCCAAAGCCACGGGGCGTATTATAGATGACCTCATGTATAAGCACTGGGACGAGTGGGTGACTGAAATCCCCCACCCTTTCATCGCCAACTTTGACGGAAAGTCACTGACCGACATTGTTGACATCATGGAGGGCGAGGAGTATGAAGCACCGATGAAGCCTTTCGGCGGCATAGAGTCGCTTGAATGGACACCGGACGGAAGCGGTCTTGTCTACGTTTCGCGCAAGAAGAAAGGTGTTGACTATGCCATCTCTACCAACTCCGACCTCTATCTCTACACACTTGCCGACGGTAAGACCGTTAATCTGACCGAAGGCATGATGGGTTATGACACCTGTCCGGTGTTCTCGCCCGACGGCAACACCCTTGCGTGGCTCTCGATGGAACATGACGGCTATGAGAGTGATAAAAACCGTATCTTTATTCTCGACATGAAGTCAGGTCAGAAAACCGACCTGACGGCTGACTGGGACTATACAGCTGACGCCATTGCATGGAATCCTGACGGAAAGTCGATCTATTTCATAGCAGCCAAAGATGGAGTCACACCTATTTTCAGTATTGACACCGCTACCCGCGAAGTCAAGGTTGTGGCCGACGGACAGTGTGACTACGCCGCACTTGCTCCCGCAGCTGACGGCGCACTCATCACTCTGCGCCACTCAATGCTCTACCCCAACGAGGTTTGTGTGGTGACAGCCGAGGGTGAGGTGAAGCAGATTTCAAACGTCAACACCGAGCTGCTTGCATCGGTCAAGATGCCCGAGGTGCGTAAAGTGATGGTTCCCACCACTGACGGAAAGGAAATGACTGCATGGGTACTCTATCCCGTTGACTTCGATTCGACCAAGACGGCTGAATATCCGGCGATCCTCTATTGTCAGGGTGGTCCGCAGCAGGCTGTGAGCCAGTTCTGGAGCTACCGATGGAATCTCGCATTGATGGCAGCCAACGGATATGTTGTCGTAGCACCTAACCGCCGCGGTCTCCCCGGCTTCGGCACTGAATGGAACGAACAGATTTCAGGCGACTACGGTGGTCAGAACATGAAGGATTATCTGAGCGCCATTGACTTCGTGAAATCTGTCACTCCCGCCATTGACGGCAAACGTGTGGGCTGCACCGGAGCAAGCTACGGAGGATTCTCAACCTACTGGCTTGCCGGAAATCATGAAGGCCGCTTTGCCGCCTTCTTAGCTCACGCGGGCATCTTCAATATGGAAGCCCAGTATCTCGAAACCGAGGAAATGTGGTTTGCCAAC
>CAZKNK010000041.1:0-21552 GCA_964554195.1 uncultured Staphylococcus sp.
CGTCAATCACAAACGATCCGTTGAAGATCTTGTGGCGGCAATGCTCGCTGTTGTCCTGCGAGAAGCCGAACACCTCGCTGTCGGTCAGCGGGCGGCCCAGACGTTTGGCGAGCGAGCGGAGATACTCCTCCTCCTCGGCGCTGAGAGCCAGACCCTCGGCGCGGTTATACTCGCTGATGTCGTCGATATACACTATCGGGGCGGGGGTGATGGATGTGGTGAACACCTCGGCGTCGATGCCGTCATAAAGGCGGTTGAGCATCTTGTCAAACTTGGGTTCCGCGTCTTTGGTCAGGCGGAATTCCTCGATGCGGGTGATTCCCTTTAGTCCCATGTTTTGGGTAATTTCCACTGCGTTTGTACTCCAGGGTGTGATCATCTCCTTGCGCGGACCGATGAATTTCCCTGTCACGGAGTCGGCCTCGACGGGTTCTGCGCCGTCAAAGAGCCATACGAGCTTCTCGGTCTCAGCCGGGTCGAAACGATGGTCAGTCTCGACGGCGAAATACAGATCGGCTCCTTTCTTGAAAAGTGCAACCATAAACGGATAACGTTGGATTGAGTCAATGTATATTAGACCACAAAGTTACACAATTCGGGCCAACCCACCAAATTTTCACGAAATTCGCCTTCTGACCGACAGAATAAAAGGGCGGTGGAGCCATATTTTGACCCCACCGCACGTAATGGTTGAGAAAATCGGAACGGTTGTCAGATTCTTGTCGTCTCACGACGAGAGTTTCTCATAATCTTGTATACCTTGAATAATTATTTAACCTCCCGTTCCGATTAACTCTTAGTATGAGTTTCAGTATTATTTGATCACAACTTTGCTTACGTTGTTACCCTGACGGCGGATGAAGATGCCGGCAGAGGGATTCTCAACGCGAACACCCTGGAGATTGAAGAACTCAACGGGAGCGTTCTGTGAATCAACAGCCACGTTCTCGATGCCGGTAGTTTCACCGCCATCTTTTATGCTAAGTTCCTGAATGTCGGAGGGTTCATATCCGTCTTTATGGGCAAGATATTTGATGTTTACGTCGCCACCCTGATATACAAGAGGACGCTGAACGAGATTATAGGTCTTGCCGGTGTGGTCCTCATCGGTAGCGGCAGCAATTCGGGCAGGAGCGGCAGCAGGAGCTACTTCAACGTTGGCAGGATCGGGAGTTGTTTCGCCGTCAAGAGTATAGTAGATGTACTGCGGACCTTCAACGTGTCCGAGAGCGATTGTTTCGCCCATACTATAGGTGTAGCCTTCAACTGAATTGAAGTGCCAGGGGTCGGTCATCTTGGGACCGTAGCCGATTGCAAAAAGGGCGATGGTAGTATTGTAACCCCATGCGGTGTATGTATGGCCGGCTTCGAGTTTCACGATTTCAGCTGCTGATAGATAGCTATATCCACTCACCCATTCTCCGAATAGAACTTCCTGAGGCAGTTTGGTCGTGATATCAGCCTGATCCGCAATATATAGGGCTTTTCCGTCGTTAGGCTTCAATCCCCAGTAATGATTAATGGTGATTTCATTTTTCTCAATGTCATCAAAAGTTTCTTTGAGGGAAGTATCTTCCACTGATTGACGGCGCATATACATTACAAAAGTAACATCTTTTTTCGCTTCGATTACGAGAGAAGTACAGTCTGATTTAGTTTTTCCGTTAGGTTCCTCATCCGAGGGATTTGAGTCGGTGCGCACTTGGATGTTGTCTTTAAATTCATATCCAAATGCAGTTGTTGAGTAAGTGGCTTTTTTGGAAGCATACGGAGCTGTGACTTTAATGAAATCGTCGTCTACAAGAATATCTCCTGCTTTGGTAGCGGTCTTAGTTTCGATGAGTTTCTGAACTAAAAGGTTGTGGGTGATAGGCATAAGTGCTAGATTGTTTTCTGTCACATTGGTGATAACGTTAATAGCACATTCTGCATTTGCCGGCTGATAATTATCATCACCGAGAAATATAGCTGTGATTGTGGCAGTACCAGTTGCTCCTTCCACAAGTGAAACAATACCGTTTTCGTCAACGGTTGCTACGGCTTTGTTGCTTGATTCAAATGTTACAGGAACATCAGCTGATTTTGTGAGGACTGGAGAAGTGAACGGGTCACGCACTTTGAGAGAAATGCTTGCGGGATCCCATGCAAGTTCTACTTCTTCACGTTGATCAACGAAGCCTGAATCCTGAATATAGCCTTCGATTACAATGGTTGAGAACCATGCGTCGTTTTTGTATTTTCCTGATGAACTATACAGGTTGAAAGTAAGAGCGTTATTGCCTTCCAATGTTTTCCATTCTGAAAAACCGGTATAATTTCCTTCGGTATACCATCCATTATCGGTATTATTGCGTTTTAGATCAACAGCGTTTTGAATTGTAACTTTCTCGTTTGCATTATTCATCATGAATATGTTTGCAGAGAGATTTTCGTTACTACCCATTTTACCTGCATAGAATGTTACTTTTGATAAGATAAATTCTTTTCCATCATTTACCGTAAATGGGAACTGAACATAATTTTCTGAGGTCGATGGTGCGGATTTAGGGTAAGCAGAGCCTTTATTAATTTTTATGCCCTTTATATTATTGGTAGTTTGATTTCCATTAGTGGACAAATTGCTACCAAGAAAAATTTCGGAGGTTGTTACAGCATCGGCGCCCTCTCCGGAAATGGTCGCATTGAGGTCTGAAGTGCTACTCAGATTCCAAGTCATGGTGACTGGTTGTTGCTGCGCATCGGCCAAGAAGCAGGTGGTGAACACGGCAGCTAAGAGTGTAAAGATTTTTTTCATAAAGAATGGTTGATTTATTAAGGTGTGAAAAATTGTTTTGTTAAATTTCAAGGTAAGTGAAAATGAATGATTTGTCCGCATCCTACGGATAGGTGCAGATTTCAGTGCAAATGTAAACATAATTTCACAGATTTACCCCCCCAAATGTTAAAAAGAATTAAATAAAGCAAATTTATGTGTTTTGATTGTATGCCGATGCGATTCGTCCCGGCAATAGGGGTTCATTATGCCTTGCACCTTATCCCCGGAGGGCGCGGCAATCGGCTTGTAGGGGGCGCGATAAGTTGCGCCCACATGGAATTATTTATGGTAGGGAATTATTTATGGCAGGCAGTGTCCATTTCACCGCCCACCATTCCATTAATATTGTCGCGAATCATCCCATGCGGGCGCAATTTATCGCACCCGTGCAGTCATTCCAACACAACACGTTGGTTATCCTGATTGACGTAAAACCGGACTATGGCATAGACAATGGCTTGCATCGGCGAAAGCGAGGCGGTGACGTCCTGTCCGAGAATCAGTTCGCGGGCAAGGGCGGTGGTGATCACGTCGCGGTCATCAATGGGAAGTGATGAGATGGTGTCGATAACCCTGGGGGAGATGGTGAATGAGGTTGCCATGATCTTAAAGGTGATTTATGAAGTGAAACACTGGAGAATCTTTACACTTGCAAAATTACCCTCAATGTCGGGCATTAAAACGGCACTGATATGTTAATGTGTGTTAAGCATAATGCGGTATATCGTAAGGCAGTTGCCTGCGAATGTGGCGTTTTTCCGTCCCTGCGATGTGACAAAGAGATGGCTGCCGTCGGCTGAAATGTCGAGACCGACCGGATAGGAGTCAGCCGGCAGGGTGGCAATACGGCGCATGGTGGAGGTGTCGATGATGACGATGGTGGATCGGACGTTGCATGCGGCATAGAGATAGCGGCCGTCGGGGGAGAGGACTATGGTGCGGGCGCCGGGGTCAACTTTGGCCGTCTGCCATGACGTGATGGTGGCTGACTGATTTGTCATGGATGCTATGGCGGCATAGAGGTCGCTGAGCGGGATGCGCTGGACATGGCCGGAGCGGTTGGCGCTCAGATAGAGATAGCCGTGGTCAATGACGAGGTGGCGGATGTTTGGTTTCATGCCCCGGAGTTTGCCTGCGTATTTCATGGATGCGAGGTCAATCACGGCTATTCCTCCGGTGCCTCCCATGCATCCCACGAGCAGAAACCGACCGTCGGGCGTAAAGACGGTGCCTCGCAGAGCGTTGCCGCTGCCGTTGTCGCGGTCCACCGGTTCGGTGAGGCTGAAATCAAGGCGGAGCTTGTGGTCAACCGCTATGCAGGCGGTGTGGTGCCAGTCGGCGGGGTGAGGCGATGCTATGTCGAGCAGTCCGACGGTGTTGTCGCCCCAGTGAGTGATGGCGAGCAGGCGGCCGTCGGGCGACGCGGCTATCATCTTAGGGAGCGGACCGGTCTCGAAAACGCGGATTATGGAGTCGGAGCGGGTGTCGATGACGGCCACAGCCGATGGGTCCTGAGCGTTGATGTCAAATGAGCGGCGGTAATATGGCACCCAGAGGAAGCGGCCCCCGTGGGTGAAGGTGCTTTCAACGGGGCGGCCTGTGAAAGTGTTCGGGTCAGGTCGGTCGGTGTAATGGGTGAAGCGATACAGGCCCGACGGTTTGGCAAAGAGGGCCGAGTCGGCGCTGCGGAACGAGTGGCGGATGGTGCGGAGTTTGCGCGAGGTGCGGGTGTCGTAGGCTACGGTGCGGGCGCCCTCGAGGGAGTTGACGTAGAACTTATGCCGGTCAGGGTGGATGTTGACGCTTTTGGGCGAGAGGATGTCGCGGTCGCGCGTCATGGAGTCGGATGGGTCATAGTATTGTTTTTTTCCGGCCACGATGATGGTCAGGGCGCTGTCAGTGGATATGTAGCGGCGCCCGAGGGTGGTGTGTGTGCCGCGCACTTTCTCCGGTCCGGAGTCAGCGTTGAGCGGTGGTTGAGCTGCGATGAGCAGTGAGGCTGCAATGAGGGCAATCGCCGCGAGGATGTGGCGTTTCATGGCCGAATGGGTTTGGTGTGTGTGGGGAAGATAAAACAATATTCACCCCTTACTCGCCCGGTGTGTTGACCGGAAGCGAACGCGGGGTGAATTTAGACTTTATGTTAACTTACGGAAAGTAACGTCTTGTTTGGATGTGGGGTGCGGAGCCGGCATAGCGGCCCGCGGGGAAGCTGATGCGGATATATTATTTGAGAATATCCTTTACAGCGTCGTTGGGAACCATTTGTTCCTGAAAGGTGTAGGCACCTGTCTTGGCCGACTTCACGACCTTGATCACTTTGCTGTAAGTGCGGCCTTCGCCTTTTTGCAGAGTTGCGACGGTTTTCTTTGCCATGAGACAGAATTATTTAATTTCTTTGTGAACAGTAACTCGTTTGAGAATGGGGTTGTATTTCTTCAACTCCAGACGCTCGGTGGTGTTTTTGCGGTTTTTGGTGGTGATGTAACGCGATGTACCGGGCATACCGCTTGCCTTGTGTTCGGTGCATTCGAGGATGACCTGAACGCGATTACCTTTAGCTTTCTTTGCCATCTTCTTATTAAATGTCTAAGTATTTGATTTCAGTTAAATAACCCTTGTTGGCGGCTTCTTTGATAGCAGCGTCGAGGCCTTTCTTGTTGATGGTGCGGAGACCGGCTGCGGAGATGGTCAGCACAATCCATGCGCCTTCTTCAACCCAGTAGAATTTCTTGTTGAAGAGATTCACATTGAATTTGCGCTTGGTGCGACGCTTGGAGTGCGACACGTTGTTGCCCACAATGGCTTTCTTGCCTGTGATTTGACAAACTCTTGACATGGCTGTTGGTTTTTTATCTCTTATTGTTTCTTTAAAAAAAGTATTGACGTTTTGCGGCCGCCATCTCACGTCTCATATCGCGTCTAACTGCATCATTTTTAAACGCTTTCAAGGATGAGCCACAAAAGCAAGTGCAAAGTAACTCATTTTTTTTGACCCGCACAAATATTTTTAAGGAATTTTCCGACTTATTTAGATTTTGTAACAAAGTCGAATCGCCGTTTCCCCTTACGCGATGGCGGTTACTCGTAGCGGATGGCCTCGATCGGGTCAAGATTTGACGCTTTGGCCGCAGGGTAGAAGCCGAAGATGACGCCGATAACCGTACACACCACAAACGACAGCACCACCGAGAAGGGGTCGATCTGCACGGGCCAGTTGGCGAATATCTCGATCATCCACGTGGCCAGCGCGCCGAGCAGAATCCCTATCACGCCACCCGTCACGGAAATAATCACGGCCTCGATGAGAAACTGCATCATGATGTCGCGTCCGGTGGCCCCGATGCTCATGCGCAGACCGATTTCGCGTGTGCGTTCGGTGACACTCACAATCATGATATTCATGATTCCGATGCCACCCACGAGCAGCGATATGCCGGCTACGGCAGCAAGAAGCACCGTCATCATTGACGATGTGGAGGAAATCATCTCGGCCAGTTCCTGCATGGAGCGAATGGTGAAATTGTCGGGCTGGTCGGCTCTGAGCTTGTGGCTCTGACGAAGGATGTCGGTGATCTGGTCAATGGTGAGGTCGGTGAGATTCTCGTCGACCGCCGAGGCCTGCATTCCTTGCAGATAATCGATGGCCAACATTCGCTTCATCACTGTGGTGTAAGGCACGAGTGCGAGGTCATCCTGGTCCTGACCCATTGTGTTGTAGCCCTTCTCATCGAGTACTCCGATGATTGTTAGCGGGATTGAGCCGAAGCGCACCACCTTGCCTATAGGGTCGGTCCCGTCAGGAAACAGATTGTCAACCAGCGTCTGGCCGAGAACACACACTTTGGCCGCCGTCTTGACATCGGCCTCCGTGAACATTTCACCCTCGGACACCTTGCGCTGACGGATGTCAAGATACTGTGTGTTGACACCCTGTGCCTGTGAGGGATAGTTATTGTTGCCGTTGACCCACTGGCCCGATGACGACACTACGGGTGAAATGTGGGCCACCATGTTGGCCTGCTCCACTATAGCCTCATAGTCGGCGGGCTTGAGGGTCTGCATGTCATCGCTGCTCTGCCTCACACCGCCCCGTCGCTCGGCCCCCGGCATGATCATGATCATGTTGCTTCCCATCTCTGAAATCTGGGCCTTGATGGAGTTTTTCGACCCTTGTCCTATGGCAAGCATGGCAATGACGGCTCCAACGCCGATGATCACGCCGAGCATGGTGAGGAAACAGCGCATTTTGTTGTTTCCCAGTGCTTTGATGGCTATTTTGGATAAATTTGACAGTTTCATAGCTGCAATCTGATGAAGTGTTATTCAGATTCAACCGGGAGGTTGCGATAGACCTCCTCGGCCGACTTAATGTCATTGTTATACTCGTCACTGACTATATGACCGTCACGGAGCATGATGTTGCGCGACGAATAGAGAGCGATTTCGGGGTTGTGAGTGACGAATATTATCGTCTTTCCTTCGCGGTAGAGTCGCTGAAAAAGAGTGAGGATGGAAAACGACGTGCGAGTGTCAAGATTACCGGTGGCTTCATCGGCAAGAATGATGACCGGATTGTTGACCAAAGCGCGGGCAATGGCCACACGCTGCTGCTGGCCGCCCGACATCTGGTTGCTCTTGTGATACAGACGCTCGCCGAGACCGACCTCGCGCAGGCACTTCTCTGCCCGCTCCGCCCGCTCCTTTGCGCTGACGGTGGGGTTGTAGAGCAGCGGCAGCTCCACATTTTCCAGAGCCGTGGTTTTGGGAAGAAGGTTGTAGTTCTGGAAGATAAAACCGATTTTGCGGTTACGTATCCTCGCGCGCTCGTTCTTGCCCATTCCCCTGACCGGAATTCCGTCAAGATAATACTCGCCGGAGGTCGGTGTGTCAAGGCATCCGAGCGTGTTAAGCAGGGTGGACTTGCCGGAGCCTGATGTACCCATTATGGTCACAAACTCTCCTTCATAGATAGTGAATGAAACTCCGCGCAGGGCTTTGACCGTCTCGTCGCCCACCTTGAAGTAGCGTTTGAGGTTCTCGACCTTGATGATTTCCTTAGCCATGGGTCACTTCTTTTTATCTTTGTTGGCTCCCGGCGGTTTAGGCATGAACGGGTTATTTTGAGCTTTGGCACCGCTGCCGTCGGCATGAGTTTCCTGATACTGGAGGGCAACCTTGTCGCCTTGATTAAGTCCGGAGGTGATCTGCTGATAGATGCTGTTTCGGATGCCGAGTTCCACGGCGGTCTGAACAAGGGCATTGTCTCTCAGAACCCACACCGAACTCTTGGCCGGCCCGGCAAGCGGCTTCGGCTCGGGCAGCGACCCGTTTTCATTCTGCATCGGCTCGAATTTCAGGGCTTTAAGTGGCACCGTGATAACATCGTCAAGCTGAACGGTGTAGATGGAGAGATTGGCGGTCATGCCGGGGATAAGCTTATGCTCGGGGTTGGTGGTGGAAACGATCACTTCGTATGTCACCACGTTATTGGTGGTTGTCGGGCTTATGCGTACCTGCGTCACCGTTCCCTCAAAAACGTCGTCGGGATAGGCATCGACAGTGAACGATACGTTCTGACCCACTTTCACCTGACCTATATCAGCCTCGTCCACATCGCCCACAACCTGCATGTGGTCAAGGTCGGCAATGACATACAGACTTGCAACGCTCATGCTCGATACGACGGTCTGTCCCACTTCAACCTCACGCGAAACCACAATGCCATCAATAGGTGATGTTATCTCGGCGTAAGTCAGGTTTTTGGCGGCACGGACGCGGTCGGCCTGCGCTTTCTGATAGGCCATCTTCGCAACCTCATAGTCTTTTTGAGTGGTCTGAAACTCATAGTCGGATATGAGTTTTTCGGCATAGAGAGCCTTGTCACGTGTATAATTGGTTGCCGTGTAGTCGTAGGTGGCTTTGGCGGATGCCAATGTAGCGTCGGCACTCTGAAGTTCGCTCTGCAACACGGTCTTGTCAATCTCGGCTATGAGCTGGCCTTTGGTCACCTGGTCGTTGAAGTCGACAAGCAGATTGCTGATGATTCCGGTCACCTGAGTGCCGACATCCACGGATGTCACTGATTCCATTGTCCCGGTGGCTGTCACTATTTCCGATAGCGAGGTCGGCTCGACGGAATAGATCTCAAGTTCAACGGCTGACTTCTCGGAGCATGAGCTGAGGACAAGCAGCATGACTGCCGCTGCCATCTGAACATAATTTCTTGTCTGGTTATCGGGTTTCATTATCGTATCGTTCTAATTATTTCAAATTCAGTTGCTGAGTGGCATAATAATTTATTGTTTTTCCGCTGAGGATGGCCATGTATTTGCACTGGAGCAATTCGAGCCGCGCGTTGAGCAGATTGTTATGCGCCATCAGCAGGTCAAGCGGATTGACATAGCCGAGTTCAAACTGACGGTTGACAAGGTCGTCGGTCAGTTGCATTGCATTGAGCTGCGACAGCCCGGCTTCATATTTTGCCTGCGCGTTTGTGGCGTCGATATACAGGCCCTCGATTGTCTGCGACAGATTGTCGAGCAGGTCTTTGTGATTCAGGTCATATTCCAGTTCGGCGAGGCGTGCTTTTGCCACAGCCCGCTTAGTTGAATTTCCGTCAAATATCGGCACCCGTAATGTTACACCGATGTTCTCATTGAAATTGTGGCCCATGGCCGATGCCCATCCGGCTGTTCCGCCCGAGGTATATCCTGTGCCGATATTGCCCTGAAGCGATATAGAGGGCAGATAGCCCGCTTTGGCTATCTTGACATCATTGCTGTAAATAGCCTTTGAAATCTCATTGCTCTTAAACTGAGGAAGCCACTCGGCTGCAAGGGTGTAGACTTCAAGCTGATCAGGTAGAGGGGCAAGGACCTCCGTGTCGGGGAATTTGACCGGCACCACATTGAGATCATAGTCAAGACTCAGAACGAGAATTTTCTTAAGGGCCAGTTTGGCACTTTCGTAAGCACCGCGTGACTGGGTGAGATTGTAGGTGTCCTGTGCCTGCTGACTTTCAATCTGAGCATACTCCACACGTGACATGCGTCCGGATTCGGCAAGGCGTTTGGCGCGCTTGGTCTGCGCCTCGCTCACCTGTAGCGTCTGTTCCGCAATCTGGACAGCCTCACCGGCATACATTATATTAAGGTATGCTTCAAGTATGCCGAGCTTTAGTGTCTTTATCACATCATCGGCCGCCAGAGCTTGCTGTCGCTCAAAAAGTCTGGCTGATTCCGTCCGGTATTTCCTTATATTTCCGTCCCAGGCAGTCCATGAGGCTCCGATGTTATAGGAGCTGCCGTAGGCATTGCTCTTGCGACCGGTCTCAACGGTAGGATAATTTGTGAAGCTGTGATTAGTAGAAAAGTCCACTGTGGGAAGCCACGCATCCTTAGCGGCAAGTACATCCTGACGGGCTGTAAGGATATTGAGCATTGTGCGCCGTACGTCTGTGTTATTGGACATGGCCCATGACAGGCAGTCGTCAAATGACCACACTTCAGGCATGTCAGATGAAGGTGGAGCCGTGATTTCAGCCGCATGGATGGTGTCGGCAGGAGCCGGCTCCTGAGCCGTTGCTACAGAACCTATTGCCAGTATGACAAACGGCATGACAAGCCGGAGGGCTGTTTCAGATTTCAGATACATAATATGAGAATAAAAAAAGTATCATAGTAATGGAAGAGAAGGGGATGGACGTTGAAACGCTAAAGGTTTACCCCTATACATTTAAACTTCTTTCATTCCGAAAGGTTTAAATTATTCTCACATTTTTAACGTTAAATAACTTGGCTGATCACGGTATGTTGGTGATGGAGGATGTCAGTCCGGCGGGGGTGTCGGGGGCTTCGTCTGACTCCACAAGACGTCGGTCGACCGGTGTTACAGCCCATGATTCAGGATTATAGTGATGGCCGAATGAGATGTAGAAGCCCGCGGCTACGAGCTGTCGGGCCAAAGCGGGTTTGCCCCGGAAGCCGTGGATGATCCACGCATGCACTTCGGGTGCCTGTTTCTTGATGGCGAGAAGCCGGTCCCATGTCTTGACGCAGTGGATGATGAGCGGAAGCCGTAACCGCGAAGCGAGGGCAATGTGAAGCTTGAACACCTGCTCCTGAACTTCAGCCGAAGGCCCGCGGAGAGAATCGAGTCCCGTTTCGCCGATGGCAACGACCTGCGGCGAGAGGGCGATTTCTTCAAGTCGGTCTATGACGGCAGGAGTGGCAAGACCGGCGTTCCAGGGATGGATGCCGACTGAGTAGATGAGTCCCGGCAGCATCCGTGCTGATGAGTCAGTGGGGTCGAGGTTGACTATGGCACCGGGCCGGGGGAAGTGGGTATGGAAATCGGTGATCATGGCAGTGGCGGTCAGGGAACCGGATCATAGCCGCTGCCACCCCAGGGATGACAACGCAGAATTCGCTTCACGGCGAGCCATGAGCCGCGAAACACTCCATGTTTCATTATGGCTTCAACGGCGTAGGCGCTGCATGTGGGCGTGAACCGGCAGGCCGGCGGAAGCAGCGGAGAGATACACCATCGGTAGATTCTGATTGGGAAAATCAGGATTTGCCGGGGAAGCTGATGGATGAATTCACTTATTTTCGTCATGTGGTTGTTCCGGAATGCGCGGGAGCAGCCGGGTCATGGCTTTATGAATAAGAGTATATGGGGTGACTCCCTTGCCTATGTAGGTAAAGGCGATGTCGACCGGCAGATCGGCCGGCATGAGGTGGCGGTTGAGCCGGTAGGCCTCACGGATTCGACGGCGCAGCAACACGCGGTCAACGGCGTGGCGCATCCGCTTCTTCGGCACCGAAATCAGAAATTTCGGGCATGTGAGCTTGCGGCTATTGTTGAGACGCCAATGAGCCAAAAGTGGGTATGCGATGGAGGAACGACATTCCGGATCATTGTGGCTGAAAAGCCGTGAAATGGCAATTTCGCCACAAAGTTTCTCTTTCTTGTAGAGCCTGAGCGGATGTGCCTGGGAGCAAGGTGTCATTCCTCGCTACCTTTGATTTCGTGGAGGAAGTTATCAAGAGCGCCTGTCATCGAGGTGTATTTGGCCGAGGGGGCTTCGAGGTCAAGGCGCAGACCGGCATTGCGGACTGCCTGGGCCGTTGTTGAGCCGAAGCAACCGATCTGAATGTCGCCCTGCTTGAAATCAGGGAAGTTTTTCAGAAGGGAATCGATGCCCGACGGGCTGAAAAAGAGGAGCATGTCATAGTCAAACTTCTCGTCGGGACCAAAGTCATTGCTGACAGTGCGATACATGACGGCCTTGGTGTAGTTGATGCCATTGGTGTCAAGTATGTTGGTGTCATCCTTATGCACATCGCTGACGCAGTATAGGAATTTTTCTTTCTTGTGCTTGAGCAGGGCCGGAAGCAGATCGTCAAGCTTGCCGGTGTTGCCGTGGAAAATCTTGCGTTTGCGATAAATGATGTATTTCTGAAGGTATAAGGCTATTGACTCGGTGGTGCAGAAATACTTCATCGTGTCAGGAATGGAGATGCGAAGCTCCTCACAGAGCCTGAAGAAATGGTCAATGGCGGTACGCGCCGTGAAGATTACGGCGGTGAAGTCGGGGATTGAAATCTTTGACTGACGGAACTCCTTAGAGGTCAGCCCCTCGACTTTGATGAATGGACGGAAAACAATCTCCACGCCATACTTTTCCGCAATGTCAAAATAGGGCGACTTACCCGAGGCAGGCTGCGGTTGGGAAACCAGAATTTTGTTTACGTTCACAGTGTATTTCTGTTTTACTTATTAGCGATGAAAATATAGTATCGGGTCAATATGAAAAGCGGGACCACTTCGAGGGTGCAAAGATACAAAATAAAATAGATAATTGAGCCAATTTTGTGGTAAAAAAGCCTAAAACCTTTATAAATGAAGATGAAACGGGCCAGAACATATAA
Organism: uncultured Staphylococcus sp.; assembly: GCA_964554195.1. Classification (GTDB taxonomy): domain Bacteria; phylum Bacteroidota; class Bacteroidia; order Bacteroidales; family Muribaculaceae; genus Duncaniella. Next base: position 12,751 of record CAZKNK010000041.1, read on the forward strand.
CACCGCAGCGAGGATAACCATGAATCCGGTGGCCGACGGATTGAACACAACCGTCAGGGCCGGGACCACAAGCAGAAGGCCCAGAAGGGCCTGAGAGGCGTTAAAGCCTTTTAGCCACAGGCGCGATGTGGTCTTGTCGGCAAAGACGGCTCCGACCGTGGAGTAGGCGGCAATCTGAAACACGTAGTAGCCGGCTGCAACTCCGGCAAATATCAGAAGAGTCATGAAGTGTGACATGACCGGTGCAATGCCGAGCGAGGTGACCATCGAGGCGATGAGGATAGATTCGTTAAGGCAGAGAATCAGAATCATTGACAGGAGCAGGCGGGTCTCGTTGAGGGTATGTTCCTCAAAAAGATTGTCGCGGCGACGCACTGAAAAGAGGTCGCGCGGAAGGCTCTTGAGCATAGTGGTGTAGTTGCGGAGATTGAAAGCCAGCAGCAGAAACGCACATATCAGCAGTGTGGCTATGCCGGAGTCATAGCCTGGCATGGGGGCGCGGTCAGCGGGGCTGATGCCGGCTGTGTAAGGGACCTTGCCGATGTGCAGACCTTCAGCCGGGGCAACCCGGGGGGAGTCGTCGTGGCGACACACTGTCAGTGTGCCGGATGAGAACAGAGAGTCGGGACGCACGTCCATCACCTTTCGTTTTTCAGAATCCCGATGGCCTCGGCAGGGGTAGCCACGATGTGACAGAGTTGGGAATTGTCGCGCATGAAATTGAGAGAGTGCATTTTCTCAAACATTTCGATGAGCGGGTCATAGAAGCCGTCGGTGTTGAGGATGATGACAGGATGTTCGTAGAGCTTCAACTGGCGCCAGGTCATGATTTCACACAACTCGTCGAGAGTGCCGATGCCGCCCGGAAGGGCTATGGCTCCTTCTGAAATTCGGACCATGTAGGCCTTGCGTGGGTGCATACCGTCGGTGACCACGGTCTCGGTAAGGTCAGGGTGTCCCCAACCTCGTCGGGCCATGAAGTCGGGCAGCACACCTATGGCGCTTCCGCCTGCTGCGACAGCGCCGTCAATGGTTTCCTTCATCAGACCGCCGCGCCCTCCTCCGTTTACCACCGTAAAGCCGTTTTCTGCTAAAAGTTTTCCAAGATGGCGGGCTACAGCCTTGTATTTTTCATCTACGGAGTCAGATGAGGCTCCGTAGACCACGATTCCTTTCATATTGCTTTCCATGCCGCAAAGTTACGGAAAAAATCCGACAGTTGGTCACTCCTTCGGGGCAACAAATTCGTAGGCGCCTACGGTGGCGTTGCGACGAACGCCATAGAAGTCGGTAGCGGATAGCGGGAGAGAGAGCGACTCGTCAGCAGCATCGATGGCAGGTGATTCGGGCTTCACGCGATAGTCAAAGAGATATTCGTTACGCACGGTGTAGAATAGCGGATCCGCATCCCAGATGCAGTTGATAAAATAGTCATCATCAGATCCTTCGCTCTTAAACAGGCAGTTGGTGAAGGTGACGTCGGTTTCTGACAGGTCGCCGTGGGTGATATCGGAGCCGAGTCCGTAGATTATTGAGTTGGTGAAGCGGGCCTGAAGGCGTGGCAGACCTGAGCCGTCGTCAGTGTCATCGTCGGCGTGGCTCAGTTGCACAATCTCAGCTCGCGGGGCGGTAAACAGATAGTAGTTTGAGAAGGTACAGTGATCGAGACGGGCCTTTCCGCCGTGAAGGAGGATGGCACCGTAGGATGCGTCGGCTATCTCACATCCGGCAGCGGTAAGTTCGGAGTGCCATGCTGTGAGAGCGCGTCCTGCCGAATTGCGGAGACGGCAGTTGACAAGTGTCACTTGCGAGAGGGAGTCGGCAAGAACGCCGCTGACGGTGTTGCGAACAATGGCATGGCTCATCACATTGCCGCGGCTCTCAGGCGAGAACACCAGCCCTTGCCACTGCGAGGCCATGAGGTCAAACGATATGGAGCCTACCACATTGTTGGTGCGGTCACCCGCAAAGTGGACGGGACGCTCCGGAGAGCCGTTGACAATAAGCCGACCGTCAACCTTCATCCTCGCTCCGTCATGAAACAGCAGGCGGGTGCCGGGGCTGACAGTCAGCGTGGCACCGCGAGCCACAACGAGGGAGTCGAATATCTGATGTGGATAGTCATCGGTCCAGATTGCGTCCGAAGTGATGACCTCACCGTGGTGACGGGTCACGTCAACGCCTGAAGCCTTTATTACCATGGTGCGGGTGACGCCACGTGTCATGAAGTCGATGTGGTCTATCACGTCGGTAATGCCCGACATGCCGTTTTCAGGGACAGTGGCTTCGACAAAGACAAAAATCGAGTCGTTGGGGCGGATTTCAACATTGGAGAACGATGTGCCGCTAAAACCGTCGACATTGAAGCGGAATGTCTTTGATCCGCTACGCAGGCCGATGTGGTCAATGTTGAGAATTTTGTCGTGGCGGTTATAGACGGTAAAGCGGAATGTCGGCGTACCCTGACCGGTAAACACGGTGTCCATCCGCAGGGTGTCGACAGAAAACTCGGGCTGCACCTGCGGCGAAGTAGCCACGGAATCCTCAATGCAGGAAACCGCCGCGAGGCAGAGCGAGAGAATGGTCAGTATATTGTAGATTAATGTTTTCATGCAATAATATAACGGAAATCCCGCACTCTTATTGCATGACGTCAGTCGTGGCCGATTAGTAGTGGAACGAGCTTCCTCCGAGGAATTCGCGCAACAGACTTGTAGGGGGAATCATGTTGGATGGGATGGGGAGGAAGTAGTCGAGGAAGTGGCGCAGACGGAATGCTTCGGCATACTCGGGGACGTCGCGGGGGACGTCGCGCAACACCCGGTCAGCTTCCTCGCGGATCACACCTAACTCAAAGATTAGCGAGGAGTTAAACATCGAGTCGGCATTTTCCTGATATGGGAAAATCCACTTCAATTCACCTCGACGCACACTCGGCCAGCGGCGAATGGTTTCGAGTGGCCCGGTGCCGCGATATTTATAGTCGCGGATTATGCGCCGGAGCAGGCGGTTGTCGGTGGTCGATACCCAGTTGTGGTCGTCGATCGAGAGTGTGGTCAGTGCTGAGACATAGATTTTGTAAAGCATTTCGGGAGCAATCTCCGAGGTCAGTTCCGGATTGAGTCCGTGGATTCCCTCGATGAGCAGGACGGTGTTGTCGGCCGGAACGATGCGGTGTCCTTTAAATTCGCGACAGCCGCGCTCAAAGTTGTAGGTGGGAATCTCTACAGCTTCGCCGCGGATCAGCGACGAAAGGTGACTGTTGAATAGCGGGAGGTCAAGCGCGTAGAGCGATTCATAATCATAGTCACCCGTTTCGTCAAGCGGGGTTTGGTGACGGTCAACGAAATAGTCGTCGAGCGAGATCATTACCGGACGGATGAGATTGCAAAGCAGTTGGACTGCCAGACGCTTTGTAAATGTGGTTTTGCCCGATGATGAAGGTCCGGCCACAAGCACCACGCGGGCGCCACCGTCGTGGAAGCGCCGGGTGATTTCGTCAGCTATCGAACCGATATATTTGGTGTGGAGAGCCTCAGCCACGTTAATCATGTCGGATGTTTCGCCACGCTCCACGAGGGTATTTACGTCGCCGGCGTCACGGGTGCCGATGATGGAATTGAAGCGCAGATAGTCAGTGAATGCCTTGTAGAGCTTCGGTTGCGGCACAGGTGTGGCCGGAACGGCAATATCATCAGCCGACGGACCGAGCAGCAGGAATCCGCTTTCGTATGGAATCAGGTCAAACACTCCGAGCATTCCGGTGGAGGGCGCAAGCGAGCCGTAATAACTGTCGGCAAGACCGTCAAGCCGGTAATAGACGGTGTAAAGGTCATGAAGTGTTGAAAGGAGTTTCACTTTGTCATCGAGTCCCTGACTGCGGAAGATTTCGATAACGTCGCGCGTCAGTCGCTCGCGGCGCACAAATTTCATGTCGGAGCTGACGATTTTTTTCATTTCATCCTTCAGTGAAGCGGCCATTTCGTCGCGGTGCAGTTCTGGTCCGGATATAGTGAAGAAATACCCTCCGCTGACGGCATGCTCAATATCAAGTCGCGCTCCGGGATAGAGTCGGGTGACAGCCAGATATAGCATCATGCAGAGCGAACGGATATAGCATCGACGTCCTGACGGGGTGTCGACTGCCAGAAACTCCACCTGTTTTGGGGCAAATACGGGAAACTGGAGGTCCTCCGTCTTGTTGTTAACACGGGCGCATATCGGGGTGAACGGAATTTCGCTCCGCAAGGTTTCATAAATGTCGCCCACGGTCATTCCGCCGGTGAAATCCACATATTTACGTGTGTTGACGCAATATATCTTTAGTTTATCGCTCATGGTTAGATGCCGGATTAAAAAGTTTGGATGATAAAGTTACAAACTTTTTTCCGAACACCGGCGTTTTGCGGGCAGGAATTTTCAGTTGAAGCGGGCGCGTGTTTCTTCAAGCACGTGGCGACGCAGTGCTATGAGGGTAAACATGGTGGGAAAGACCATAAAGGCGTAGAAGAGGTCACAGAGGCTGACGGCTACTCCGAGCGGAATCACGGCAAACACCACGAGTGTCAGGATGAAAAACCATGTGTAGTAACGTGCGCGTTTCTCGCCAAACAGGTAGGCCGCGCAGCGGGTGCCGTAGAACGAATAGCTGAACATTGACGACATGGCAAAGAACAGTACTATGACCATCAGCATATATTCACCCATCGGGATAGCCGACCCAAATGCTCCGAGGGCTATGCCGAGTCCCTTGATTCCCGGCTCGGAGAAGTCGCCGCACAGCAGCAGGGCAACTGCTGTCAGTGTGCAGACGAATCCGGAGTCGATACCGGGGCCGAGCATGGCGATCAGACCTTCGCGCACCGGCACATTATTTGATGATGAGCCGTGCATGATGGTGGCGGTCCCGACACCGGCATCATTGACAAGGGCTGCACGTCGGGCGCCTATAAGGGCAATTCCTGCCAGTGCGCCGAATCCGGCCCGGAGATTGAAGGCTTCGGTGAAAATGGAAGCGAACACTTCCGGTACACGTGACAGATTCGTGACGATGATGTAGACCACCAGCATGAAATAGAGCGCAACCATGACCGGAACGAGCCAGGAGGCCACTGACGCGATGCGCCTGATTCCTCCAATCACTACCACGGCCACCACTGTGGCGATGACTATGCCGCAGAGGAGCCGGAATGTGTGGTGATTGTCAAGTCCGACAACCCCGCCTATAGCCGACAGCATGGCACTTGAACGGAGTGACTCGGGAGTAGTGAATGTGGTTGTGACTGCTTCGGTGAGTTGATTGGCATTCATGATGCAGAGAGTTCCGAACATTCCGGCTATGGCAAATGTCACGGCAAGCCAGTGCCATCGCGGCCCGAGTGCGCGGTCAATTATGTGCATGGTCCCTCCCACGGGGCGCCCGTCGGATCCGCGTCCGCGGAATCGGGTGGTGAGGACTCCTTCGTAATATTTTGTCGACATTCCCACTATCGCGCTGACCCACATCCAGAAAATTGCACCGGGTCCACCCATGACTATGGCAATGGCTACGCCGGCAATATTGCCCATACCAACGGTAGCTGCTACGACTGATACAAGTGCCTGTGCCGATGAAATCTGATTGCCGTCGGTCCCGCCGGACTCACGGGTACGAAGCTCGTGCAGTGCCGCTCCCATACGTCTGAGCGGAATCATCCCAGTGTAGAAGAACAGAAACAGGCCGCCCCCTATCAGGACAAAAAAGAGCGGATAGCCGCAGATGGTGTCGGCGATGCTTGTGATTGTTTCGGTCATACTTGAAAAAAGCCGGGAGAGTAACCCCGGCTTGTGATATTGTTATGGAAAAGGAGTGTGATCAGCGCTTGCGGTTGCGGACACTTCGGGCAGCTGATGATGAGGTTGATTTGGGTTTTGAAGTCTTGGGTTTCTTAACTTTGGCCGGTTTGGAGGTTGACGATGAAGATCCGCGTTTCGACTTCACGGCTCTGGATGAACGTACATTTTTGGCCGGGGCTGCCGATTCGGTCATGGTGGAGTCAGCGGCTGCGGATGCCATGGCTTCCGCTTCCTCGCGGGCTTCACGCCGGGCCTGAAGTTGAGCGAGCGATGGCACCCAGAGCTTGTCCTCGAAGTGGTCAAGACGGTCCTGAATACTGTCCTGAGCATGTTTCAGAGCCTCCGGGTCAGGGTGAATCTGCATGAGCGACTTATTTTTCAGATTTCGGGTCTTGTAGATTTCACCATCATATAGACTGAGCTGGAAAAAGTCGTCATAAGTACAGGTGGCAAGGTTGTTGTCATCATCTGTGAAAATGTTTTGTGTTGAGAGGAATGGCCGCAGATCATCATATTTGACCCAGAACATGGGATATTTCACTGCTTCGCCACCGAAATCGCCTGAACGGTGAAGAACGGGACAAATTGCCTCGATGCGTGTACGCATTCGGTTTGAACGTTTGTCAAATTCCCATCGCTCGATGATGTAGTAGGTCAGCACCTCGGTGGTGGGGACATCAGACGGGTCTATGTCAAACTTCGGATGCTTGTCACTCGACCCTTTGGCCGGAGTGTAGATGATGTGGAAGCGGTCAAGCATGTCGGCCGTGTTGACACGGTAGGTGTCGGTAAACATTTCGCGTCCGTCAAGATACTCGTAGGCCGGAAGTTTGTCTGCTGCTATGAGGTTGAGGATGATGCGAAACAGATTGTCCTGCCCGTCTATTGGTTCGTCGGGGAAATAGAGTGCGCCATTGGCATCTTTGGTCAGGTCAAGCTGACGGTATATGACGCGCATCCACTGGAGTTCGGAGTCACTGACGGGCTGATCCTCATAGAATGTCTGCATACGCTGAGTCACACCGGCAGGTGAGGCATCGGCTTCCTTGCGGTCACGCGGTGAACTGCGTCGCACACCTGATGCGCTCGAGTCATCCTGGGCCGATGATTCGGCGGGAACGGCGAGTGTGGCAAGGAATAGGAATATGAATGAAAATCGGATGAAAAGTTTCATTTTGATTTAATTTTTTTGAATCTTAATTGACAATGACTTCTACGGGGTTGAGCAGTCGCTCGATGCCGTCGGGTCCGATGGCGCGTATACGGGATATGTAGAAACGTTTTCCGCGTGAAAGTCGCTTGAATGAATCCTTCTGACGCTGCGAGAACTGCGCGCCGGCCGACACTTCGGGGATGGCGTTGCCCATCTGGTCAAAGGTGACGGTCTCAAATCCGAGAACCTTGAAGTCGATGTTGAGCATATCGTCATCAATGGCGGCTTCGATTCCGGGTGCGGCGAGTAGGGTGGTTTTGGCAAGCGGTTTGCCCCCCTTGTAGCGGTCAGGCTGGCCGTTTGCACCGGTAAAGGTGATGAATGCAACGGGGTCGGGAAGTTTGCGGACACGGAAAGTGGATGTGTTGACCGTCTGTGTCGAGCCGTCGATTGACGCGGTTACATTTATGACGGCGTTTTCACCAACTTTTGAGGGTCGGGCTATCCAGAGATCGCCACGGCGTGTAAGCGTGCCGTTGGTCATGGTGGCGTTGACAGCCGAGTTCGGGACACCGGGGACTGATATGCTAATCGGGTTGTCGATACCGGCATAAAGCACGTTCATCATCGTGGCCGATACGGTGGCTGTAGGTTCCATGACGATATAGCTCGACGAGAAGGGATGCTGTGTGGTGGATCCGTCGCCATGAGTGACTTCAAGATAACCGGAATAGTCAAAGGAGCCGGTTGATGAAGTGCCGAACTCATAGAGACCGTTTTCGTTTTCAAGTTTTTTTCCGTTGATGAAGATTGCCGGACGGGCGGTGGTGTCAACTGCCGCCAGAACGATGTTGGCAGAATATTTGCCGCCGCGCATCACCATCTTTGACTGCGGGATGACGAAGGCATTGAGTTCGTTGACGCGCACATCTCCGGCATCCACGGCCGAAAGCAGGTTGGTGAGGGCCTCGCCTTCGGCATATCGGATGTCGTTTTGAAGTTTTGTCAGCAAAGTCACGGCTGCGACCACAGGCTGATTCTCGAACTTGGCTTCCTCCCAGGGCTGGGGAGTAACGGTGCCGGGACGACGGAACGGTGCTGTGGAGAGTGCTTCCTCGATAGCTGTTCGCTTGGTTGAGTCGGCGATAAGGGAGCTGACGAAGCTACGGTAGCTGTCAACGGCCAGCCGGAGAGCCTCTCCGCCGTTGTGGCCGGGAGCGAGCATAACTACGGCTGCTGATTCAAGGTCATCGCGGCGCTGAATGTCGGCCGGATTGCCTTTCGGTCCGTCGGCTTCGCGGACAATCTCGAGTTTGAGCGAGTCAACCATCTCAAACAGTGAGGCCGCCTGCTTGCGCAGGTCAGTGGCCTTGTCGAGCCAGGGCTGTCCCTTTTCGGGGTTCATGTCGGTGAAAGCCGACAGCTGTGAGTAAATCGCATCATTGCGTCGACCAACGCTGACATTGGTTCGCGCCAGTCCGTCCTCAACCTGAACGAATCCGTCGAGGACATCGCTCGAGACGTTGAGTGCGAGCATGGCGGTGAGGACGATATACATGAGGTTTATCATCTTCTGCCTGGGCGAAAGTCTAACTACTGATTCTGCCATTTAGCTGACTGGTTGGAGTTGTTGAGTTGATATTGATTGGGGAAATGAATTTGCATTGATGGAGGATGAGAGTGACGTGGATGTCAGTCGGCCTGGGGCATCGTAGCGCCGGGACGATACATGTTAACCGTCATGGCCGAAATCATCTTTTCGTAGACCTGATTGAGCTGCTGCATGTTGCGGGCCATCTTGTCAGTCTCCTCGC
>CAZKNK010000042.1:0-20931 GCA_964554195.1 uncultured Staphylococcus sp.
AGGAAGAACTTGAAGGTATTCCAACTGTCGCAAATTTTGCGACAGTTCAAATTGAGGGTAATCGTACTGTCACTCGTAATATTGAATATTATAATCTTGATGTTATTATTTCAGTAGGTTATCGTGTAAAGTCTAAACGAGGTATTCAATTTAGAGCCTGGGCAAACAAGGTATTGAAGGACTATCTGCTGAAGGGTTACAGTATTAATCAGCGCTTATTATACATGGAAAGTCGGATTGACCGGAGACTTTCGGAGCATGACAACCAAATAAGGGAGTTGAGCAACCGGATGGATTTCTTTGTCCGTACGTCCCTGCCACCACGTGAAGGAATTTTCTTTGACGGTCAGATTTTCGATGCCTACTCGCTGATGTGTGATCTCGTGCGAAGTGCAAAGAAAAGAATTGTAATGATTGACAACTACATCGACGACTCCGTGTTCCGGCAGCTTGACAAACGGGAAGCCGGTGTAGCTGCAATCATCTTCACATCATCCATCCACCGGACTTTGCGTCAGGATCTTGAGCGTCACAATCAGCAGTATGCCCCGATAGAACTCAAGACCTATCGCAAGGCTCACGATCGATTCCTCATCGTTGACGATACCGTTTATCATGTCGGAGCTTCCTTCAAAGACTTAGGCAAGAAACTATTTGCATTCTCTAAAATGGAAGCCCTTTCAGCCGACGAACTAATAAACCATATAGAATCATCCGAATAATTATATCACCCTACCCCAATTCCACCTCAGTTACTCATAAAATGAACCGGCAACCTTTTGGAGATTGTTTTTCATTACAACTCTGATACTTTCAGTAATCGGACTAAAACTTATGCACTCATGGAAAAGAAAATGCGACGATTTAAGCAATTACTTTCTGAAAAAGAATGTATAGAAATACTCCGTTCTTCCACCTCGGGTGTGCTTTCGTTATGTGGAGAAGATATGCAACCCTACGGTGTGCCTCTCAGCCATGTATTTGATAATGGAAACCTATATTTCCATTCAGCATTAAACGGGCATAAAGTTGATTTAATCAATCAAAACAGTCATGCGTGTTTCACTATTATTGCCAAAGATGAAATTCACCCGGAGACCTACACCACATATTTCCGAAGCGTTATAGTATTCGGGAAAGTCCGAGTAATTGAGAACGAAACTGAAAAGAAACGTATTCTTGAAATACTTGGGCGCAGATGCAATCCGACTGATGCAAAAAGCCTGAGTGATGAAATCAAGAAAGGTTTTAACAGATGCTTGGCTATTGAAATGACTATTGAGCGAATGACCGGAAAACAAGCTATTGAGTTGGTAAATCGAAAATAACTACTTCAAGGTGATTACGATGAATTTGAAGAAATAATCTCACTCGAAGTATTGGAAACAATCAGCCAATGGATTAAATCAATATCCAATTAATCCTGATTAACCGTTTTTTCGTTTATTATTGCTACTCAAACTATCATGATTTTCTTCCGGATTATCAAATCTCACTTACCTTCCGAGAGGTTTTTGCCGGTGTGTTTACGGTATACGCGAGCAAAGTAGTATGGGTCGGTGTATCCGCAGGTTTTGGCAACCTCGGCCATAGTCTGCAATCCGTCGGATAGTAGAGCGGTAGCGCGATTCATTCGGGCTTCGAGGAGCAATCGCGCCGCCGATATGCCCATTAGAGTGCGTAATCTGCGATTGAGAGTAGAGCGGCTGACAGCCGATGCTTCGGCCATTGCATCAACATTTGCATCAGGATTGGCGATATTGCTCTCGATATACGCCTGCACTCGACGGAGAAACGCGGCATCCTCAGACGATTTGACCACCGGGGACTCTTCAAAGGAGGGAACAGAGGTGGCAGGAGTGGCAAGCATAGCCATATACTTGGACAACAGTTCACTGCGTTGTCGATTGACATGTCGCACATAGAGATAGAGCCACACCCCACATACTATAGCAGCGAGGGCGGAAAGAATGAAAAGTGCCAATGCCCATCGGGTCTCATACCATCGAGGAGCAACTGTGATGGTGAGAGTAAATGTATTATCAACACGGCGTCCGTAGCGGTCGGTTGACTGGAACTGAACTACATGGTCACCGGCTGAGAGATTGAAGAGCGTACGGGTGCGGTCTGTGTTGAATGCCGACCAAGGGGAGCCGTCGACACGATAACGATAAAGTATGCTTGAATTGTCTACGAAGTCAATCGCCGCAAATCGCAGTGTGACGTTGCGGCTATCGCTATCAAGGTCAAGTCTGCCATCGGGTAGAAACATCAGCCGTTCAGGCCCACCGTTTACCGAGACGGCCGTAATAACAAGTGGCGGGATATATCCGCGCGTGAATAGCGCGTGGGCTGAGGCGGTTAGGATTCCGCGCGATGTGGCGAATACCCACGAACCGTCTGAAGTACGCGCGGGCGAACCCTCGGCAAACATGACATCTTCACCCCAGAAGGGCTTAGCATAGCCTGTGCTTATTCCCGTAGAGGGATTAAGAATTGTCACACGGTCAGGCCCTGTAATGATAATAGTGGTGTCATTCTCAAGAGCGATTCCACAGATTTCATCATAATCAAGAATGGAATTTTTCATATTGTAGTGGACGAACTCCGGAGCATCACTGAACAGCGATTCTTCTGTCACGCGGCTTACACCGGAGCTTTCAGTGGCCACATAGATATTGCCGTAGGAATCCTGTGTGAGACTCATCGTGGCATCGGAGCCAAGGCTCGATGCGTCGCCGGGAATTCGGCGCACACTTCTGACCGTCATACTGTCGGTACGAACCGTCAGAAGTCCCTCCGACGTGGCAGCAACAAGATTACCTCTACGTGTTACAAGGAGTTTTCTCACTTTGCGTCCGGCGCCGAGTGATGTTACCACGGGATTATCGTCCTCATAACCGGTGACATATTTGAGACCCTCGCCCCATGTGGCAATCCATAGCCGTCCAAACTTATCCTCAGCAATGTCATAGACAATGTCGTTGCTGATGCGCTTGCATTTATTTCTTACCAGTCCGCCCGGCTTGCCGCCCGTGAATATCGATCCGCTCGCGCTCTCATATATACAATACGGCGTAAAGTCCACCGAAAAGGAATCAACCGGCATCGTACCGGAATATACCATAATTTGAGGATAATTGCGGGAACCTATCCAAAGGCGACCTTTCCGGTCTACCATAGCGGTGCGGGGCGCAAGCCGTTCACTTCCGGAAAGGAGGCTCGCGGGATAATGAGGCTCGAATTGCTTGCGTAAACCCCGGGGAGAACTGGTCCAGAGAATGTCGGTAATTCCCTGACGGATGGTTGTACCGTGCCACACGCGACACAGGATACGTGAAAGCGAATCGGAGGCCGGAAAGTCTCGGAATGACATCGTCGGAATGTCAAACTCATAGAAGCCGTTGTCTGTGCGACAAATGATATTGCCCGAGGGAGTCTTGCTTATGGTGCGGATGAGGTTAGTGTTGATTGAAGAGCTTTCACCGGGTTCAATGCTCACACGATAGAAGTCATAGCCGTCGAAGCAGTGGAGACCATTCCATGTAGCAAACCACATCACATCGTTATCACCCTGCACACCGCCCCCCACTACGGGACTTGACAAGCCGTCGGAGCGAGTATAGATCACCTCGTCAGCTCGTGAGGGAAAAAGGGTGAAAAGAAGGAGAAAAAGATGGATTAGACGAAAGCGTAACATAGTCTTTGTGATTTCGGCTCAAAGATAATACATTTTTCATTTACAGAATATAAAAGCCATGCAATATGAGCCGATTTTCTAACTGTTTGAGCCATTTTTCATTATTCAAAAGATTGATAATGACTAATTTTGTGAAAATCCATTAACCTTAATTCTACTGATTTTTAAATGAAAATTATTTACTCCGCTTTGCTGGCCGCCTCCATTCTCGTGACTCCGGGGTGGCTCCGGGCGACCGAGAAATCGGTTGTTGCCCACTGGGAATTTACAACGGGATATGACGAAGTCAAGTCCGGATCAACCGCCGTCTACACTCCCAACGACGCTGGATGGTCAGCTTCGGCCAACGTTGCATGGAAGACCCTTCAGCCTCTGTTCCGCCCCAACACTTGTGCGCTTGATATAGATAAATGCAGTGTCTCGCTCAAGACATCCGACGGAAAATGGCAACTCACGTCGAGTGGTTCCACACCAAGCTATCTGCTACGCCTTAACACCGCATCGACTGACCATTTCACATCCAAAGCTGACTATACCGACCCATCTAAGCATGACCAGTACTTTGAGATTTCTATGCCCACCACGTCTCTTTCCAATGTTAGCCTCAACTTTGCCATCGGCGATGGTTCGAGTTCGGCTACGAAATTCGGTGTGGTCTATTCGACCGATGGCGGTAATACATGGAAGATACTCGCCGACTATCCCTCGGCTTCACACTGGAACAGTTATACAGAGAAGAGCTATGATCTCGATGCCGATAATAAAGAAAGCCTCATAGTGCGAATGCTCATCCAGTCAGCCACAAAAACAAGTAATTATAACCTGAAATATATCAACGTACTTGCCGACGATCATCAGGCACCCGCGCTTGTTAGAACCACACCCGCCGACGGCGAGACGGCAGTTTCGCCCTCAGGTCGGGTGACGCTTCTATTCAATGAGAGTGTTGTGATTAATAGTAGTGTTCACGCTTCGCTCAAGAGTGCAAACGAAACGAAAAGCGCTATTCCAACCGTAAATAATAATAAAGTAAACATAGATTTCGGAGAACTCGATCTCCTCACAACCTACACACTTACCCTTCCAGCCGGATCACTCACCGACCTTGCGGGCAATGTATTCACCGAACCGGTAACAGTGACATTTACCACGAGCGACAAACACATTGTGCCTCCTCCAGTACTTGACAGTCATAACCGGCTGTGGTACAACCGTCCCGCCAAATATTGGGAGGAAGCTCTACCACTCGGCAACGGCCGGCTCGGCGCGATGGTGAGCGGCAGTGTGGCCTGTGACACCATTCAACTCAACGAAGATACGTTTTGGGGACAGTCGCCCAACAGCAACCATAATCCCGACGCCAAGGGGGTACTTAAGCAGGTACAGCAGCTAATTTTTGAACAGAAATACACCGATGCTCAAAAGTTAGCCATTCCGGCATGGCAGTCCAAGGCCTCCCACGGGGCTCAGTATCAGGCTGCCGGGTGTGTACTTGTAGGTTTTCCGGGCCATCGTTTCAACGACGAGGAACGCGGGGCAGCGGATGATGCCCACGACGCTGAGGGCTACGTGCGCGATCTTGATATGAACAACGCCGTGGCTACCACTACGTATATCGTTGACGATGTAACATATACCCGCCGAATATTTACCTCGATGGCCGACAACGTGACAATTATGAATATCGAGGCATCCAAACCTGGCAAACTAAATTTCGATGTATGCTTTGCTGCCCCAATCAAGACCAATATGGCTAAAGCAGGTGTTAATACTATTATCGGCAATGACCTCATCAAGGCATCACTTGTGCCAGCCAAAACGCAGACCGAGAATGTCGACAACAAACTCAACTGCTTCACCTTCATTAAGGTAATCCATGACGGAGGTACGCTTTCGTCAGCGACAAAAAACGTAATCAACTATGGCATCGTAGCCGGGCAGACTAATGTACCCTCAATAATGGTAAACGATGCAACCTCTGCGACAATAATCATCTCGTCAGCAACCAATTTCGTTAATTACTCCGACGTCAGCGGTGATGCCGAAGGTAAAGCACTCGAGTATCTCAACGCTTATCTTGCAAAAAACCTCGACAGCGATGCCGCCCTCACCTCACACACAGCACTCTATAAGGAACAGTTTGACCGTGTTAGCATCGATCTGGGTCACAATGCAGCTCAGGAGGTGAAGGACACTGAGACGCGCATCAAGGAATATTACACCTATGCTGCTGACCCGCAGTTGATTGCCAACTATTTCCAGTTTGGCCGCTATCTTCTCATCAGTTCATCGCAACCCGGCTCTCAACCTGCCAATCTGCAAGGACTTTGGAATCCTAATGCGCGCCAGTATCCGGCGTGGGATTCCAAGTACACCACCAATATCAATGTCGAAATGAATTACTGGCCCGCTGAGGTGACCAATCTCGCCGAGTGTCATAATCCATTTATCGAGATGGTCAAGGATGTTTCGGTGACAGGTGCCGTAACCGCAAAGGAGATGTATGGCGCACGTGGGTGGGTACTCCATCATAACACCGATATATGGCGCACCACGGGCGCAGTAGACAATGGATCGGTAGGAGTATGGCCAACGTGTAACGCTTGGTTTGCCTCCCATCTATGGGAAAAGTATCTCTTCTCTGGCGATAAGGATTATCTTGCCGAAATCTATCCCGTACTCAAAGGATGTTCAGAGTTCTATCAAGACTTTCTCGTTACGGATCCTAACACCGGATATAAGGTTGTGGCTCCTTCCAACTCTCCTGAAAATCATCCGGGTAAATGGTCCTATACCACTGATGAGGGTAAGAGTATGAACGTAGCTCTTTTCGGTGGAGTAGCTATGGATAATCAGATGGTCTATGACGTGCTGAAAAACACCGCTGAGGCGGCCCGTATCCTCAACGTCGATCCACAATTTGCCCAGGAGCTTGATGTACTTAAGGCCAGTCTCGTGCCTTATAAGATAGGACGCTACGGTCAGATACAGGAATGGCAGGAGGACTGGGATCGAGAGACATCCTCCCACCGCCACCTCTCCCATCTTTGGGGTGCATATCCTGGCAATCAGGTGTCACCCTACGTTGATCCAACCTTATATCAAGGTGTCCATAAGTCACTGATTGGCCGTGGCGATGCCGCTCGTGGATGGTCAATGGGTTGGAAAGTATGTGAATGGGCGCGTATGCTCGACGGCGATCACGCTCTCGCAATTATCAAGAATCAGATGCGCCTCGTATCACCCAACATTACCTCGGATGACCCCAACGGAGGTACGTATGCCAATATGTTTGACTGCCACGCACCTTTCCAGATCGACGGCAATTTCGGTTGCACAGCCGGTATTGCAGAGATGCTTCTCCAGTCTCACGCCGGATTCATCCACCTCCTTCCCGCCCTTCCCGCCAAATGGACGGAAGGCAGTATCAGCGGCCTGCGTGCTCGCGGAGGCTTCGAAATTAAGGAAATGGTATGGAAAGGAGGCAAACTTGACCATGTTGTCATCCTTTCAACCCTCGGTGGCAATCTGCGTGTGCGCGCCCTCACCCCTCTTCAAACTGCCGATGGCGCACCACTCACCCCAGCATCAGGCGATAATTCCAACGAACTGACCCATCCTTACGTTATGCCTGCACCCATCGTGGCTGATATGAAGAAGATTCCCGACACACATCTGCCTCAGACCTGGGTCTACGACATTCCCACAATGCCCGGTCAGGAAATCGAGCTTAAAGCTTCATCGGCAGCCATAACCGACATCACCGCCGATAACGAGACCGATAGCCGCTACTATGACCTTCTCGGTCGCCCTGTAACAGAAAATACAAAGGGCATTATCGTATCCAAGAATCGTAAGCAAATCAACCGCTGAGCTGAAATCGGTTGAAAATTCAAATGGCTGTGTCAAATTGAACTGCACCCCAAAAGTTTTTTTCGAACTTTTGGTAGGCATTTCAACTTGGCGCAGCCTCATTTTGAATAATATTATTGCTAAATCGGGTATGGAGAAGGCAAATTCAATCAGACTTTCCAAAATACTGCCTTAGGGGATGGCTGTATGCGATTTTCTTTGGACATTTGCAGTTGTAGTGGTGATGTAACCGGAGTCAGAAAAGAACTTTTGGCCAAGTATATAGTTATTCATAATTGCTTATTTTTCAACCCTTTAAATCACGGATAATTTGGCACTTGACCAAATTGTTTTAGAGCTGGTTTATCTGATTACCAGAAATTTATCCATATTTAACACTCATATAATCAGCGGATCTCTATCAGATAGATTTGGGAAATGGTCCCTATAAAATACTCTTACTTCTGAATAACCGAGGCAATTTTAAATGAAAGAGCCGTGCCTCTTGACAGATAGAAGCTAGGTTTGATTTTTGTAAACAGTCTCTTTTTACTATCTTTGTGTTATGAAACAACTCTTGCTTCTTTTAATAATAATACTTTCGGTAGCCACTCACGCCGCTGAACGTCCCGACTCAGTAACCGTGTATGGTCGGGTTTTATATGACAATGATAAAGAGCCATTACCGGGAGCTGTGATTCTAAATTTAATGGGGTTGGACATTTTGGATAGTTGTCATGCTGATGTTGATGGAAATTTTTCTTTGGTTGCGCCAATAGAAACAGAGTTGTCGTTTAGTAAAGAAACAGAAATCCACAAAGGAAAAGATAATCAAAGTAAAGTTGAAAAAACAATAGCTTCTCCCACGGAATGCGCGGTTGCGTTTACATAGTGCGTTACAACTCCGTACCTATCCTTTCCTGACAGCGGAATAATAGTCTAAAACAATGAAGAATATATCAATTATCTTTTGTATAGCCTTGTTTTCAGCGTTCGGAGCAAGTTCTCAATCAAGAAAAGAAAAAGAACGTACCGCCATAACTTTGTCAAGTGATTCACTTGTAAATGACTTCCTTTTCTTTTGTGATATGTTGGAAGAAACACATCCCGATCCATACACAGGATTTGGAGGTCGACCATTCTTTCATATCGAACGTGATTTATTAGCAAATAGAATCGCTAATGACAGCCTAAGCCTAAATGAGTTCTGTGACATACTTAATGAATTTACAGTGCCCTTGAAAGATCTGCACACTTTTGTTCAATATCCTCAATCAGACGTGCTTAAGATAAAATATGTGCAACGTATATCATTCAACGTGTTGAATGACGGTCTAATGGTTTCTGGCATTGCAGAACCTTATTCTAATTATTTGGGGTCGCGTCTATTGTCGATAAATGATGTTTCTGTTGATACGCTTGCTGATAGAATGACGAAAATCAAACCAAGTGAAAATTCGATTGGAAATTTACAGAACTTGTCGTTATGGGGTAATCAGGATGAAATCCTGAATAAACTCGGAATAAAGTTCAAAGACAGTGTCTGCTATAAATTTCTGACAGTAAACTCAGATACAGCTCTCCTTGAATTGCCTGTCGTTGAGAGAGAACATGTGGCAGATGTTGAAATGGCAAGACTTAATAGTAAGCTTTCCTTACCTCAAGATAATCTGCAATTTGCATTTATTGATGATGATGATAATATAATGTATTTCCGTCTTTCAAGTGTCATGGCCCGAGAAAACTATAAGTATTGCCATGAGCATGGGTGGAATAACGCATTAAGTGACATTTCCTACTATTATCAGTCATGTGGAAAAGATATGCCGGAAGATATAAATGATGCGATTAATGCCATTCCATCATTCTCCGAAGAATTTTCCAAAATGCTGCTGATGATGAAGGATAATGATTCGGAAAATCTTATCATTGATATGCGTGGTAACGGAGGTGGCTGGACGCCTATAACTCGACCATCTATGATAATGATGTTTGGTGATGACTATTATAGGAAAAACTTTGATGTTAAAAGCATTCGGTTGCTATCTGACCTCTATCTTCACAAATTAAATCAGACAATAGAACAATTAAACCAGTCATGGGGTACACAATTTAAGGTTGGTGATTACTTTACGATAAATGAATATCAAGACGGCGACATCACCACGCTGAGAAGCCAGATGTTGCAAAATGCCATGACTGAAACGCCAGATCTTTTACAATCGTTGAATGGCAAGCCCCTTTATCGTCCAAAGCAAATATTTGTGATTACTGATCCACACACCAATAGTGCGGCTTTCCATTACGCATTCTATCTTGGAAAAATGGGCGCAACATTAGTTGGCGTACCTTCAAGCCAAGCTCCCAATACCTTTATGGAAGTTACACCTTTCAAACTCCCCTATACTGGTTTGATTGCAAGTTCATCAAACACAATGCAACAATTTTTTCCTACGGACAGTCCTTATGCGAAAATATTAAAAACTGATATTGCGATAACTTCGACCGATTATTATAAGTATAATCTTGATGCAAATGCTCCCATTCTAAAAGTTTTGGATATTTGCAAAAAAACGGATTGATTTCACTTATTTATAAATTCCTATATTTGTCCATAACTTCTTTAATTCCAAAAGAGGTTATGGACTTATCTATAATACTATAAGATAATTAATAACGAATACATGACATATTCGAGAACCTCTGCAAAATGTGTTTTTGTCGGACATTCGCGGTGCATCATACCGTCTGAAACACTCTTGCAAGAGGAAAAACCTCGACCCGATTTCTGATGGTGACAATTCACTTTATCAAGTGCATGTTCCTTAATTATCTAACTACGGCATTAAAAAATCCCTGAAAGAAATAATCGCCAATTCTATATCATTTCAGCAATTCTATATCATTATCATACCCCACATATACGGCTCTAAACCAACGTGGATTTAGAGGCGTATATAAGCAAAATACCCAATTTCACTCCGAATTCGGGGATAATTTGGGCGTTAATACAACAAAAGCTCTGAAATTCAGGGCTTTTGCGGAGAGGGGGATTCCACCCACCGACAAGAGGATGATGTATGCCCCTCAAAGATTTGAACTAAAAAATAGCCCACTGAAAATCAGTGGGCTGTGCTCGCTTTTGGCGGAGAGAGAGGGATTCGAACCCCCGGAGGTGTGACCCTCAACGGTTTTCAAGACCGCCGCAATCGACCACTCTGCCATCTCTCCAATTTTGCACCGCTCTCATGCGGTTTTTTTGTGATTGCGGTGCAAAGTTATAACTTTTTTGAATAATACACAAATATTCTGACTCTTTTTTTGTCAAATATTTATATAAAATTCATATCTATCAGAATTCAAGGCGATTAGAAAATCATTTTTTCAATGATATATATTCCGACACCGCTCAGATAGCCGAGAAGCGCAAGCCATGTGAAGCGTTTGAGGTACCATCCGAAGGGGATTTTTTCAAGTCCCATTGCAATCACACCGGCTGCCGAGCCGATAATGAGGATTGAACCACCCACACCGGCACAGTAGGAAAGGAGTTCCCAGAATGTTCCGTCAATCACGAAGTTAGCTGCATAACCCACGGCTCCGGGATCGGCAACGGGATACATTCCCATCACACCGGCAACAAGAGGCACGTTGTCAACAATAGATGACAGAATACCAAGAAGAACGTTGATAATATAAATATCATGAACCTTTTCATCAAGCACGGCTGCAAGGTCGCCGAGGATGCCGGTGGACTGAAGCACGGCCACTGCCATGAGGATTCCGAGGAAGAAGAGGATCGACGGCATGTCGATGCGCGAGATCACGCGGGGAATACGGTGTTCCTCAGCCTTTTCGAGCATACGCTTGTTGTAATAGAGTTCCGTGAAAACCCAAAGCACTCCAAGCACAAAAAGCATTCCGACAAACGGAGGAAGGTGAGTGATGGTCTTGAATACGGGAACGAAAATCAGGCCGCCGACTCCGAGATAGAACATCAGGTTGCGGTCATGCTTGGAAATAGGAAGCGAGTCACCGGAGGCGGCTTCAATCGGTGCGAGCTGCCCCTTGAGAGTGGATGAAATGACGAGCAGGGGAACGATCATTGACACAAGGCTCGGCACAAGCACATAGGTGATCAGCGCTCCGGCTGTCACATTGCCTTTCACCCAAAGCATGATGGTGGTTACGTCGCCGATTGGTGACCATGCGCCACCACTGTTGGCAGCGATGACTATGGCTGCGGCATAAACCCAACGCTCTTCCCTGACAGCCACGAGCTTGCGGAGAAGCATGATCATGACGATGGTGGTGGTGAGGTTGTCAAGCACAGCCGACATGAAGAATGTGCAGAAGCAGATGATCCAGAGGAGCGAACGCTTGTTGCGGGTGGTGATTCGGTCGGTGATGATACGGAAACCTCCGTGAACGTCAACGAGTTCGACGATAGTCATAGCTCCGATGAGGAAGAGCAACGTCTGGGTGATGTCACCGAGATGCTCCACGATGTCAATGTTGAGGATATACTCGAGAGCCTGATGTCCGAGCGACTCTCCGGCAAGCGAAGGATGCTCCTCTAAGAATTTGGTGAAATGTTCTCCGGCAGCGGTCGGAACGAGTGATTCGGCTCCTAAGGCATAGAAAATCCACAGAACCATACCGAGTACGAGGGCTGAAGCTGTCTTGTCGATCTTGAGGGGATGCTCAAGCGCGATTGCCAGATAGCCGATAACGAAGATGATGATTATCGTCGTAAGCATTTGGTAGTGAAAGTTTAATGGTTAAAAGATTACGGTTAATAAATTTTGTGCAAAATTACAAAATTATTACATAACTTTCACTCCCGCTGCCAAAGTTTTTACCGTCTATCTGCCGAGGAGTTCAAAATTCTCAACATAAATCTCTGTCACATTATGCTTTATAGTGTTTCTATCCTCCCATGTGCGATAACGGATTTTGCCTTCGATAAACAGCCTGGCTCCTTTGCGGATATATTTTTCGGCAAATTCGGCGTTATTGTCCCACATTATAATGTTGTGCCATTCGGTGCGCTCGGGTATTGTTGTCCCGTCGGCGCGTTTGCGCGGACGCTCCGTTGTGGCGAGTGGAAACGAGGCCACGGGCCGGGTCTCGACATAGCGGATTTCAGGGTCACGCCCTACATTGCCGATCAATATTACTTTGTTGTAACTCATGAGAGCAAATTTAGATTTTTTCGCGGAATCGTGCAAACTTTTGGTGACAAATCAGTGTTAACACATAAATGTAATATTTTAGATTATGAAAAAATCGGTTTTATACTCATCAATGGCGCTGCTGGCAGTGGTTGCCTTAACTTCATGTGACGGTGCTTCAAAACTCGGCAAGGAAATTGACGGTTCATGGACCGGGACTCCCGTCCCGATGGCAGGAAATGTGTTTACGTCGACCGTAGAGGACACCTATAGCTTCTCAACTGACGCAAATGACTCTAAAACTGGCTCAGTTACCATCAGTTCAGTAATAACGGCACAGTCAACTTTTGACGGCTCTCTGAACGGCATCCTTCCGGGCATGACCTACACTTGCCCGGCCACAAGCACCGTGTCAGGCACATGGACCGCCGTCGATGATGATGACCTGAATCTCAGCCTCGATTTGGCAACCCTGACAGTTAATGTTGATCCCGACGCCGCCACAACCGCCTTCAATCAGTTTACCGGAGCCGGCGAAACGTCTACCGACAGCCTTATGCCGCAGCTGATTGACGCCATTCGCCTTGAACTGACTTCTGACCTGAAGGCTCGTTTTTCCGGATTCAGAAATCTGACAGACGTTGAGGTGAAAAACGGAAAGACATTAGAGTTTGAGATCGGTGAAACAGATTATAATCTCACCCGTGCCGGCGAATAATCATCGCCCGTCGGTCAACACTATTTTAATTCCTCGCCATCAGCGGGGAATTTTTATTTTATCTATCTCACGTAGAAGCACAGGGCGATTGTGGTCATTGAGATATAGTTGCTCTCTTGGCTGATAGGACGGTGAGGCAAGCGATGCGGAAGGGTCAAAACTTTTTGTCGACACATGGCCGAGATCCAGTGCCGTATGGAAATATGACCTGCTTGTCGATATAGGGCGTGAAACATTCAGCCCGACGGCTTTCGCCTTGTCAGGATAAGCGGCTACGTAGTTGCGTGACATCCACACAAGCATCGGGACATGAACCTGATGATATGTAGGCAGTGGCGAGGCATGAAGGAAATATTCGTTTTCATCATCATAAATATCCTCGCCATGATCCGAAGTATAGAGCATCACCGAGAGCGGGGCGGCACTGTCAATCATCTCTACAGCCCGACTGATCATGCGGTCAGTGGCAACGATAGAATTATCATAGGCATTTATGAGTTTGTCGCGATAGCGCGATGAAGCCTCTGGGTAGTCAACCGGCTGAAACACTGCATCATGCTCATCATATCTATCGGAATAGTTGAAGTGTGAACCGTATGTATGAAGCACAATGAGCTGATTGCGGTCAGTGTGGCGGAGTTCGTCGGCAAGTGAGGCGAGCAGGCGTGAATCAGGAGAGATTTCACCGAATCCGTCATCATTATCGCGGATGAAGGAAATCGTGTCGGCTTCCATTCCGAAAAAGTCGATAAACGACCCGTTGCGCCGCTGATTTGAGAAGAAAGAGGTGCGGTAACCGGCTTCGCTGAAAGCGGTTATGATACCTTTGACATTATAGATTGAGTCAAAGTCAGTGGCATCGATCTGACTGAGAAGCATCGGGACGCTCTTGTGGGTGGTGTTTGACTCGCTGACCGCTTTTCCGCCCACATGCAGCCCGTCAAGTGAAGCGAGCTTCGGTGTGGTGGCACGGGCATACCCGCAAATCTGCCAGTTGTCGGCGCGTGACGTCTCTCCTATCAGGAGCAATACAATCTTACGCCCCGCAACGGTGTCAGTGTCAACTGCTCCGAAACTGAATCCGGCTGATGTTTCATGATATTTCTCAGTGCGGACGGTGCGGTCAACCGCAAGATACACGTTGTAAAGCACATTGACCGGATAGAGGTCCTCCTTTACCGAATAATTCTTCTGCGTGACCTCAGCTGTAAGAAGTGCAAGCAGTCCGGCCACAGCCACAGTCGCTCCAATACGGCGATTGATTTTGATAAATCCTTCCGGAAGATATTCCTTCCGGCGGATAAAGATAGTTGCCATCACAAGCTGCGGCAGATAGACCACAAACACAAACACAACTACAGGAAGCATGTTTGACAGGAGTTCGGTCACTTCTCCGGCATTGGTGGTGACGAGGTTGAGAAACATGTCCACAGCAATGATGCTCCGGCCATAGAGATCAAGCAGCACGGTCTGAAACGCGGCGAAAAAAATCAGAGGAAACATGAGCCAGACCGTGCGTCCGATTTTACGCGAAAGGGAGGCCAGCCACCACGTCGCGCCGAGAATCACGAGTGTATTGGCCACCGCTCCGGCAATGCCGATCGGCTCGGTAAACGACAATATCGCCGCCGGAAGTGAAATAAAAAACACTAATGCAGCGAAAAGCCCGCGGGTTGAGAATATTTTTTTAAGTATCGCTTTAATCATATCCATTTTTCAAAACGCTTCATTAATCTGAAAGACAAGACCTGACTCTCTGCGTCCGATTCCATAATCAAGACGTACATTCGTACGCTGTTTGAATTCCCAGCGATAACCGATGCCGATATTAGGAAGGAGTTTTCGGAACTCAATATCGGCGGGGTTGCGGAATATGGTTCCGAGTCCACCCCACACCACCACTCCGCTGCGGCGCCAGACGTGCTGACGAAGCTCCACAATGACATCGGCAGTGTTCTGGTCGCGGTAGCGCCCGTCATAGTAGCCACGCATTCCCTGCATACCTCCCAGACGCGGAAGTTTATTCCAGAGCGGCTTGCCGAACGAAAATTCACCATGAAGCCGAGTGGCCACCACTCCCCCGCGCCACACCGGCCTATAAACGGCGGCTGAGAATTCCGTTATGGCGAAATAGCGGCTTCTCGAGCCATAGAGGTTCGGATAAAAGAGTTGTGAAAGTTCCACAAGTTCGCCCGTATAGGGTGTGTTGTGATTATCGCGTGAATCATATTTCACCACCATGCCGAGTCCGGTTGCAAGGGTTGAGAGCGGCTCTCCATCCCACACTGAAGGATTCTCAACTGATCCGGCTTTTGAATAGTCCACATCAATCATCGGACCGACAAATAGTTTAGGCCGTAATCGCCAGGTGTAATCTGAACGCAGCGATATGTTAAGCAGGGTGTAGGAGGTGCGGTTGGAGTTTCTGTATTGTGAATCAAATCCAATGCCCCAGAAGTAGGTCTCGAACGATGAAAATTTCAGATTATAGTTTATCCGTCGGGAGTCTGATGGATAGATGTGGAGTCCTCGGATGCCTGCCATATAATATCCGGCCGTTGAAATCTCTCCAACTACTGAAATGTTTGACGGAAGGAGCAACGTATCGGCAGGGTCGGTGGAATATAGTCCCGCCGACAGGATTCCGATGCTGAATTTGGTGTCTTTAGAGTAGCTCGGACCTCCAATAAACGTGAAGTTGGGTCGGCGGGTGAGCCGGTCAGTGTTTGAGTTGGCAAAATAATCGTAGACCTTCCCCAATATTCCCTTTTTGTAGAATGCTACGTTTCCTTCCGTCCTGACCGAATCCGCGCGCTCTGATGCAAAGGACGCAACACCGCTAATGAGCAAAAACACTGCGGTTATTAGATGCCTGACATTAATTCGGGTTGTTATAGTTGAAAACATTCTGCAAATGTAATCAGTTTTTTCTTTAGAAATTGTCCGTTTTGGGAAATTTTGTTGTTTATTGATGTAAAATAAATGCAAAATCGTCACAATATTATGTCTGTATTATGTCAGTTCAGCAAAATTTCAGAATTTTGCAATCTGAAATAAAGATTTTAGTCATGAAAAGAATCAAAGAAAGTCTCTGCATCCTCACACTTCTTTCGGCAGGGATCAGCAACGCCCAGACCGTCGAACCTATACGCTACGGCAACATGGACAACTGGGTCACCCGCCACATCCATGAGTCATCCATAATCGGAGGCTCCGACAAAACCGTCTATGAAATCGCTCCGACAGCCACCATTGAGGGCAACAAACCATACGTTAACCAGGGTGGGTCACCCTGGGCCACGAGCAATGTGTATGCCAAAGTGTCGGGAATCACCAAGACATCCAATGCTGTTTATCCTTTTGAACGCGCCCAGGGCAACAAAGCGGCACGTCTGGCCACACAACTTGAACACGTCAAGGTGCTTGGCCTGATCAACATGGATGTGATGGTAGCCGGTTCGATGTTTCTCGGAAAAATGATTGAACCAATCACTTCAACCAAACACCCTTACACCAAAATGGAGATGGGTATGCCCTACACCGGTCGACCTAAAGCTCTCGTATTTGATTACAAGGTGGATATGCCCGACACCGACAGCCGCGTCAAATCAACCGGTTTCGGCAGCAAAAAGACTCTGCCCGGTCATGATCACGGAGTGGTGTTTGTGTTTCTGCAAAGACGCTGGGAAGATGCCGACGGCAATATTCATGCCAAGCGCGTTGCCACGGGCGGCCGTCTGTTTTCAAAATCCGAACCGTGGACAAACGGTTATCAGCTCCCGATTCATTACGGAAATATCTCAACATCAGATGTATTCAAGCCATTTATGGCTCTCCGTGACGGCGATACGGCCTACTACGCCAAAAACTCCAAAGGAAAAATGGTGCCGGTCAACGAGGAGGGATGGGATGACCCGTCGGCCACACCTACCCACATTGTCCTGATGTTTTCAGCCGGAAGCGGCGAACCTTATATCGGAACCGAAGGCCTTACGCTTTACATTGACAACGTGGGACTTATGAAATAACTTTCATGTTCAGCTTCAAGAGGTTTACTATTGACGATTCCCACTGCGGAATGAAAGTAGGCACTGACGGTGTAGTTCTCGGAGCCTGGACTGAAACAGGAAAAGCCACTCAGATTCTTGATGCCGGATGCGGGTCAGGGTTGATAGCGCTGATGCTGGCCCAACGCTCACCTGAAGCTGCCGTAACCGGCATTGAACTTGACCCGAATGCGGCTGCCGATGCTTCAGCCAATGCAGCAAGGTCAGAGTTTTCAGACCGGATTGAAATTGTTTGCGGCGATTATCTGACAATGCCTGACCATAAATTTGATCTGATTGTGTCAAACCCGCCATTCTACACCGAAACTCTCCATTCTCCGGAAAAATCACGTGCATCGGCCAGACATGAAGGTGAATTCGGAATTGAAATTCTTATGCGCACGGCTCCGGCCCGCTTGCATGACGGAGGATCGCTTGCTCTCATAGCCCCGGCTTCACGCGACGCGGAAATTGAGTTTTTGGCCGAACTGTCACGCATGAGTGTGACCCGAAAGTGTTCGGTCTGCTCCGTTGAAGGCAAGAAACCGTTCAGGACTTTGTGGCAGTTCTCCACTGACCGGATGTCCGGGCGGGAGGATTCATCAATTTCAATCCGCATGACCGACGGCTCAATTCATCCTGATTATAAATCGCTAACAAAGGATTTTTATCTATGACCAACTCATATCTGCAACTCCGAACCAAAGGGCCTAAAGCAATAGCAATGCTCTTTTTGATTGCTTTGGGAATGTTGATAATAGTCACCGTGGTCGGTGGACTGATTCTGTCAGACGGTTTGACCTCCCGCAAGCTCAGGCTCTTCGCTATCATTCAGGATATTCTTGTATTCATCACTCCGGCGGTGTTGACAGCAGTTGCAGTCAGCAACCGTCCGGCTGAACTGCTTGGAATCACGAAAGGTCCCGGACTTATAGCTGTCCTGCTATCCATTCTCACCCTGCTCATCGCCACTCCGGCAATGAATGCACTCGTCACATGGAATGAATCAGTCAGGCTTCCCGAATCACTCAAGTGGTTGGAGGTATTTATGCAACAGTCGGAGGAGTCATCGCGTCAATCGGTGGAACTTCTGCTCGGAGGCACGTCGATAGGCGATTTGATTTCCGGTCTGATGATTGTCGGCCTGCTCGCCGGACTATGTGAGGAGATTTTCTTCCGCGGCGGCTTAATGCGGCTGTTAAGGGCTTCAGGCATGAACATCCATTGGGCGATATGGATTACGGCAGTGATATTCAGCACGTTTCACTTTCAGTTCTACGGCTTCTTCCCCCGAGTGCTTCTTGGCGCTTTTTTCGGCTATCTCTTTGTGTGGAGCGGTTCGCTGTGGCTTCCTGTCATTATTCATGCCGTCAACAATTCCATTGTCGTGGTCGCGGCATGGATTAACCGCCGCGGCATTACTGACTTTGACATCAACAAGGCCGGTGACAGCGACTTGATTCTAATTATCGGCTCGGTTATCCTGACGGCTTTCATGATTCAACTGCTTAAAAAATCTACCGCTCTACGCATGTAAAAAATATTCGTCCGGCGGCAGAACTGACTGCGGCCGGACGAAACTTTAATGGTGTAGGATTCTCAATGAGAAGTTTCAACTTCAGGAGCAATGAGTTTATATCCTTTTCCGTGGATATTGATAATCTCGATTGACGGATCATCCTTGAGATGCTTGCGGAGTTTGGTGATATAAACGTCCATTGATCGGGCGTTGAAGTAGTTGTCATCAATCCAGATGGTCTTGAGGGCAAAGTTACGCTCCAGGATCTCGTTGACATGAGCGCAGAGCAGATTGAGAAGTTCACTCTCCTTTGTGGTGAGTTTGGTGACCTTGTCATCAATCATGAGAACCTGTTTCTGGGTGTCAAACGTAAACTTACCTATCTTATACATGGTGATTTCCTTACCCTTCTTGCCTTTCACGCGGCGAAGGATTGCCTCAATACGAAACACAAGTTCCTCCATCGAGAAGGGTTTGGTGATATAGTCGTCCGCACCGATCTTGAATCCTTCCAGAATATCCTCCTTGAGGGATTTTGCTGTCAGGAAAATGATGGGTACTTCCGAATTGACAGTTCTGATTTCCTGAGCTAATGCGAATCCGTCCTTCTTGGGCATCATCACATCAAGCACACACAGGTCATATTTGCCTTTCAGGAAAGCCTTGTAACCGCTTTCGCCGTCGGCATAGAGGTCGGCGTTGTAACCTTTTGCCTGGAGATACTCCCTGAGAAGCATACCGAGGTTCTCGTCGTCCTCACATAATAATATGCGCAAACGTTCTTCCATAATCTTCTAATTTTTAGTTATTGGTAATGTTATTATAAATTTCGTTCCTTCATTATATTCGCTCTCTACCGAAATCTCACCTCCGAGTTCGGTGACCATCTTCTTGACGTAGGCCAGACCGAGACCAAATCCTTTGACGTCATGGAGGTTTCCGGTGGAGACACGGAAAAATTTCTCGAATATTCTTTTCAGATCCTCGCGTTTTATTCCGATTCCGTTGTCACTGACGGTGATTGATATTCCTTCTTCACCGCGGTAGGTGACATTTTCGGTTCGGACAACCAGATTCAGAGGCACATCTTCTTTTCTGTATTTGACAGCGTTGTCAAGCAGATTGAAAATCACGTTGGTGAAGTGCATCTCGTCCACTTTCACTATTGAGTCGGGGGCCTCGATTTCTGTCGAAATCCGTCCGCCATATTTCTCAACCTTCAGTTTGAAGGTGTTGGCGATGTTAGCGATTACCGAATTGGCATCCACGTCGCTCAGACGCAGGGTTGCCTTCTGCCTGTCAAACATCGACATCTGAAGCACCTTCTCCACCTGAAATCTAAGTCGCTTGGTTTCGTCGTTGATCACGGTGGAAATGTGGCTCAGCATGGCCGGCGACTTAAGTACGGCATTGTCATTAAGCATCTGTGCCGCAAGGGATATGGTGGATATGGGGGTCTTGAATTCGTGGGTCATATTATTGATGAAGTCATTTTTCATCTCGGTGAGTTTCTTCTGCCTGAATGCAAGGATGATGGTGCATAGGAAAGTCACGAGCAGAATAAACGTGAATATGAACGACGGTATCATGAACCGCACCGAATCAAAGATATAATCATTCTTTGTAGGAAAGTAAACCTTGATATAGTGCATCTTGTTTTTCGGGTCATTTGGAAAAAGAGTCTGGACAAACATATTGTTGTCACCGGCCTCTGCCGGATTATATCCGGCCGTTTTGTAGGCTACCGCCCCTACCCTGTTGACAATAGCGAACTCAAACGGACGGTCTATTCCATTATTGTCAAACTCCGAACGCATGTAGTTTGACACGGTAGCCGAGTCGGCGCGCTCGAATATCGGACGGTTGCTCGACTGATTGAGGATGTTGAGGATAACTTCGTCGAGCAAACCTTTCTGATAGAG
>CAZKNK010000043.1:0-20904 GCA_964554195.1 uncultured Staphylococcus sp.
TCCTCTGCGGTAAGGGTGACGTTTATTATAACGGCGTAACTCTCCAGATGTGTGAATCAGGAGGCTATCTCGCAGTTCCCTCTGTTCCCCGCAAATATGGCTACATCTTCAAAGATTGTGAAATCGTTGGTGAAAACAGCAAAATCAATGGAAACTTCACCCTCGGACGTCCCTGGGGTTCAGGTACACCTATTGCCCTTTACATTGACACCAAGATGACCGTTCAACCGTCAGCTATAGGCTGGAACGAAATGAGCGGCGGTTATCCTGCACGTTTCGCTGAATATAATTCATTCACCGCCGCCGGAACTCCCATTGATCTTTCAGGCCGCAAGACCACTTTCGGCGATGGACACACCAACAATCCCATACTCACCGCTGTAGAAGCAGCTGCTGTTTCATACGAAGTAGTTATGGGAGGCGATGATGACTGGGATCCCGCAGCACTTGCAGAGCAGGCTCCCGCACCTGTAAACGTGGCTCTCGACGGCAACACCCTGTCATGGGATGACAATGACTATGTGCTTCTTTGGGCTGTGGTCAAGAATGGAAAGACAGTTGCCTTCGTCACCGAACCCACCTATGCCACCGACGACGCTTCAGCCGAATGGGCTGTCCGTGCCGCAAATGAAATGGGTGGTCTCGGCGAAGCTGTAAAGGCAGGTTCAAGCAGCATTAATGAGGTAATTGCAAACGGAGAAGTAGTTTCCACCGTTTACTATAACGCCGAAGGTGTTCGAGTAAATGCGTCTTACAAAGGATTCGTTATCAAGGTCGACACCATGTCTGACGGTTCTACCGTAGTCACAAAGACCATCCTCTGATTCCCCTTAAACATCTCTACATATCCCTCTTTCAGATTTCGGAAGAGGGATATATTGTTTAAATAATGCTGAAAGACCTCTTTTCATGAAACTTAAATCAATAATCTCGACATTTGCCGCACTGACGGCACTGACAGTGTCGGCCTACACACCGGTTACCAATCCGCTCGAGCTGAAATACTACACACCGGCAGCACAGTGGGTGGAAGCTCTCCCCGTGGGCAATGCCCGCATGGCAGGAATGGTCTACGGCGGAATCCACCACGATGAGATTCAGCTCAACGAGGAGACATTCTGGTCAGGCGGTCCGTATAGCAATAATTCCGACAAGGCTTTAGGCAAACTTGAAGAAATCAGGAATCTGGTGTTTTCCGACAAAGCGGCTCAGGCCCAGATGCTGATTGACAGCGTATTTCTCACCGGACAGAACGGCATGCGCTATCTCCCCCTCGGGAGTCTCAATCTCGACTTCAAATTCAAAGGGCAACCTGACGATTATGTAAGGACTCTCAACCTCAACGATGCTGTTGCAACGACAAAGTTCACCGCCGGAGGGACCGAGTTCACACGAACCGTTTTTGCGTCCATGACAGAAAACGTCATCGTTGTTCATCTGACATCATCCACTCCCGGACGGCTCGCATTTCAGATGGCCTACGATTCGCCGTTAGCTACATCCGTCATCGCCAAAGGAAAAGCAATAACCGTAGAATTGGCCGGGGTGGAACATGAAGGTGTGAAACCTGCCCTGAGGGCAGCATGCCGGGTAGCTGTGGTTACTGACGGAAAAACGTCGACAAAAGGTAAGGCACTTCGCATACGCAAAGCCACCGAAGCCACCATCTATATTTCCGCCGCCACAAACTACGTCAACTATTCCGATGTGTCGGCCAACGAAAAAGCACGCATGGAACGAAACATAACGTCGGCCATGAAGCTCCCCTACTCTACTCTGCTCCACAACCATGTTGTCAAATACCGCTCGCAGTTTGACCGCGTCAGTCTTTCGCTTCCCGTCAAAGGAGATTCCACCCTCGACACCCGCACCCGCATCGAAAACTTTCCGAAGGACAATGACCCGTCATTGGTGGAACTCCTGTTTCAATATGGCCGCTACCTGCTCATCAGCTCATCACAACCCGGCTCACAGCCCGCTAACCTTCAGGGAAAATGGAACAGTCTGCTGACCCCTCCCTGGGACAGCAAGTACACCATCAACATCAATACAGAGATGAATTACTGGCCTGCCGAAGTGACCGCCTTACCCGAAACCGCCATGCCGCTATTTAACATGACCGAGGACCTGTCACAAACCGGTAGCGTGACAGCCCGGACTCTTTACGGTGCCAAAGGATGGGTGGCCCATCACAACACCGACCTATGGCGCGTGACAGGTCCCGTGGACAAGGCGCGCTACGGAATGTGGCCCAACGGTGGTGCATGGCTTGCAACACATATCTGGCAACACTATCTTTTCAATCCCGACATCGACTTCCTCACCCGTTATTATCCGGTGATGCGCGGCACCGCCGACTTTTATCTCAGTCACCTCGTGGAGCATCCCGAACTCGGCTGGATGGTTACTAACCCATCCATGTCACCTGAACATGGCTACACTGATTCATGGATCACCGCCGGATGCACCATGGACAATCAGATAGCCTTTGATGCGCTCAACAACACACTGCTTGCGGGTCAGATTCTCGGCTTCGAGCGGATGTCATATCTTGACTCCCTCCGTACGGCTATCGACCGACTCGCCCCGATGCAGATCGGACGCCACGGCCAGTTACAGGAGTGGCTCGTCGATGCCGACAAACCGAATGACAATCACCGTCACGTAAGCCATCTTTACGGTCTATATCCATCAAATCAGATTACCCCAACCACCTGTCCGCTGGCCTTCAAGGCAGCCGGCACGTCGCTCCGGCAGCGTGGCGACATGGCCACCGGCTGGAGCATCGGTTGGAAAATCAATCTATGGGCCAGACTGCTCGACGGAAACCATGCCTACAAAATCATTCAGAATCTGCTTTGCCTTCTTCCGGCCGACAGTGTGGCAGCCGAATGTCCCGACGGAAGAATTTATCCGAACATGTTTGATGCTCACCCGCCGTTTCAAATCGACGGAAACTTCGGATTGACGGCAGGGGTTGCTGAAATGTTGCTCCAGAGCCATGACGGTGCGGTGTGTCTGCTCCCGGCTCTACCTGACGTGTGGGACTCCGGAAGTGTGAAAGGGCTACGCGCCCGCGGTGGATTCATAGTTGATATGAACTGGGCCGACGGTAAACTCACCGATGCCGTGATTAAATCAACATCCGGCGGCACACTTCGTATTCGCTCTGCGGTCAGACTTGACGGCAATGGGCTGAAACCGGCCTCCGGACCATGTCCGAATCCGCTTCTGCAACCTGCCGAAACCAAACCTGTCATAGTGAGTGCCGAACTTTCACCGTCATATCCCGATCTCCCGGTGATGTATCAGTATGACATCGTAACCGATCCGGGGCAAATAATTGAACTAAAAGCCACAAAATGAAACAGCTGATTACACTGCTTCTCATCCTGTCCGGGCTGATGGTGTCCGGACAGGAAAAGGTTGTCATTCCACGTGACACCTCGTTTACCCGTCATTCAACCGCAGTTAAGATCCGCCGCCATCATCCATACGCACGTCTTGTTTCCGACACTTTGCCGAATGGAGTAAAGATGATTCCGGATGTTGAATACTCACTCATCAAGGATACCCCCTTTGGTGACCGTTCGCTCCATGTCGACATATTCCGTCCCGAGGAAGCTGCATCTCCGCTCCCGGCAGTGCTGTTTATCCACGGAGGTGGATGGAATTCAGGAGATAAATCGCTCCAGCATGGGCTTGCAGCGGCAGTTGCAGCCAACGGATACGTGACGCTTACCGTGGAATACCGTCTTACACCTGAAGCCCCCTATCCGGCCGGCTTGCATGACATAAAGAGCGCCGTACGCTGGGTTCGCTCCCATGCCTCCGATTACGGCATTGACCCTGACCGAATCGCCCTCTCGGGTTGCTCAGCCGGCGGTCAGCTTGCCGCTCTTGCAGGCACGACCAATGGCTCTAAGATTCATGAAGGTGACGGACCGTGGCAGGATGTGTCGAGCCATGTGAATGCAGTGATAAATATCGACGGAATCACCACATTCGTGTCTGATGATAATATAGCCGATGTGAATGAGCGAATGAAAACCAAAGGGACACGTCCGGTCAATTCGCTATGGCTCGGAGGATTACCCGATGAGACGCCTGAAAATTGGCGCGAAGCTTCAGCTCTACTGTGGGTCACTGACCAATCAGCTCCAATGTGTTTCATCAACAGTGATTTGCCCCGTTATCGCGACGGACGTGACTCAATAGTGCCACTCCTCAACGCTCACGGCATCCCGACAGAACAACATCTCGTCCACTCTCCCATTCATCCCTTCTGGTTTTTTCACCCGTGGTTTACTCCGACCGTAACCCATGCCACTGCGTTTCTTGACAGGATTCTCAAAGGTAAGGATGACTGACACACCGACCCTGAATGAAGATACAGTTCGGGCAGGAGCGATATAAACACATATCTTCCTGCCCGAACTATTTTTATGTCGATAATCTTACGACTCAGTCAAGTTTATGGATAACGAGTCCGGAACGAAGTTTCGGCTCAAACCAGGTGGTCTTCGGGGGCATGATATTGCCGGTATCGGCAATATCCATCAACTGCTTCATGGAAACAGGATATAATGCCAGAGCCAGGGCCATCTCGCCGGAATCAACCCTGCGCTTCAACTCGCCCAGACCTCTGATTCCGCCGACAAAGTCAATCCGCTTGTCACTGCGCAGGTCAGTGATTCCGAGAATGTCACGCAGTATGAGATCCGATGAAATCGTCACGTCAAGCACTCCGATCGGATCGGCGTCGTTATATGTACCTTCACGGGCCGTAAGAGAATACCATTTCCCGTCAAGATAGAGCGAGAAGTTATGAAGCGACTGCGGACGATACTCATCCCCGCCTTTCGGTTCCACTATGAAATTCTCTTCAAGACTGGCCAGAAATTCTTCAGGCGTGAGTCCATTGAGATCCTTGACAACACGGTTGTAGTCAATGATATTGAGATGCGATG
Organism: uncultured Staphylococcus sp.; assembly: GCA_964554195.1. Lineage (GTDB taxonomy): Bacteria > Bacteroidota > Bacteroidia > Bacteroidales > Muribaculaceae > Duncaniella. The sequence continues at coordinate 4,971 of CAZKNK010000043.1, forward strand.
CGGGGAAGGCCACTGCGAGGAAATAGTTGTATTCCTCATCCCCCTTATGGTCAGGATTGCTGCATGCCTTCTCATGACCCACAAGCGCTGCGGCTGCCGAGCGATGGTGTCCGTCGGCAATATAAAGCGATGGAATCTTATCGAACGCCTCCGTTACGGCTTCAATCGTGGCCGGATCCTCTATCACCCAGAAATGATGACCAAATCCGTCGGGAGCGGTGAAATCATATTCCGGCTCGGTGGCTACGGTGTCGGTGATAATCTTCTCAAGAGTAGGATTATCAGGGAATGCAAAGAAAACCGGCTCGATATTGGCATTGTTGACCCGGACATGCTTCATGCGGTCCTCCTCCTTGTCGCGCCGGGTCAGTTCATGCTTCTTGATTCGGCCTTCCATGTAATCAGCCACATTGGCAGCAACTACAATACCATACTGCGTCCGGCCATTCATGGTCTGGGCGTAGATATAATAGTGATCCTTGTCGTCCTGCACAAGCCACCCGTTGTCCTGAAAAGCATTGAAATTCTCCACCGCTTTGTCATAAACACGGGCGTCATGCTCATCGGTTCCCTGCTCAAAATCAATTTCAGGTTTGATGATATGATAGAGCGACATGGGATTGCCGTCGGCCTCCTGGCGGGCCTCTTCGGAATTAAGCACGTCGTAAGGGCGGGAGGCCACCTTTGTGACCAGCTCGCGCGGGGGACGAATCCCCTTGAATGGTTTTACTTTTGCCATAAGATTTAAGGTGGGGAAGCGTTATTGAAACGTAATGATTACTTATGATTTTTGCGGATAATGGTCTGATCTCGGTCCGGACCGATTGAAACGATGGTGATCGGGGTTTCAAGTTCGCGCTCGAGGAATTCGATATAGTCCTTGAATTCCTTAGGGAACTGATCCTCCGATGTCAGACCGGTCATATCCTTGCGCCATCCGGGAAGGGTGACATAGACCGGTTCGATAGATTCGTCAATCGAGTAAGGGAAGCGGCGGGTTTCACGCCCTTTAATCTTATAGGCGACACACGCCTTTATTTCATCAAATCCATCAAGCACGTCGCTCTTCATCATGATGAGTTGCGTAACACCGTTTACCATGATAGCGTAACGGAGTGCCACAAGGTCAATCCATCCGCAGCGACGCTCACGTCCGGTCACTGCTCCATATTCATGACCGAGGTCACGGATACGCTTTCCGACATTGTCAAACAGTTCGGTAGGGAAGGGACCGCTGCCCACACGGGTGCAGTAAGCCTTGAAGATCCCGTAGACTTCACCGATGCGACCGGGGGCCACACCGAGTCCGGAGCATGCTCCGGCGCAAATGGTGTTTGAACTGGTCACGAAGGGATAGGAACCGAAATCAATATCAAGCAAGGTACCCTGAGCGCCTTCACACAGCACTCGCTTACCCTCACGCAGAAGATCATCAATCACGAATTCGGAATCAACGATTGAGAATCCACGCAGATATACTATCGCATCCATCCATTTCTCCTCAAGTGCTTCAAGGTTTTCCGGCTCGCTGCCGAGTGATTTCAGCATATCGAGGTGACGCTGACGGAGAGCGGAATATTTTTCGTTGAAGTTATGATAAACGTCGCCCAGTCGCAGACCGTTGCGCGAAATCTTATCTGTGTATGTCGGACCGATTCCCTTGCCGGTTGTGCCGATCTTGTTGCCCCCTTTAGCCTTTTCGTTGGCAGCATCGAGCAACCGGTGAGTCGGGGTAATCAGATGAACCTTCTTGGATATACGGAGATTGCCGCGAAGATCAACACCGCTTTTCTCAAGCGCCTCGGCTTCCTCACGGAACAGCACCGGATCAAGAACCACACCATTACCTATGATATTTATCTGCCCTTTGCGAAAGATTCCCGAGGGGATGGAGCGCAACACATATTTTTTTCCTTCAAATTCGAGAGTGTGACCCGCGTTAGGACCACCCTGAAAGCGAGCCACCGCGTCGTAGCGCGGAGTCAGCACATCCACCACTTTTCCTTTTCCCTCGTCGCCCCACTGGAGGCCGAGAAGCACGTCTACTTTCATACTTAGTCGTTATATTTCTTGGTTTTACTTTTTCCTGTCATTTTTTCGGATGAACTCTTCTTGGTCTTACATTTATGACACTGTCCGTAGACATACAGCTCTACATCCTGCACCACAAACGATGAGTAGCGTCGGTAGCCGAGCAGACGTGCTATTTCAGGTTCCTTGATTGACCTGACACGTCCGCAGCGGGTGCATACAGTGTGGAAGTGCTGACCCATGCCGATTTTGCGTTCATACTGCACGGCGCCATCACGAAGCGAGTGGCGGCGGAGGATTCCACAATCAGTAAGCAAGTCTACAGTGGCATAAACCGTTGATCGAGCCACACGGAAGTCACTGTCAACCAGCTGCCGGCACAATTCGTCGGCCGTGAAGTGTCCGGAAATCTCAAAGACCCTGTCAAGTATAGCCCTCCGCTCACAGGTATCGCGCAGATTGTTCTGCAACAGATACTGTGCGAATATCTCACGAGCTTTCAGTCTTGACTTATCATCGTTCATTCCACCACAAAGTTAACACTCCTTAATGATTTTTCCAAATTTTCCACCACTGTTCCCGATTGACATCGTCCAAACATCACAAATACATTATATTTCACTCCAACAGTCCATCATAACCATGCTGCTAAACAATCCTTATTCTTTAATAATTTTCCATTGTCCGCCTTTCTTTGGCCCGATATGCATGATGAGATTAGACATTTTCGGGATTTCCCTTTCAATCGTGCTTATAGACAAATTCAGAGCTACGGACATTTCCACCATGCTTATAGCCGAATTTGATTTTATCAAATCTATAATTGCTTGTTGGCGTGGTGATAGCTTTTTACCCTCATTTTTACCCTCATTTTTACCCTCATTTTTACCCTCACTATTATTTCGGGGGACATTTACAGGGATATCTTGATCCTTTACTTGTAAAGCTGATTTGAGAGGTAAGGAGACAATGGCGATTGTGCGGTCGCTTTCAATGGTGGGGCGTGTGCCTGTCAGGGTCTCCCAGCTCGCAAGTTTATTCATGCCGTATCCGGCGTTCTCGGCTATGCCCACGAAACGGAATAGTTTGGCGATGGTCGGGTTGCGGAGTTTGGAGTATATCTTTCCGAGTATATCTTTGACAGGGAGAGGAAAAGCTCCACCGTTCATGAACTCTATATGATCGGTATAGACGCGGATGCAGGAACGCAACGAATCGAAATGGTCGCAGTGCATTACCATGTTGGCGAGAGCCTCGCGGAGAACATTGTATTGGCTTTCATCTGTTGTGGCAAAGCCATCGTCCTTTATGTGGATAGGGGCATCAACGAGTGTACGGAAACGGCGTAGAATAATCTGAACCGCCTCCCAAATGTTGTCTTGCTCAGGAATACGGTAGGTATATCTCACTTCAGCCTGCTGGATTGTCGGTCCGGGAATTTCAATATAGTCCACACAGAATGTCGGGACATAACGGAGTACGTAAGGTGATTTACCAAACATCAAGAGTCCGGCGTAAGTGAGCAACCCATTTCGGGTTATATTGACCTGTTCACAGAATTCTGCATTATCTACTTCGCGGAGATTTACAAGATTCTGCGTTTGGCTAAGGGCAAAACGATAACTTTTCAGTGTATTGAGATCGAGCATTTCAATACTTGTATCTGGAATTGTTTCCTCGGTCTTCTTGCCAAAGGATTGATTGCGGAACATTGCCCTAATTTCTCCCTCGGTTGCTCTTTGGTCTCCGCTACCCATTCGGATAAAAGTGTTGATAGGGCTACCAAAATATACGGGTTTCAAATCCACCTCCGGCACATAAAAAGCAAGAAGTTTCTTGCCTTCTATGTCATATTGCTTGGAGATAACTGCCAATCTCTGATTAAACTTATCCGAACGTAGGGTGCTAAGAAAATCTTGTTCGAGCTTTTCGGCATTATCAACTCCTTGAACTACAAATGACTTACCCGACTGCTTAACTCCAAGCACAATCCATCCGCCGGAGGTATTCGAGAATGCGCTTACGCTTTCCCAGATATTCTTCGGCAATTCGGATTTAGCAGCCTTGACCTCAAAATCTTCCCATTCTATGTCGTGTAGCTTCGCTACAAGCTCATCCTTAGTCATTTCATCCACAAAATTACAAAAATTTTCGCAAACTCATGTTATCAGTGAGCATACGTTAAGGAGGGTCATGAGATTATGCCGATGTTCATGACGTCGTGGTCAAATGTGTCGCGGTTGATGGCGCGCGAGCGGAGTTTGTTGCGGTAGGTGTAGATGGTGTTGAGCGAAAGGCCGAGAAAGCGGGCCACTTTTGCCGTATCGTCAATTCCAAGCCGCTGAAAAGCCAATATTCGGAGTTCAGGCGTTAGTGACGAAGCCCCTGCCACAGTGATACGTTTATCGGGGAGCAGAAGGTTATTCACCTCACTGACAAATGTGGGATATATATGGATAAAAGTATCATCGAAAATATCATAGAACATGCTTCGCTGCTCTTCAATCGTTTTTCCTGATTTGATAAATGAGAGCAGATCCTCGGTTTGTCCCGCCGTGAGTTTGCGGCGGCATGTACGTGAAAAGTCCTCAAGCCGCTCCAGAAATGTTGAGCATAGACTTAAATACTGACCTATATACAGTTCCTTAGCCTCATTGGCAGCGCTGAGCCGCTGTTTCATCTCACGAAGCGATTTCATCTCCCGACGGAGCGAAAACATCATTTTCAGAATGAATCCCAGAGCGACAAGCAGAATCACAGCCATCAGAATCACCAGAATCAGACGTCGGTTTTCAAGACGTCGGTAATCGTCAGAAGCAGGTTTCAGTAGCTCGGAAAGCTCCATCTGATTCACCTTTGACCCTACACGCAGAGCCTGATCAAGCGCAAATGTGATATAATTATATGCCCTCGAAATATCACCGGCATCATATAGCTCACGGGCCAGACGGATAATGGAATTTCCCGTGAATTTACCTGTCCGTACATCAGCCAAAGCACCACGCGCATAGGCATTGATGGCATCATCAGCGCGATCAATCGACCTGTAATAGTCACCGAGCATGAGTGCGGCGGCAGAATAGTCGCGTGAATCTTCCGAGGCTGATTCCACTACATCGTGAAGCAACGCCGTCAGTAAGGCCTTGTTGTTTGACTCACGGGCAAGAAGCGCCTGATACATCTTATATTGGTTTTGCTCACGTTTGGCCGGTGAAATTTTAGCAAGAAGATTCTCCGCGCTGCTGACTGCCCTCCGGATATATCGTGATCGCACGGCGGAATTTGCATGAAGCTCATAAAGACGACAGTTAACTATTATTTCAGCTTCACCGAACTCCTCGGCCAATTCAGGCACGACACCCATTTTCCTTATATGATCAAGCAAACCTACACTTTCCAGATTGAGTCCTAACACATGACACTGCAAGGCATTATCAATCATAAATCGTTCCATCCAAAGGGTATCGTCAGCCTCTCGGGCTTCCTCAAGGCCTTGCCGAAACACCACCTGCGCCGAATCGCTGTCAACGTAGCTCAACTCATAGCCGTGATTCCGGATCAACTCAAATCGTTCTTGGCTGCCAAGTTCTCCATGTTCATCAAGCAGAGATTTGATTGAATCTGCGGCCATAAAGCGGACCGCCGCATATCTGTCGCTATGCTTGATTTCCTCATCAATGACGCGCAGCAGCTCATCAGTACGATAGTCCGTGCTGGCCGCCTGAAGTCGGGTCCCGGTCACCATCGCCAGAATCATAATTCCGAATATAACTAATCTGTGGAGCTGCGGCATCGTAACTCGTTGAATTGGTATTAAATTTAGGTTTGCGTTACAAATTTAATGCTAATTATCCAATCTTCTCAAATTATATGTGCAAATAATTGACCCTTGTTTACACATTGGCAACACTTTAGCATGTTGCCTCGCTAACCGGCCAAATGCGAGTGATGGGTAAATAACGGTTAATTTTGTTTAGGGTTGTTTAATGCCGGGGGTAAGAGTGCGAACTTCAATTTCTGTTAATACGTTTTTAATGTAGATATAGATTTAGTTTCAATTATTTAATTTGAGTTAAGATGTTACGGATTAAAAATTTAATTTTAGCATTTTTGCTATCGTTGGCTCCCGTGGCCTCGAGAGCAGCGCTCTCCGATAGCATCGAACGGACCAGAGGGATTATGATTCCGGTTTCTTCCGCTCCGGTTATTGAATCGGTTGAAGTGAGCGAGTTTGACATTATTGAAATGAACACTCAGCCCCCTGTGCCGGAGTTTCCGAATGCAAATACTATCTACGCCTATCCCTATTCAATGGACTTCAGTATGCCTGACTGGCACAGGATGTGGATAAACACCTCAGTGCTTAGCGGCGCTTTCGTTTCAACGCTTTTCGTGCTTGAATGTCTGCCCGAAAACGCCACGTCATGGAACCGTGCGGAACTTCAGCACACCTCACCTGCCGTAAGATGGTTTCAGAATGTGTTTAAGAGAGGTCCTGAATGGGATCATGACAATCCGATATTCAATTATGTCCTTCATCCCTATGCGGGAGCCGTCTATTTCATGTCGGCACGTTCAACGGGATTCAATTTCTGGCAGTCAATGCTTTACAGCGCCACAATCAGTACGGTTGGCTGGGAGTTCGGTATCGAAGCTTGCATGGAGCGTCCGTCCATTCAGGATATTTTCATCACCCCGATCATCGGCAGCATGATGGGTGAAGGATTCTATCACGTGAAGCGCTATCTGGTTGACAATGACTATAAACTTCTCGGATCGAGTTTTCTCGGCGGTGTGACAGGATTCCTTGTAGACCCAGTTAATGAAGTTATTGACCTCTTCAGAGGCAACCCGGCCCGTCGGCTTGCCCACAGTAAGGCGAATATGAAAAGAATGCCGATGGTGGAGAGTTCGTTCATACCCTCTGTGGCAGGTGCTGATTACGGATTCACCGTTAAAGTCACATTCTGACAAGTCTGACGCTGCACGACGGCTCGAGCATCCTGCACAAATCACGAAGTGATTCACGGAATCGGTTTCGATTGATAATTGATGCAAGAGCCGAGTCGGAGTGCTGAGTCATGCCTGCAATCACAATTCCGTCAAAATCAGATGTGGAAGGGGTTTCGCGCTCAAACGGAACTACCGACAAAAGGACACCGGTCTCAGCATCATACGTCACTACAGCATTGATTATAACGTCATCAGCGGAAACAAAGGCGTGACAACGGATGGTTTTCATCTGTAACGAATCTGTTTTTGCGATGCTGCTGCACCATGCAGCGAATTATTTTGAGTGCGGGTGCGGGTAAGCGAGATGGAATCAATGGCAGCAGTTATGCCTACGGGTGCAGAGTGGTAGATGTAGCCGTAAAGATTGATCGCATTCCGGGTGGAGTCAACATAAAGCACGAGTTGCTTCATACCCTCTCCGGCCAAATCATTCCATACATATTCTCCCGTGCCGTCACTATATTCCACAGCCATCATTGCAGTGACAGAGCCACGGATGTCAATGGGCTTAAGCCGCAGGGTGTAAGCATCGCCATGCTCCCAGTTACGGTCACTCGTGAAATAAAAGTTTATTAATTCCGAAGGAGATGATTCGCTGAAAAACACTGCTGTAGGTCCGCTCCAAACATTTACCGAATCCCCCTCCTGACTGAACCGTGTGACAGTCATGGAGCCGGCTCCTACCTTCTGTGCTTCTGCAAGCCGATGGTTTAGGATTTCAATCGTCTTGTCATTCACCTCCATGAAAAGCTTGATGTTCTGTCCATACCAATACAGTGACGTGTCAAATTGCTCGGTGGTGACACCATGACGCGCCAGAATGGCTTGTTTAAGAGCCTGCTTTGAAGAATCAGTCAAATATGTACTCCCTTCACTCTCCACTACAGCCTCACCGAGATGAATGTCAGCCATTACCTCCGACATGGTGGAAGGAGGTATGATTCCGTCAGGAACGGATTTACAGGCAGAAACCGAAATTAAAGCCGTAATAACTATGATATGACACAGACGCTTCATTTCCCGTCAGATGCAGATGATTTTCCCGGATTGTCAAGTTCCTCCACATGCCGGCGCATTGCCTCGGGCGAGAGAATCCACCGCGAATAAAACAGAATCATGGCGATGACACCGACACATATCGCAGAGTCAGCGATATTGAACACCGGCTGAAAAAACTGAAACTCATTGCCACCGACCAGAGGCATCCAGTCAGGCCACGTGAGCGTGAACAGAGGGAAATAAAGCATATCCACCACCCGACCGAAAAACAGGGGCGCATATCCTCCACCGGCCGGAAACATTACCGCCACAGCCGGAGGTGCAGGATTTGAGAATATCACGCCGTAAAACAGGCAGTCAAAGATATTGCCTGCCGCACCGGCTATTATCAAGGCCATGCAGACGAAATAGCCCCACGGGACACGTCGGATATTCCTGATCAATGCCACATACCATATCAGCAGCGACACCAACCCGATTCTGAAAAGTGTAAGCAGCAATTTGCTGCCTAACTCCATTCCGAAAGCCATTCCGTTGTTCTCAATAAAGAGTATGTGAAACCAGGAAAAGACCGGATGATCCTCTCCCAGATAAAAATGAGTCTTGATCCAAATCTTGACGGCCTGATCTATAATCACAACCGCCAAGATGATAATTAAAGCAAGTTTTGCCCGGGTAAACCTCATTTCTTTTTTTGCTGAATTTTTCCCTCAACGCTGCGGGTGGCGTGAGGCACGGCCCGAAGTCGCTCCTTAGGAATCAGTTCACCCGTTTCGCAGCAAACACCGTAGGTTTTGTTCTCGATGCGAATCAGGGCGTTCTGAAGATGCTGAATAAACTTCAACTGGCGTGTAGCCAACTGGGCAGCCTCCTCCTTTGACAGGGAATTGGCTCCTTCCTGAAGCACCTTGAAAGTGGGCGAAGTGTCGGCCACATCATTGCCATCGGTATTTGTGACGATTCCGCGCAATGACTCATATTCCTTCTGCGCCGTGGCAAGTTTCTCAAGAATCAATTCCTTGAATTCCTGAAGTTCCTCGTCAGAATATCTTGTTTTTTCTTTCATGTATTATATAATTTATGTCAGGTAAGTCAGCTTATAGAAGCGAAACAGCCGCATCAAGATTAATGTCATCGATCGAGAGAGTCTCAACCCCCTCAGTTCCGGCAGGAATCTCTCCAACCTTCACTTCCGGAGCAAGCACCTGACGTCCGATATAGTCAGCATATTCTCTGATAGCATCGTCGGTGGCATCGTTGGGCGCAAAAAGCAGTGAGATGCGGTCGGTAATGTTATAGTCACGACTCTTGCGGATGTTCTGAATACGGTTGACGATTTCACGCGCGATACCCTCCCGGCGGAGTTCATCGGTAACTGTTACGTCAAGGGCTATTGTCAGCGCTCCTTCATTAGCAACGAGCCAACCGGGAATATCCTCTGAAATAATCTCAACATCGGCAAGATCAATCACTGCGGGAGTGCCATTGACCTCAAGAGTGATGGAACCGTCACGCTCAAGGGCTGCTATAGAAGAATTATCAAGGGCCTTGACAGCCTCTGCCACTGCCTTCATGTTCTTTCCATGCTTCGGACCGAGCTTCTTGAAGTCAGGTTTAACAGTCTTGACAAGGATGCCCTCATCACTTCCCACAATCCTGATGTTCTTCACATTGATTTCATTCATCACAAGGTCCTTGATGCTATCTATTGCTTCGCGCTGCGAATCGTCGGCTACAGGAATCATTATGGATGTGAGCGGCTGGCGGACCTTGATGTTGACCTTGCGGCGGAGGGCAAGTGCCATTGAAGTGGTGTCCTGAGCAAGCTTCATGCGCTTCTCAAGAGCTGCGTCGATAAGGCTCTCGTCGGCCACGGGGAATTTAGCCAGATGCACGGAGTCGGCACCGGGAGTGAGGTCTGCATAAAGACGTTCGGCAAAGAAAGGAGCAAACGGAGCCATGAGGAGTGCTACTGTGCGAAGGCAAGTGTAAAGAGTCTGGTAAGCAGCGAGTTTGTCCTCGGTCATTTCACCTCCCCAATAACGCTTGCGGTTCAGACGGACATACCAGTTCGACAGATTGTCGCCCACAAATTCGCTGATAGCTCGGGCTGCTTTGGTCGGTTCATAGTCCTCAAGAGCCTCAGTCACATCCTTAACGAGGGTGTTAAGCAGCGATAGGATCCATCGGTCAATTTCCGGACGCTTCTCAACCGGCACCTGTGGAGCCGACGGATCGAAATCATCCACATTTGCATAGAGGGCGAAGAATGAATAAGTGTTGTAGAGTGTGGCGAAGAGCTTACGCGAAGTTTCAAGCACACCCTTTTCGTCATATTTAAGATTATCCCAGGGGGATGAGTTTGAAATCATATACCATCTCACGGGATCAGCACCGAAGCCATCAATCTGTTCAAACGGATTCACGGCATTACCAAGACGCTTCGACATCTTGTTGCCATGCTTGTCAAGCACCAGACCATTTGAAATCACAGCCTTGTAAGCATTGGTATCAAACACCATCCCGGCAATGGCATGGAGTGTAAAGAACCATCCGCGTGTCTGATCCACACCTTCGGCAATGAAGTCGGCAGGATAAACTTCCCTGCTGTCAAACGCCTCCTTATTTTCAAACGGATAGTGAATCTGAGCGTAAGGCATCGAACCTGAGTCAAACCACACGTCAATGAGGTCCTTCTCACGAATCATCTTCTTGCCTGACGGCGAGACAAGCACTATATCATCCACGTAGGGACGATGGAGGTCAATCTTCTCATAATTTTCCTTAGAATAGTCACCGGGGACAAAACCGGCATCGCGATACGGATTCGATTTCATGAAACCGGCTTCCACAGCCTTATCCATCTCGTTGACAAGCTGCTCCACAGATGTGATACAGATTTCCTCGTTACCGTCGTCGGTACGCCATACCGGAAGCGGCGTACCCCAGTAACGGCTGCGTGAGAGGTTCCAGTCCTGAAGATTCTCAAGCCATTTTCCGAAGCGGCCCGAGCCGGTCGATGCTGGTTTCCATTTGATGGTGTCATTCAGTTCCATCAGACGGTCACGCACAGCTGTGGTGCGGATAAACCAACTGTCAAGCGGATAATAAAGGATAGGTTTGTCCGTGCGCCAGCAGTGAGGATAGTTGTGGACATGTTTTTCAATCTTAAACACTTTGTCGGTCGCCTTGAGTTCCATGCAGATGCGGACGTCGAGCGATTCTGTTTCCTCCGTAGCTTCGGGGTCATAATCATTTTTGACATACAGACCTTCCCAGGGCTTATAAGCCTCCACATCCACCATCTTCTCCACAAATTCGGGATCGAGGTCCGAAAGGAGATAATAGCGGCCTTTAAGGTCAACCATCGGGCGAATGTTGCCGTCACGGTCAATCAGATGAAGCGGCGGAATATTGTTTTGCCGCGATACACGTTGGTCATCAGCACCAAATGTTCCGGCAATGTGAACTATACCCGTACCATCCTCCGTAGTGACATAGTCGCCGGGGATGACCCGGAATGCACCTTCGCCCGGATTAACCCAGGGCAGGAGCTGATAATAGTGGATTCCGACAAAATCACTTCCTTTGCGTTGAGCCACAACCTCGTATGGTATCAGTTTGTCACCCTTCTTATATGAATCAAGTGACAGCTCCTTAGCTTTAGGATTAAAGAGCGTACCCATAAGAGCATCAGCCACCACGACGGCAATAGGCTTGCCGCTGTAAGGATTGTAAGTGCGGACGATATTGTAGGTTATTTCCGGGCCTACGGCAAGTGCGGTGTTTGACGATAGCGTCCACGGCGTAGTGGTCCATGCCAGGAAATAGGGAGTACCCCACGAAGCTTCAAGCGAGCGGAAAATGTCAAGCACCTCCGACTCAACCGCAAAGTCATCCGTGCGGACACGGAATTGGGCCACACACGTTGTGTCCTTCACATCGCGGTAACATCCCGGCTGATTCAGCTCATGGGAGCTGAGACCGGTTCCGGCAGCCGGCGAATAGGGTTGAATGGTATAGCCCTTGTAGAGGAATCCTTTCTCATAAAGCTGGCCGAGCAGCCACCAAACGGTTTCGATGTATCGGTTGTCATAGGTGATGTATGCGTTGGGCATATCCACCCAGTATCCCATCTTCTGGGTCAGATCTTCCCATTCGCGGGTATATTTCATCACCTCCTGACGGCAGGCAGCGTTATACTCGTCGACGGAAATTTTCTTGCCAATATCCTCTTTGGTGATTCCGAGATTCTTCTCCACACCAAGTTCCACAGGCAGACCGTGAGTGTCCCAACCGGCCTTACGCTTCACCTGATAACCCTGCATGGTCTTATACCGGCAGAAAATATCCTTGATAGTGCGCGCAAGTACGTGGTGAATACCGGGACGTCCGTTAGCTGACGGAGGACCCTCAAAAAACACAAATGAGGGGCATCCCTCACGCTCACTCATTGTGCGGTGAAACACGTCGCCCGCATTCCATTTCTCAAGAATTTCACGATTTATGCCGGGGAGGTCAAGGCCTGAATACTCCGGGAAGCGTTTGCTCATATACTGTTGCTGATTATAGGGTTCTTAAAAGTTTGTGCAAATTTAGCGATTTTAATTATATTAGACAAATTCTTAAAAACAAGTCACAAAAATATCAGTCTGCATATATATTCAAACGCTGAATTAGCCTGATAAATTGCAGGTTTCGCCTTTTACCGCTTGCATTTCGGATTGAAAGATAGTAACTTTGCAAAGACAAAAACCGAAGCCATGAAAAAATCCATATTTGCAGCTCTGTTTCTATCATTTTGTTCTGCGCTCTGCGCCATGACTCCCGCGCCGATAGCCGACGTGAACGGTGTGGTTGACAATACTCCCGACAGCATAACCAAAGCGCAGACAGCGCGCCCGGTGGCCGGCTCATCACGCCGTGGAGATAATCCGGTGCTGTTTCTTGTGGGAAACTCCACCATGCGCACAGGCACCCTCGGCAATGGCAATAACGGACAGTGGGGTTGGGGATATTTCCTTCACGAATACTTTGACCCCGAACGGATTTCGGTTGAGAATCAGGCTTTGGGCGGAATGAGTACCCGTACATTCTACACGCGCCTGTGGCCCGACGTGCTGAAAGGTGTACGTCCTGGAGATTACGTGATAATAGAACTCGGGCATAACGACAACGGCCCATACGACAGCGGGCGAGCCAGAGCAACGATTCCCGGAATCGGTCATGACTCGATATGCGTCACCATAGCCGAAACAGGCGTCAAAGAAACCGTCTACACCTACGGCGGCTATTTGCGCCGATACGTTGACGAAGTAAAGGCCAAAGGGGCGACGCCGATTCTGATGTCGCTCACCCCGCGTTTAGCTTATGACGATAAGGACAGCACACGCATCACCCGCATAGAATCAACATTCGGAGGCTGGGCGCGCAGCATTGCTGCTGAAAAAGGTGTTCCATTCATTGATCTCAACCGAATCACTGCCGACAAATTTGACCGGTATGGAAAGGAAAAAGTTAAGACCATGTTCTATCTCGACCGCATTCATACCTCCACATTCGGAGCGCAAGAGAATGCCGCAAGCGCAGTCGAAGGGATTCTCGCCGCCCCGGATCTTGACCTGAAAGACTATCTCCTTCCACAGCCGACCGACACCATTACAGGAGCATCGCGCAGGGATGATAACCCTGTTGTGTTCATAATCGGTGACTCCACGGTCAAAAATGTCGATTCGGATCCCAACGGAATGTGGGGATGGGGCGGTTTACTTGAAGATCATTTTGACAGTGACCGGATTTCAGTGGAAAATCACGCCATTGCCGGGCGCAGCGCCAGAACATTTCTGGAAGAGGGTCGATGGGATAAAATTTACAATGCACTCCGCCCCGGCGACTTTGTTCTCATCCAGTTCGGGCATAATGACGGAGGGAGCATTGACTCAGGCAAGGCTCGCGGCGAACTACCCGGCACCGGCAGCGAGAGCCGGGTATTCAAGATGAAAAAAGATGGGAAGTACGTGGTTGTCTACACCTATGGGTGGTATCTGCGTAAGTTTATCAACGACGCGCGCGAAAAGGGTGCCATTCCGGTGATACTCTCCCCCACTCCTGTCAATGAATGGAGCGATGGTAAAATCCATAGCATGGAGAATACTTACAGCAAATGGGCGCGCGAAACAGCTGTCAAGACAAAGTCTGATTACATTGACATAAACGCCATCACACGTAATAAGTTACAGGAACTTGGACAGGACAAATCAGCCGCATTTTACAGCGGCGACCATACGCATACTTCTCTTTCAGGTGCGAAGCTCAACGCAGCCGGCATAGCCGAGGGAATTGAGGCTGCAAACTCAAAGCTCGCATCATATCTGAAACCTAAAGTCATGACCTACAATCTCTCTGAGGCCGGAGCATACGATCCGGTGATAGGATATGGCTTTGATTTCGGGACGATGCGTGATCCCAAGTCAGCCACACCATTTTATTTTTCAGCCCGAGTTCCGCGCGACGGCAATTATCGCGTCACCGTGAAGCTTGGCGATCGTAAGCGCCCTTCATCCACCACCGTCCGCACCGAAAGCCGACGCCTTATGCTGGAGAATGTTGAAACCCGCAAAGGAGAGCGCATGGAGCGTTCATTCATAGTCCACAAACGCTCACCCGAAATCTCCGCCGCAAGCCGCGTGAAGATTAATCCGCGTGAAGTCGGCACACCTACATGGGACGATAAACTCACACTGGAGTTCACCGGACATAGTCCCGCAGTTGAATCCATCACCATCGAACCGGTCACCGCGACAGACAGTGTTGTGACCGTGTTTCTTTGCGGCAATTCAACCGTAGTTGACCAGACCTACGAACCCTGGGCCTCATGGGGACAGATCATCCCTCGTTATTTCGACTCATCAGTAGCCGTGGCAAACCATGCCGAAAGCGGAGAGAGCGCATCATCGTTTCTCGCCAAAAACCGTCTTGATAAAGTCCTCTCAATGGCTCGCCCCGGCGATTATATGATAATAGAGTTCGGCCACAATGACCAGAAGGAGCGCCGGCCCGGAAGCGGAGCATGGTATAATTTCTCCGCCAACCTCAAAATATTCATTGACCGCGCCCGAAAAGCCGGCGTAAATCCTATTCTCGTCACTCCGGCCTGCCGTCGTTCCTTTGACTCCACAGGACATGTACGCGACACCCATCTGGACTATCCCGACGCTATACGCGCTATAGCCGAGCGCGAAAACATTCCCCTCATCGACCTTAATCAAATGACTAAATCGCTCTATGAATCACTCGGTACGGAGCGATCCAAAAAGGCCTTTGTTCATTATCCAGCCGGAACTTTCGAGGGACAGACTACAGATCTTGAGGATAATACTCATTTCAATCCATACGGCGCCACTCAGATAGCCAAATGCATTCTTGAAGGTCTTAAATCAGCAGCTCCGGATCTTTCACGCCACATTATCGACGCACCGGCCTATAATCCGGCTCAGCCTGATGATCCTGACACATTCCACTGGCCCAATGCCCTGTTTATTCACCTCGCCCGCCCATACGGGTCATAAAATCAGTGATTAAGCACTTCAAGCCGACTTCTTATCTCATTAAAAATCAATCACAAAGCAGTACGCTAAGCCCCAATGTTAACGACTGTTAACCAGGCTATATATGCTTAGTCCGCATGCAGAATAATCTTTTATGACAATTTGCAACTTTTTAATGCAAAAACTTACAATTTGTTGGATTTATAAACCAAATCAAAACAAACGGTTAAAAATAATGTTAAATTCAAGCAAATTTAATTAGATTTTCTTGGTGGATTCGACAGGATGCCCTACATTTGCAATGTGTTTTTCATGGTATTAGATTTAAGGTTAACAAAGATTGG
>CAZKNK010000044.1:0-20276 GCA_964554195.1 uncultured Staphylococcus sp.
AATACGGCTCTGCTCGGCGAGAGCCTGGAGAATCGACTGACGAATCCACCAAACGGCGTAAGAAATGAATTTGAAACCGCGTGTCTCGTCAAACTTCTGGGCGGCTTTGATAAGGCCGAGATTTCCTTCGTTGATAAGGTCGGGAAGGCTCAGACCCTGATTCTGATACTGCTTGGCCACTGACACCACAAATCGGAGATTGGCTTTCACAAGCTTTTCAAGAGCTTTATCGTCGCCCTGATGGATTCGCTGGGCAAGCTCTACTTCTTCTTCTACCGAAATCAGTTCTTCACGGCCTATTTCCTGAAGAAATTTGTCGAGCGAGGCACTCTCGCGGTTGGTAATGGATTTTGTTATCTTTAATTGTCTCATTTTCGAAAAAGCGAAATTAAACACGCAAATTTAGTCATTTTCCGCTATTTTTCCAAATCTATCCGTTAGATTTAAGAATTATTAAAACACCAATGCAATTCATCCCAATACGTTTATCACATCGAAATTAAAAAGACAAGTTGAAGAAAGAGGGTGCATCATTTTTTTGATACACCCATCTCTTCAGTAATTATATCGGCGGATGCGATAAGAGGATTATTTGTAGCGGGTCCAGCGGATGATTTCCTTGATGGTGGGTTTCTTGCCGTACATGAAGATACCGACACGATAGATTTTCCCGGCAAACCAGACCATGAATACAAATGATATAACCAACACGATGAGTGAGAGAATAACCTCCCATCCGGGTATGCTGTGTGGGATTCGTGCCACCATGACCATTGGCGATGTGAAGGGTATGAGCGACGTCCAGAATGCCAGTCCCGACGTTGGGTCACCGGCGGCCATCATTGCAAAGATGATGCTGAAGATAACGGGGAATGTGGCTATAGAGGTGAGCTGGCTTGCATCCTGGATATTGTCGACCGACGAGCCGATTGCGGCGAAGATAGCGGCATAGAAGAGGAAGCCGCCGATCAGGAATACGGTCATGAGTAAAATCATCTTGACGATAAATCCGACGTTGCCCAGGAAAAGCACTCCCTGAATGAGATCGATTGCCTCAGGCTCTGACACCTGATCCAAAGTGCCGTTCTGCACGGCTGTGATGTCGGCAAGAGCTTGCTCGGGAAGGAAAGCGTTGAGCATGGCCGGCATGACGAATGTCACCATCGAGATGATGATAATTCCCCATATCACAATCTGGGTGAGTGCCACAAGGCTTACACCGAGAATCTTACCCATCATGAGTTGCGCCGGACGGATGGACGAGACTACAAGTTCGAGGACACGGTTGTTTTTCTCCTCGATGATGCTTGTCATGATCATCTGTCCGTAAATAAGGATGAACATGTAGAGGATGAAGCTCATGGCGATACCGAGAATATAGCTGATGGCGCTTGAGAGTGACTGTTCGTCATCTTCCTTATCCGTACGGATTGTGGTAACGGATACGTTGCCGGCCGATTCCTCGAGAATCTTGTCGATGTCGGCTATGTTATATTCGCTCAGACGGTAGTCGCGGATAATGTCTTTGACTTGCGATGTGATGTCCATCTCGTTTTCAAACGATGACGGGCCGTTGGAGAAATATTTCAGTGTGGCAGTTCGGCCTGACATGACGTTGGCGGGAATGAGAAGTACACCGCTTGCATCGCGTGTCAGGGCAGAGTCGAGCGGCTCGTCGGTGGCGATGAATTTGATGGATTCAGTGCTGTGGAGCTTCGGGAAAACTTTTCCCGACTCGTCGATAACGAGGATGTCAGTGTCAGACTTTCCGCCGAAAATCATGATGAGTGACGGGAGAATCATCATGGCCACAATGAAAAGCGGCATCAGGATAGTGGTGATTATGAAGCTTTTCTTAGAAACGCGCTCAAGATATTCGCGCTGAATGATTATGCCTATCTTCGAGTTCATTGTTCGGCAGTTTTATGGGTTTTGTTATATTCTTCGACTGTGCGGATAAAGATGTCGTTCATTGACGCCATGGTTTCCTTGAATTCAAATAGTTCCACACTGTTGTTGACTCGGTTTATGACTTCGCGGAGTGAGTTTTTGTCATTTACGCGCATGCTCAGTCGCTGACGGTCATTCTGATCCTTGTCGAGAATACGGAATTCACTTGCAAGTGGGTCAAGATCATTCATCACCTGACGGACATCACCTTTAAATGTAAAGTCGTAACAGTTTCCGAAAAGTTTTCTGCGAAGCTCCTCCACGTTTCCGCTCAAAATGTTGCGGCTATTGTTGATGAGAGTTATTTCGTCGCAGATTTCCTCGACGGATGACATGTTGTGGGTAGAGAAAATCACGGTGGCTCCTTCCTCTTTCAGCTTCATGATTTCCTCTTTGAGCAGATTGGCGTTGATGGGGTCAAATCCGGAGAACGGTTCGTCGAAAATCAGTAGTTTCGGACGGTGAAGCACTGTCACGATAAACTGCACTTTCTGTGCCATACCTTTTGACAGCTCCTCGACCTTACGGTTCCACCAGTCGAGAATTTCAAACTTCTCAAACCAGCTCCGCAGTTGCGCGGTGGCTTCGGATTTTGACAGACCTTTCAGTCGAGCGAAGAACACCGCCTGATCGCCAACCTTCATTTTCTTATAGAGGCCGCGTTCCTCGGGCAGATAGCCGATATGTTCTACATCGTTTTGTGTGAGGGGATGTCCGTCGAAATACACTTCACCGCTGTCAGGTGCGGTGATGTGGTTCATGATTCGGATGAGAGTGGTCTTTCCGGCACCGTTAGGGCCGAGAAGTCCATATACCACCCCACGAGGGATTTCAAGAGAAACGTCGTCAAGCGCCAGATGATTTGAGAAGGCCTTTGACACATTCCGGACTGAGATGATATTGTCCATAAAAAGTGATTGATATAAATAATTGGTTTGGATTATGAATTTTCAATTTCTTCAAGCTCTCGCTTCATGGAGCGGAGAGCGGAGGCAAAGCGATGGTTGATCAGCAGTCCGATAGCTGTACCAATAACTGCACCGATGGCGGCTCCGACAAACACAAGCGGCTCATCGCCGACATAAAGCACACCTATCATAAAGCAAATAAGAGGAATGCCGACCACCATACGCGCCATCCGGAACCGCTCGCGCTGCCGCTCAAGGTCAATGGTGCGCCTAAGAGCTTCGGTGACGGGCATTGATCCATATTCACATCTTACTACGCTGCGGGCAAAATAGAAATATGTGAATGAGCAGAAAAAGAAGAACAGAAACGAACACACCACAAGTAACGGTGACATGGTGTAGAACGGGATGAACAGAAACGGCACGATAAGTGAAATCACCCCCATAGTAACCGATCCGGACCTGACGCGCGAACGCATGGCCGACGTGCGGTTGTTGGCGACCGACCGCTCGATGTTCTTTACGCTCTCATCGACCTCAGTGAGTTTCAGATCGATGTTGTTCCAGCTCTGTTTTAATTCATCTAAAGTCATAATTCGGTTTCTTCAGCCCTTTGGGCAAGTTTAAGTTTGATTCTTCGCAGACGAGCCGCCACGTTGGATCGGCTCAGGCCTGTCATTTCGGCTATCTCATCGTAGGAGTATTCGTCGAGCCACAGAAGTATGAGGGCTTTGTCGAGTTTGCCGAGCGATGAAATAAGTCGATACATTAATTTAAGGTTGTCGGCCCGGTTGCTTTCTATGGCAGTGATCTCGGGGATGCTGTCAAAGTCGGTCATTAAGGAGTTCATCCTGTCATGCCTGCGGAAATATGACACACAAGTGTTGATGGACATGCGGTAGATCCATGTCGACGGTTTTGAATCGCCGCGGAAAGAGTCAAGCCCCTGCCATAGATTTGCCAGAACCTCCTGATAAAGGTCTTTAAAGTGAGATTCATCCGAAGCATACATATAGCAGACTTTGGTCATAAGGCTTCGGTTGCCTTCGACCATCTCCATGAAACGCTGCTCTTTTGTCGGTTTGTCGATCCGGATTGAATTCATATAACAGATATGACGCGGAAAATGCCAAAAAATTACATTTAGGAATGAAAAAATATTCAAGGTCTACGTTTCAATCTGAAAAATGATTAATTTTGCCGTATGAAACGCTTGTTAATCCATATCGGAGCCATCTTGATTGTGGCGTTTATCATAGGCTGGGCCTGCATGGCATGGCTCGGAAGCTGGACCCGTCACGGTGAAGTGGCTGTGGTTCCGGCAGTGAAATCACTCTCTTATGAGGAGGCCGGTCGACGGCTCTCCGAAGCGGGGCTGAAAGTGGAGCTACTCGACTCGGTTTATGAAACCCACACCGCCCCCGGAGTTGTGCTGAATCAGAATCCGCGCGAAGGTTCGGCGGTAAAGCCGGGCCGGACTGTATATGTCACGGTCAATGCTTTCTCGCCTCGAATGGTTGTCATACCTTCACTGGCCGACAATTCGGTCAGGCAGGCACGGACTACGCTGAATGGATTAGGAATCACCAATATCAGTGAGCGGCGTGTCCCGAGTGAGTTTCAGGACCTTGTTTTAGGCGTGATTTATAAAGGTACACGTCTGTCGCCCGGCGCGAGGGTGCCTGTAACAGCCAACATCACTCTTGAAATAGGGCAGGGGCTATATGAGTATAGCGATTCCACCGGAACGGCCGATGGCAGCGAAGTGGAAAGCAGTGAGCTTCTTGATCTTATTTGACGATTGGTATGGCAGAAGATACGGAAGAAATTTTTGATGAGGCGGTCAGTTCGGACGAAAGCCGGGAGATGTTTGAGCATTTCCGCTTTGTGGCCGACAAGGGACAGCAGCTTCTGAGAGTTGACAAGTTTCTTGTTTCACGCCTTGAAGGAAGTTCCCGAAACCGTGTTCAGCAGGCCGCCGATGCGGGATGTATACTTGTCAACGGCAAGCCGGTCAAGAGTAATTACCGTGTGAAGCCACTCGATGTGGTGTCGGTGGTGATGGACCGTCCGAGGTATGAAAATGAAATCATCGCCGAGGATATTCCGCTTGACATTGTCTATGAGGATGAGTATGTGCTTGTAGTCAATAAGCCGGCGGGCCTTGTGGTGCATCCAGGCCACGGTAACTACACGGGGACACTGGTCAATGCGCTTGCATGGCATTTCCGTGACAATCCTGATTTTGATGTGAGTGACCCGCGTATGGGACTCGTTCACCGAATAGATAAGGATACTTCCGGCTTGCTTGTCGTTGCAAAGACTCCTGATGCCAAGACCCATCTCGGAAAGCAGTTTTTCAATAAGACAACTAAGCGTGAGTACGTAGCTGTGGTGTGGGGTGTTCCCCGTCCGGCTGACGGAACGGTGATCGGCAACATAGGCCGAAATCCAAAGGACCGGTTGCAGATGACGGTCCTTCCGGATGATGATCCTACGGGAAAGCATGCCGTGACACACTATTCGACCGTCAAGGATCTCGGCCATGTGGCAGTGGTGAAGTGTGTGCTTGAGACAGGACGCACACATCAGATACGTGTTCACATGAAACATATCGGCCATCCGCTTTTCAATGACGCCCGCTATGGCGGTGATGAGATACTGCGGGGTACCCGGACGGCCAACTACCGGCACTTCATCAGTAATGCACTTGCCACATGTCCCCGTCAGGCACTTCATGCCCGCACGCTTGGATTTGTTCATCCGGTGACGAAGGAAGAGATGTTTTTCACTGCTCCGATTCCTGATGATATGGCCGGACTGATAGAAAAATGGGAAAGATATTTTGACGCATCGGGCGCGAAGGAATAAAAATTGTGAACAAAACATAACACCTCTGCGGAGGTGTTGGAAATATAATATAAAATGCTTAACTTCGCACCAAGAATGTATTTCTCTCCGCTACATCAATTATAGATCATCAATTAATCACTGATTAATGGAATCAAATTACGATTTTTCGGATATAGCTCCATACGATAATGAACAGTTCGTCGATAAGTTGGCTTCCCTCGTAAGGGAACCGGGGTTTGAACACGCCGTCCGTGCGGTAATGCCCGGAGTTGACTACGACAAATTTTCGGCCGACATTTTAAAAATCAACAATAAAGATGATTTTCAGCGGCTTGTGATGGGTCGTTTCCTCGAGCAGATAGCAGGTGACACAACCGACGGAATCACATATTCCGGACTTGAGAACGTTAAACCTGACAGTCACTACACGTTTATTACCAATCACCGTGACATAGTTCTTGATTCGGCGTTTCTGAATCTCGGCTTTCTGCGAAACAATATGCCGACATCAGAAATAGCTATCGGTGACAATCTGCTTATATATGAGTGGATTACGGATCTGGTGAGAATCAACAAGAGTATAGTTGTCAAGCGTAACCTGCGCATGACTCAGGCTCTTGAGGCAGCCAAGCAGCTGTCGGCCTACATCCACTTTGCCATAGTTGAGAAGGGTGAGAGCGTGTGGATAGCGCAACGTGAAGGCCGGGCAAAGGATTCAACCGATCTCACTCAGGAAAGTGTCATCAAGATGCTTGCGCTTGGCGGCGATAAACCCACTGTGGCTACCCGTCTGGCGGAAATAAACATTATTCCCGCCACAATTTCCTACGAGTTTGATCCTAACGATTATCTAAAGGCTAAGGAATTTCTGATGCGTCGGCGTGACCCGGAATTTAAGAAAACTCAGCGTGACGATCTTTTCTCAATGGAGACGGGTATGCTGCAATATAAAGGGCGGGTGCATATCTCGATTGCCAAATGTATAAGCCCTGAACTGCTTGATCTGTCTGACACGACGGAAAAAGCCGAGGTCATTAAAACCGCCTGCCATATTATTGACTGCCGGATTCATGGCGGATATAAAATTTTTCCGATCAACTATATCGCTTACGGACATGCATTTGACAGCGATATGTATGTGGATCGTTACACTCCGGAGGAGGAGCAGAAGGTGGTTGACTATATCGAAGCTCAGCTTGACAAGGTGAATCTGCCTGATGTCACAGACGAGGAGCGGGAGTTTATGCGCCACATAATGTGGGAGATGTATGCCAACCCGTTAAGAAATAAACTTGTAGCATCCGGTTCCTGTTAATCAGCAATGCGGCTCCAGTTCGTACCCCTACTGATTTTTATCCTGCTCAGTGCGGGCATTGACGTTTATATTTTCCGTCAGTTACGCGCATTGAGTAAAAAGTGGATAACGACGGTCTACGCCATCACTTCCCTCCTGCTCATCGTCATGGTGATTGTGGCGATGAATCTTCCGTTTAGGGATGGAAACAATTCGGTATTGTTGGCGGCTATGTGGATGATATTCACATTTCTGTCGGTTTATCTGCCTAAATGTATCTATGTATTGTTCAGCCTTGTGTCGAAAATTCCGATGCTCTTTCACAGGAAGCGGATTAAATGGCTCTCGGCATCGGGCGGTGTGATTGGTTTACTGTTGTTTGTGGCTCTTTGGTGGGGCGCACTCATAAACCGGTTCAATATCGATGTAAACGAAGTGGTGATTGAAATAGAGGATTTGCCTGACCGCTTTGACGGTTATCGGATAGCTCAGATTTCAGATCTGCATGTCGGCACCTTCGGCACCGATACCGGTTTCACTTCGCGTCTGGTTGACCGGGTGAACGAGCAGAATGCTGATGTGATTGTTTTTACCGGTGACATCGTAAATTCCGTATCTGATGAACTGATTCCTCATGCTCCGGTCCTCGGACGGTTAAAGGCAACGGACGGAGTGTATTCCATACTTGGCAATCATGACTACGGCGACTATTCGGTTTGGCCCTCGGCTGAAGCTAAAAGTGCCAACCTGATGCGGCTTGATTCGCTTCAGCGTGACATGGGCTGGAATCTTCTCCGAAATGAATATTCTATCATTCGGCGAGGTAATGATTCAATCGTGATGATCGGCGTGGAAAATATCGGTGACCCGCCTTTCCACACATACGGAAGCCTGCTGAACAGCTATCCGGAGCTGAATGACGGTATGACAAAGATTCTGCTGTCACACAATCCGGCTCACTGGACTGATTCCATTGCAGAAAATCCTTTGATGAATATTCCTCTTACATTAGCCGGACATACCCATGCCATGCAGATAGAGGTGGCAGGAATGTCGCCCGCCGTATTCCGTTATCCCACGTGGGGCGGATTATATAAGAGCAAATCAACCGGAAATCAACTATATGTCAATATAGGAGCAGGGACTGTTGGAATGCCTGCCCGTATCGGGGCTACACCCGAAATAACAATTCTTACGTTAAAAAAGAAACAGTAATTTCATGGCCACTGATCATTCCCGTATTATCAGTTCGGAACTAAGCCTTCTTCGTAAGCATGTTTCCGCCACTCTCAAACTCCTCGACGAAGGTGCTACAATACCTTTCATAAGCCGTTACCGCAAGGAGAAAACCGGAGGAATGAATGAGGTCACCATTCTGACGGTGGCTCGCCGGCACAAGGCACTTACAGAACTTGACAATCGGAAGGAGTTGATTCTCAATACCATCCGCGAAAAGGGTGCCTTGACTCCTCAGCTTGAGAAGCGAATAGAGGAAACTTTGGATCCGGTGGAACTCGAGGACCTATACCTCCCTTATAAACCCAAGCGCCAGACACGCGCCCAAACAGCATGTCAACTTGGTCTTGAACCGCTCGCAAAAATGATCATGTCACAGACGGTTGACTCGGTAGACTGGATTGCATCAGGATTTGTGAAGGGTGAGGTGACTGATTCGGATATGGCGATAAATGGCGCGATAGACATTATGTCGGAGTGGATAAGTGAGAGCGAAAAGGCAAGAAGTATAGTTCGTTCGCGCTATCAGCGAAGCGCCCAGATTTCGGCTAAGGTTATTCCCGGAAAGGAGGAGGAAGGAAAGAATTACAGCAATTATTTTGACTATTCCGAACCGCTCCGTCTGTGCAGTTCTCACAAATATCTCGCTATTCGTCGAGGTGAACAGGAGGGAATACTGAAAGTCAGTGTGACGATAGATGATGACGAGATGATTGACCGGCTTTCACGAATGTTTGTCCGTCAGAATTCATCAGCCGATAGCTCTGAAATAGTTCGCAAGGCAGTGAAGAATGCCTACAGAAGATTTATTCGCCCGTCAATAGAGTCAGAGATTTCATCAGCCGTGAAGGAGCGCAGTGATGAATCGGCCATTCAGATGTTTGCCGACAATGTTAGTCAGCTTCTCATGAGTGCGCCGATGTCAGGGAAGCGTGTCATGGCTATTGATCCGGGGTTCAGAACGGGATGCAAGCTTGTGATTCTTGATGCTCAGGGCAATCTGCTTGAACATGATGTAATATATCCTACGCCGCCTGTCAATGATTTTGTGCGTTCGGCGGATGCGGTGTGCTATTACGTTGACCGATATAAAATTGACGTGATTGCAATAGGAAACGGCACGGCCGGCCGCGAGACCGAGCGATTCATCAAAGACCTTGACCTTCAACGAAAAATCAAGGTTATAATGGTCAGCGAACAGGGTGCAAGCATTTACTCCGCTTCTGATGTGGCGCGTGAAGAATTTCCTGATCAGGATGTGACCGTAAGGGGTGCAGTGTCAATCGGACGTCGGTTGATAGACCCCCTTGCCGAACTGGTTAAAATTGATCCGAAATCAATCGGTGTAGGGCAATATCAACATGACGTCAATCAGGTCCGTCTTAAGGAAGCATTGGATTATGTGGTGGAAAGATGCGTGAACTCGGTTGGCGTTAATGTCAATACAGCTTCAAAGCAACTGCTGTCATACGTCTCCGGCATCGGTCCGGCCCTTGCCGGCAACATTGTGAAATACCGGGCTGAAAACGGCGACTTCAAATCACGTGAGGATCTGAAAAAGGTTCCGCGTATGGGTGAGAAAGCTTTTCAGCAATGTGCGGGATTTTTAAGAATACCCGGAGCTGCCAATCCACTTGACAATACGGCTGTGCATCCTGAAAACTATGCTCTTGTAGAGGCAATCGCATCTGACTATAAAGCAGATGTGGACCGACTGATCCGTGACAAGAATCTTCTACATAACATAGAGCTTGAGCGCTATGTCACCAAAGCTGTAGGTTTGCTTACACTAACTGACATTATCCTTGAACTTGAGAAACCGGGTCGGGACCCACGTGAAAAGGAGGTGGAGGAATACTATGACTCATCAGTGCGCAAGATTGAGGATCTCCACATAGGTCAGGAACTGACCGGCAAGGTTAACAACATCACCGCATTCGGAGTATTCGTTGATCTTGGAATGAAGGAAAACGGGTTGATTCATATTTCACAGCTGTCTGATAAATTCATTTCATCGCCCGCTGAGATGGTATCGATCGGTCAGCATGTCAAGGTGAAGGTTATTGATGTGGACACAGCCCGCAAAAGAATAGCATTAACAATGAAAGGACTACAATAATGACTCTTTATCCCTGTACAATCGGTCTTGGAAGCAATACGCCCGACCGCGAAACTCGAATTAAGGACGCAATCACTTATGTGACCGGACTCCTGACTGATCCGAAGATTTCGAGCATTTATGAATCCGAGGCCTTCAATGGCAAGGATAAACCGTATCTCAATGCTGTGGTTCACGGCATGACGAGTCTCAGCGATGAGAAACTCATAGCCGAACTCAAGTCATGGGAGACATCGTGTGGCAGAACTGAAGCGCTGAATGAAAATGAGGCGCATGAAGTGGTGATTGATTTGGATCTTGTAATCTACGACTTCCGGATCCTTCGCCAGAACGACTTTGACCGTCACTATTTCAACAAGGGTTATCGGGAACTTTTGGCCCAGGGGGCGTTTGTTTCTGAATAGCAATGATGAGGGTGTTTATTCACCCTCATTGCTTTCATTAAAAGTTCGGGCGGCTTGGGAGCGGGCTGTCTCAAGGATTCGGCTCTGTTTCTCACGCTCAATCATGGCCCCTTTGAGCTGTCTGACCAGACCGGCATAGCGGGTTAGGGTTGCAATTTCATTGGCCTGTGATTCAGGCAATGTCATGCTGAACGGCTTTGATCCCTCAAAGATGAGTGTGATTTTCCTATCGGCATTCTCTGCAATGAATCGAGCCACCGAATCACATTCCGCGCCCATAAAGGTTATTACTTCACTTCCCATAGAGCGGTCGTTTCGTTCACCGTCATGAGCTACGGTTGCCGTGACAGCCCGTCGTCCGTCACATTCCACAGCAATAGAGGTGCTTTGAACTTTCCTCGAGGCAAGAGATGAAATTAGATAGAGATCACCGTCGGGCGACATGCGGGCTTGCAGACCATCCTTGCTGTAAAATTTGCTTGGGTCAGTGCCTTTAACGACATAGTATTTTTCAACCGGATTGTCGATTTCAGTGATGTCGTTGCTCATTGCTTCTATATCAACCTGAATCACAGCAACAAGTGAATCAGCCGATTCAAGTCGTCGGAGTGCCAATCCCTCGTTTGCGCGGGCAAGAATATGGAGTGAGTTACGCCTTATGTCAATCTGGCCGGGATATGCTGATTTGAGAGAGTCAACGAGCATGATTGCCCTGTTGAAATCGTTGTTTTCAACTGCGGCTGCGGCTTCATTATAAAGAGCGTTAGCCTTTTCTTTTTCATTGCCTGATGAGCAGGCCATGCAAAGCATCGCCGAAGCGAGTGCGAAATATTTAATTGCTGCGTTGGACATCTTTTACGCCTTTAACGGTTTTAATTTTTCGTATCACGTTTTCAAGCACATCCGTATTGCTGATTCCGAGGACAAGATAGCCCGAGAATGTGCCGAAGTTAGAGGAAACGGAAATGTCACGGAGCATCACATCCTTCTCCTTGTTAATGATGGATGAGATGTTGGTGACAATGCCTATGTCATCGTTTCCGACAATGCGGAGCGTTGCGGTAAATTGAGTACCGGCTTTGCCTGACCACCGGGTCGAGATAATCCTGTAAGGATATTTAAGACGTATATTAGCCGCGTTTGGACAATCGGTGCGATGAATTTTGATGACACCTTCAGCCGAGACGAATCCAAACACGGAATCGCCGTAGATAGGATTGCAACATTTGGCGAGACGATAATTCAGTCCCTTGACATTTTCACCGATTATCAGCACATCATCATTCTGCTGCTGATTCTCCTCAGCCGGGCGCAGAGCGAAGTCCTCGGCACTCTGCCGCTCCTTGCTCTCGGCATGAAGTTCGGCCACCTGCTCCTCATATTGAGCAATGACGTCGTTGATATTGATTTTTTCCGAAGCAACATCAACGAGGAAATCAGTGACTGTCTTATACTGCAATCGCTTTATGGTACGCATCAATGTGCCTTCGTCGAGTTCCACCTTGCGGTTTTTGAAGCGACGAAGCAGTAGCTCCTTGCCAAGCTCGGCTGAACGGTTTTCCTGCTCCTTTATGGTCTGGCGGATTTTGGTGCGGGCTTTTGAGGTCACGACGAAGTTGAGCCAGTCCTGCTTCGGCATCTGCTGCTGCGATGTGTTGATTTCAACTGTGTCGCCGCTGTGAAGCTTGTAGTTCAACTTTCGGTTTCGGCCATTAACCTTTCCTCCCACACATGTGCATCCGAGTTTGGAGTGGATATTGAATGCGAAATCAAGCACAGTCGCACCTTGAGGCAATTTGTAAAGGTCACCTTTGGGAGTGAATACGAAAACTTCCTTGTCATAGAGGTCCATCTTGAAATTCTTCATCAGCTCCATCGGGCCTTCAGCAGTTTCAAGAATGTCGCGTATATTGTTCATCCACGTGTCAAGGTCGCCTTCGCTTTTGATTCCCTTATATTTCCAGTGTGCGGCCAGACCCTTTTCGGCAATCAGGTCCATGCGCCGGGTGCGGATCTGAACCTCAACCCATTTTTCGCTCGGTCCGAGTACGGTGGTGTGGAGCGACTCGTAGCCGTTGCTTTTCGGGATGCTTATCCAGTCCTTCATTCGGGCAGGGTTGGGGGTGTACATGTCGGCAACGATCGAATAAACCTTCCAGCACTCGGCTTTCTCAGCTTCCATCGGGACATCAAGAATAATTCTTATGGCAAAGAGGTCATAAATATCCTTCATTTCCACCTTTTGCCGGCGCAATTTATTCCAAATTGAGAAAATGGACTTGGTTCGTCCTTTGATTTCATAGTTGAGACCTGTAGCATCAAGGCGTTCGCGCAGGGGGGCTATGAAGTCGGCTATATATGCGTCACGTGTGACCTTGGTGGCATTGAGTTCGCGTGCTATTTTGGTATATGTATCGCGGGATGTGTATTTAAGCGACATATCTTCCAGCTCGCCCTTGATTTTGTATAGGCCGAGACGGTGGGCGAGAGGTGCATAGAGATAGTTGGCTTCAAACGCTGTGTCCTTCAGGAAATTTTCGTCAGGATGATGGTTTATGGCCCTCATGAGAGTGAGGCGGTCAACAATCATGATTATGATGACACGGATGTCCTCGGCAAATGTCATCAGTAGCTTACGGAAATTGTCGGTCTTTACCACTCCGTGAGAGCCGTAAAGTGTTGAGACTTTTTGCAGACCGGTCAACAGCCGGCCAACATCCTCGCCCCATTTTTCTACAGCCTCTCCAAGAGTCATCACATCCTCAACGATCAGATCGTGGAGCATGATGGCAAGAATCATGTTCCGGTCAGCCGAAACCATTTCGCAAAGGGTGACCGAGGTGTTGATGTTATGAAAAACCGGATTTATTCCGTATCGGTCACGACGAAGTTTACCGGAGCTGACGGCTCCGGCTATGTGGCTGCGCAGTGATTTGTAGTCGGACATGGTCATGACATCACCGGCGCAGTCGTCAAGGCGCCTGAACAGATCTCTCAGCTGTCTGACCTCCTCTGAAGTGAAGTACCGTTGTTCCATACCAGTATGTTTTTTAATCCAATATCGGGCAAAGATACGAAAAATTTAAAAACGAATTCTGCTATAATGCAAAAAACTGACTCCCGCTGATGTGGCGGGAGTCGGTCTGATTCAATAAGGTGAAGAATAACTTTAAGCCGGATCAGAGATCGTTGTTTCGAGGATTATTGTTCATCTCTTTGGTTTCCTGCTGAACAAGACGCTCATTAACTTTCTCATCGTCGGCTTTGTCGACATTCACTCCGTGGTAATTTTCACACGGTTTAACTTCTTTCTTTTCCATATAAACTGTATTTTTATTGTTTGTTTTCTGTTAATTTAACAATCGAAAATGGAAATTAGTTTATAGTTAATACCTGAATTATTCATCAAGGGGAAGCTGATTAAGCTCATCAATGTAGTTGAGCAGCTCTTCGCGTCCGCGACCGTCCTCACTTGAGGTCATGAAAACGGGGGGCAATTCCTCCCACGATTCCTTTAGTTTGTCAAGATACATGCGGACATTTCGCTCGCCTGTGTTTTTGCTCATCTTGTCAAGTTTAGTGAATACGATTGCAAAAGGCACACCGTTTTCACCAAGCCAGTTGATGAACTCCATGTCGATCTTCATCGGTTCGTGACGCGAATCGATCAGCAGAAAGAGATTGGTCATCTGGCGACGGTTGAGTATATAGCCCTCAATCATTTTCTGAAGTTTCTGACGCTGCTCCTTGCCACGTTGCGCGTAGCCATAGCCCGGGAGGTCGACGATATACCATTGTTCATTTATAAGAAACTGGTTTATAAGCAATGTCTTTCCGGGGGTTGCCGATGTCTTTGCAAGTTTGCTCTGGCCGGTGAGCATATTGATGAGCGATGACTTGCCGACATTGCTTCGGCCAATGAAAGCGTACTCATGAAGTCGGGTGTCGGGACATTTGTCAACACTCGGACTTGAAATAGTGAAGCGGGCGGAATTAACTATCATATTTTCAAATTTTTAATCCAACATTAGTGAAATCATCGGACGCACACACGGAAAGCCGATCATCTCAGCTGTTTCAGATGAATTGAAAACTATACGGTTAAGCATGTCAATGGTCACATCGAAATCAAGGCGTCCGCTGAACGTGTCATCTACCCGACAATGGCCATCTTCAATTAAATATGTGTGGGAGTTGAGTGCGGGCAGCAGAGGATCGCTTACTCGAATCTTAAGCCGCTGCTTATCATTAGCGGCTGCCACTGCCGTCAGACATTTTTCCACATTAACGATTCGGCCCATTCCTCGGGGCATCAGGCGGCCACCGGTCTTGTCGGTAGGACGGCCATAAAGCAGAAACGGACGATCGGAGTGGATGCCACGGAGCTGTCGCAACGCTGCCAGACGTGCATCATTGTTTTCACCCATCAGGTCGGTAATAACAAGCAGGTCATTCTTGACAACCGCCCAGGCCATTGAAGCGATAACAGGCCCAAGATCCTCGTCATGACGAACCATAACGACAAAGTTGCCACGGTCAATCCGGTTATCTTCAAGAATATTGCGGAAGTCATCTTTTGAGTGGAGGATATAGCACTTCCTGTCAAGCTGAAAGCGGTTGAATGCCTCCCATACACGGTCAATATCCCATTCGGAAAGCACTTCATATTCTCCCTCGACGGGAAATGAGTGAAGCGATGTGAACCGCTGTTCCTTTATATAGAAAACTTTTGAGAATCCTGACATTTCATAGTAGAAATACAGGGCATCATTTGCAGGAATGAGAGTGCATAGCATATCTCCTCGGTTTGCCGAAGCCTTGATGGCTTCTCTGACGAGTGTGGTCATGAAGCCTTTGCCTCGCTGAGCGCGTCGGGTCGATGCCCCGAAAATATAGCTCACAGGCAAGATCTGACCGTGAAACGTCATTTCAAACTGCCTTAGCATCAGAGCGCTTGCCGCTGAGCCGTCGGTGTCGGTGCATATCATTGCTTCGGAATCCTTATAGACCGAGTCAAACACAAGTTTGATGTATTCCTCGTCATCATGGAATCCTTCCTTATAGATTTTAATAATATCGTCTCTCTTACTCATAACACAGATATAACGCCGGAGAGAAAAGGAAGGT
Source organism: uncultured Staphylococcus sp. (assembly GCA_964554195.1). Lineage (GTDB taxonomy): Bacteria > Bacteroidota > Bacteroidia > Bacteroidales > Muribaculaceae > Duncaniella. The sequence goes on from CAZKNK010000044.1 coordinate 15,892, forward strand.
TGAAACCGGAATCGATTTCAACCTTCGGAATATTTAATTTTGTTAACCCTGATGGGCGGGGCGGAGCAGGTCATTGACGGTTTTGACCGGATTGAAAGTAGAAACCGGAACCTCAACGAAAACCGTGTTCCAGTCACTCATCGCACCGTTCCAAAGACCGGGCAGTTCCATGGCCTTGAGTTCTTTGCCGTGGCTTGATTTGGATGATATGAAGCCGGTAGCCGGATCAACATATTTTGTAAGGTCAAACTTCTTGTGAGAGCGGTCCTTGGTGTAGCAAACAAGGTCAACCGGGTTGAAGTGGGTAGCCGACTTCATCATCTTCATATATTCCTCGTTTTTGGGGTCTACCTGATTGCTCTCGAGAATCTGCGGAGATGCAGTGCCGTCGGCATTATAGGCGATAAACGGACCACCGCCGGGTTCTCCTTCGTTTTTCACCATACCGCACACGCGCAGGGGACGATTGAGTTTTGCCTTTATGTAATCCACCACATCCTCGCTGTCAAGTGACTTGAAGTCATCATAGATAAAGAGACGTTTACGCATGAAGTTCATGATTTCTTCAAGCAACTCGGGAGTGTAGACTTTCTCGTCAAGGGCGATGAGATATTGTTCGATCAGATCATGTGTTTCAAGCAGAACTCCGGCGAGAACTTCCTTGTAGCGGATGGTGTCTGCACGTCGGCTGTCGGGAACCACATTATCTATATTCTTGATGAACACCACTGCCGAGTCAATATCATTGAGATTCTCAATCAGAGCGCCGTGACCACCGGGACGGAGAACGATATGGCCGTCCTCAAGGAAAGGTGTGTTGTCAGGATTGGCGGCAATGGTGTCGGTAGAGGGTTTCTGCTCACTCATTGTGACGATAAACTTCTTGCCGGTGCGGGCTTCGGTAGCGGGAATCACTTCGGCGAGTTTCTCTTCAAAGAGTTTGCGATGGTTAGCTGAAACGGTGAAGTGAAGTTTAACCACACCTTCAGAATTGGCGGCTGTCTGTGCGCCTTCGGTAAGATGTTCCTCAACCGGTGTGCGTGATCCGTCGGCGTATGAGTGGAATTTCAGCAGACCCTTGGGCAGGCCACCGTAGTTCATGCCTTCAGGTGCTACGATGGCTCGGATGATGTCGCGGTTGCGTCCGGCTGCTTTGAGGGCTTCGAGTGATTCATTATATAATTTGACACATGCAGCTTCAAGTTCGGGAATAAAGGGGAGTTTGTCAAGCGACCCGATAAGCTGAGCCACCGGAGTTCCGTCTTTAAGTTCATCGGTTCCGCCGTCGACATATTCAAACAGGGCCTTGAACATACGCGATGCCGCACCTGATGCCGGAACGAACTTCATTACTTCGCCACCGTGGTTAAGGTAGGCTTTCCAACGCTCTATGGCTCCATCCTCTTCCTCTTTGGTAAGGCGGATAATACCTGCGTCGACGCGGGCTGCATCTTTTATCTTGAGATAGGGGAAACCTGTTGCAAAGCGTTCAAGCTGTTTTTCGGCCTGCTCAGGTGTGATGCCTTTTTCTTTGAGCAATTCGATGTCTTGGGGTCTTAACATGATTGTATAGATTTAAATGGGTTTGATGGTTTGAAATAAATTTTCCCAAAGTTAATGAATTTACCTTTTATTGCAAAATAAAATTCATCAACTTCGGGAAATAATCTTGCGGTATGTTAATTTCAGTTTACCGGTTTAGCGGCAGGGAGAGCGAAATCAAACACGTCATCTATCGTATCGACATAGTGGAATGTCATTCCGTCGAGATATTCCGGCTTGATGTCGTCAATGTCCTTTCGGTTCTGACGGCAAAGCATAATAGTGTTGATACCGGCCCGCTTTGCGGCAAGAATCTTTTCCTTAATTCCGCCTACGGGCAGAACTTTTCCGCGCAGTGTAAGTTCACCTGTCATAGCAATGCCCGGCTTAACAGGGCAGGCGGTTGCGGCTGAGAGAATTGAAGTGGCGAGTGTGATGCCTGCCGAGGGACCGTCCTTAGGCACCGCTCCTTCGGGAACATGGATGTGGAGCTGTGCGTTTTCAAAAAAGTCAGCCGGAATGTTGAATTTAGATGCGTGTGATTTCACTACCTGAAGAGCTATCATGGCCGACTCTTTCATGACGTCGCCGAGATTTCCGGTAAGAGTCAGTTTCTCACCTTTGCCTTTGACGAACACAGATTCGATGAATAGAATCTCACCTCCGACTGCGGTCCAGGCCAAACCGGTAGCAACGCCCGGAATTGTCTCGACCTCATAGCGCTCAGGCGTGTAGATTTCAACGCCGAGAAGATTACGGATCATTTTTGAATCGACTTGTTCGACGGTCACGCCATCACTCATCTTTTTCAGGATAAGTTTACGGAACACTGATGCGATTTTCTTTTCGAGCTGTCGGACACCGCTCTCGGAGGTGTAGCTCTCGACAATGGTTCGCACTGCATCAGGAGTGAATTCAATGTTCCATGCGCCGAATTCATCAATGGATCGAGGAATCAGATGGCGCAGCGCAATCTCAATTTTTTCCTCAAGAAGATAACCTGAAATATCGATTATCTCCATTCGGTCAAGAAGTGGCTGGGGAATGGTTGACAGGGTATTGGCTGTGGTGATGAACATGACTTTTGACAGGTCAAAGTCCACATCAACATAGTTGTCATGAAACTTGCTGTTCTGTTCCGGATCAAGCACTTCAAGCAATGCGGCTCCGGGGTCACCTTTGAAATCAGATCCGAGTTTGTCAACCTCATCAAGCAGAAGCACCGGATTGGCTGAGCCGGCTCGCTTGACAGCGTCGATGATTCGTCCCGGCATCGCTCCGATATAGGTCCTGCGATGTCCGCGAATCTCAGCTTCGTCATGCAGTCCGCCAAGCGACACACGCTGATACTTCCTTCCGAGCGATTTAGCGATTGACTGGCCGAGGGAGGTTTTTCCGACACCGGGTGCGCCAACAAGACAAATAATGGGCGACTTGCCGTCGGGCTTGTTCATAAGCACGGCAATCTGCTCCAGAATTCGTTCCTTGACTTTCTCCAGCCCGAAGTGATCGTTGTCAAGAATATCACGAGCCTGTCCGAAGTCGGTCGATAGCGGATCGTTCACACCCCAGGGGAGGTCAGTAAGTAGTTGAAGATAGGAATATTGCACGGCATAGTCGGGACTCTGTGGATTCAGGCGCGAAAGTTTGTCAAGTTCCTTCTCAAAAGTCTTTGCAACCGCTTCGGGAAATGCAATTTTCTCAGCCTTGTCACGCAGCTCCTTGCAGTCATCATCGTCACCGTAAAGTTCTTCGCGGAGTGTCTCGAACTGATTCTGAAGAAACATGTTCCGTTGCTGCTCGTCAAGTCGCTGTTTGGCTCGCTCGCGTATGCCGGCTTTAAGTTCCACGTATTCTTCACTGCGCGAAAGTTCGCCCAGTAGCATGAAGCCGCGGTCCTTGATGCGGTTCACTTTAAGCAACTGTTCCTTCACGTCGAGTGAGAAAGGAGAGTGGGTGCAGATGAGATTGATGACAACAGCGGGGTCAGGCAGATTCTCTATATTAAATGCAAGATCCCCGGCCATTTCATTGCCTTTCTTCAATATATTCAGAGTGGTTTCCTTGATTTCCGAAATGAGAGCCACAAACTCCTTATCGCCTTTGCGGACGGAAGTCTCACGCACGGGACGCACGGCTGCCGAGAGTCCGCCGGCAATGGTTACACCGGCTCCCGGCCCGGTTATCTTGATTTTTCCTCGGGCTGAAATTATGGCTGTCTTTGTGCCGTCAGGCAGGTCAAATACTTTCAGAATATCGGCCACAACTCCATAAGGAAAGAGATCGTCAACGGTCGGAATCTCTGTCCGAGGTGATTTCTGGCAGAATACGCCCACCGGAATTGACCCTTCGGCAGCAGCTGTGGCTACGCTTACCGAAATCTGACGACCGAGTGATACGGGAAATGTCACACCGGGAAACAAAACGATGTCACGCATCGCTATCACCGGCAGATCATCATAGGCTGGTTCTGAAAGAATTTGATTCGGGTTTATTTCAATCTGTCCAACGGACATTATTTTGGTCTTTTCGTCATCCATTCTTGGTGAAATTCAGAGTTTTTTAAATAGGAGTGCAAAGTTACGAAAAATTCCCGTCACATTAATATATTTAGAGTGAAATTAAGTGAACTTGCCGGATAAAAATAAAATATGTTATGAAACATATTTTTGAAGCAATGATTATTCAAAAATTATTACTATTTTGCGGCATGAAATTAAAAACTATAATGATTTCACCCAGTAAATACAACTAAAATACTAATAACATGAAAGTCTATCAAACCAACGAAATCAAAAACATAGCCTTGCTTGGAAGCAAAGGCTCGGGTAAAACCACACTCG
>CAZKNK010000045.1:0-18957 GCA_964554195.1 uncultured Staphylococcus sp.
ATTGAACACCGGTCCTTCGGTGCAAACACAAACATTTCCTTTAACTGTCTTTTCAACGCAACAGAGACAAGCTCCGAGTCCGCAAGCCATCATGTTTTCGAGCGAAACCTCACATTCTACGCCTTTACTGCGGGCTTTAGCGGCTATGGCTTTCATCATAGGTGCAGGTCCGCAGCAGAAGATATAATCCAGTTTTTCGTCAAGAACAGGGTGGGCCGTCACCAGACCGTGAACACCGGCACTGCCGTCGTCAGTACAGATGTGGACCTTCCCGAGCTTTTCAAACATGTCAAGTTGCAGCAGGTCGGCGGCGGATCTGGCACCAAGCAGAAATTCGGGCCTATAGCCTGCTTCATGCAGATATTGTCCGAGATACAGCATCGGTGCCACTCCCACACCTCCACCGACAAGGAGCAGCCGGCTGTCGGCATTGAAACTTGTGGTGAAACCGTTGCCGAGCGGGAGAATGAGATTGAGGGTGGTGCCGGGAGCCATTTCTACAAGTCGAGATGTGGCTTTGCCGGCATTTCTGACCAGCAGTGTCAGTTCGTTTTTCGAAGAGTCAACGCTGTTTATGGAAATAGGACGGCGGAGAAACACGTCCGGGGCCTCCACGGCCACCTGCACAAACTGTCCGGGCAGCATGGCGGGTATCTCCTTTCCGTCGGCCGGAGCAAGGGTGAGCCGCGAGTATTGGGAACCCTGACTCTCGTTGGCCGTGATTATGAAATCTCTTATCTGTTTCATTTATAAATTATCATTGGGAAAATTTAGTAGCCGACACATGTAATCCTGTCGGTTCGCATGTAAAAAAACAGGGGATAGGCTCGTCGGTAGGGCAGTGGGTTGCCTGACGGTCTATCCCTTGATTTTGTTTGGTTGCAATCTTAGGAGCAGATTTATTTCTTTGACTCTTCGATCGACATTTTGCGGAATTCTTTCATGGCTTTTTCAAGCTCAAGAGAAACTTTGCGGGCGCGGGCGCCGGCAGCCTTGTTGCCGTTTTCAACCTGAGCAGCTGCATCCTTTGCAAAGTTTTCGCAAAGAGTTGCAATCTTTTCAACTAAATTTTTCATTGAGGTAACTTTTATGGTTAAATGGTTTATGTTCGCAAAGTTAAATATTATTTTAAATAAAACAAGCATTTTTATGTGGAAAATGCTTTACTATGTAGCAAATTGGGATCGTGAAGCAAAAAATCAGCCCCTCTGAAGCTGATGAATCGCTTCAAAGAGGCTTATGGTGGGTTTGATGATTATAATCCGGAGTGTGGGATCAGTTGACTTCAATCACGAGGAAGTTGCTGAGTTCCCAGAAGCGGGTGGGGTTGGTGATCTTGACCACAGCCTGACCGCCTACAGTTACAATCTGATATGAGTCTTTGGGTTGCGGGGTCATGATTTTAGCCTTTGAGCTGTGGGTGGGAATTTCAGTCAGGGTGCGACGGTCAGCAGTAGTGAAGTATGTCTTGTCAAAGTCACCTTCCATCACTTTTGTTCTTCCGAGGAATTTTTTGGTAAGGATGCCACGCTCCTTGAGTTCCTTGTTTGTGCCGATGGCATAGAAGCAAGCATTGGCGGCAGCTTCAGCTTTCTTGATTTCAGCCGATGCATTTTCCTTTACGGTTTCGATGCCGGTGTTGAGTGAGTCGACTGTTGAGGTGAGTTCGTTGACGGTCTGATCGAGTTCGCTGATGCGGATGTTGGCAGCCTCAAGCTGATTTGTCAGAGTGGCGATTTCGGTCTGCTGCTCGGCAATCTGAGTCTTGAGAGTCTGGATGGTGCGGGTGAGAGTAGAATTGTTTTTCTCGCTGCTTGCCAGCTTGGCCTCAAGTTCCTCAAGGCGCTGACGGCGTTCCTGAAGAGCCTTCTGAATAGCGATCATGTCATTTTTCACCTGTTCCTTGCGTGACATTGATTCGCCTCCGATTCCGCCGGGAGTTGAAATGATTTTTTCCAGGTCCTTGATCTGGTTCATGCCCTCGGATATGTCATTGACAAGCACCAGAAGGCTATCCTGTGTGGCGAGGGTTTCGCGCAGGTCATCGCGGAGCTGATCGTTGGTTTCTTCGGCCTGACGGAGTTTGTCGCCGTTGCATGCGGTAAGCATCCCTAATGCAACCGCTGCGAGTGTTAAGATCTTCTTCATCTTAGAATGAGAGTTTTGAGTTGAAATTTAATGAGTTTCAGTCGTTGACAATGTCTTTGTATTTGTTTTTGTGTTCCTTGCGGGCCGTTGGCTCACATGGGCCTACTATTATAACAATCTCGCCACGGGGATTGTTCACTGTAAAGTGTGCTATAAGTTCCTCAAGAGTGCCGCGCACCGTTGAATCGTGGAGTTTTGATATTTCACGTGACACGGATGCAGGTCTTTCCGCTCCGCACACTTCGGCGAGTTGTTCGAGTGTTTTGACAAGGCGCAGTGGTGACTCATAGACTATCACCGTGCAGTCACTTGCCGCAATTTTTTCCAGACGGGTTCTGCGTCCTTTCTTAGGAGGAAGAAATCCTTCAAACGTGAAGCGGTCACACGGAAGCCCGGAATTGACAAGGGCCGGAACGAATGCTGTCGGACCGGGAAGTGTTTCCACCTCCACGCCGTTGCGCCGGCACTCGCGGCTGAGCAGAAAGCCGGGGTCGCTTATGCCGGGGGTGCCTGCATCGGAAATCAGGGCTATCGTTTCGCCGGCGAGGATTCGGTTGATTATAGGTTCCACCGACGAGTGTTCGTTAAACTTGTGATGACTGCTGACCGGCGTATCAATGCCGAAATGTTTCAGCAACGGTGCGCTTGTGCGGGTGTCCTCGGCCAGAATAAGGGAAACGTTTTTGAGCGTTTCAACCGCTCTCGGAGTCATGTCGGCCAGATTGCCCACGGGAGTGGGTACTATATAGAGCTTGCTCATGACATTGAGTAGCAGGGGGCGATGAGTTCGATGAATGCTTTCACATCAGGGCTTTCCGGGTCCCATGCCAGATCGTTGTAGAGATAGTCCTCGGCTTCTTCGAGTGATTCCATGGCATTGAGTACGTTTATCGTATCCGTAAACTCTTCGTTTGAGTTGCGGAAAAGCTCGCGGCAGAAGCGGAATTTGTCATTGAGGGTGAACACGTGTGAAACATCGGCTGTGGCCGTGGCCATCTGGTTCACACTCATTCCCTCCGTAGCCAGCGTGTCGGCTATTGTGACGGTGACAGGTTCAGGCTCTGATTCAGGAACATTATCGGAATCCGGCTCGGTTTCGGCAAACATCATTTCATCTTCATCCGGCATTTGCGGTTGAATCAGCGGGTCAGTATCTTCCGAAAGACCTTTCCATAACTGTTCGGCTTTCAGTGCGATAAGTTGATCCGCCTCGTCAGGGGCAGCTTCACCGCGATGGATTTTGATGAGCAGCAGACCTTCAAGCTCAATGGCGAGGTCAAGAAGTTTGTTATAATTTTTCATCTTGATGCGTTAAAAAACGGTGCAAACTTACTTCAAAAAATCTGTTTTACCAACAGAAGTTGCCAACTTGAGTGGATTATTTCATAACTCCCGCGGAAGATATTCAAGGAGCATTTCTTCAACGCCCTTTTTGAATGATGCGCCCGAGCAGCGTAGTCCGTTGGCCATGATGACCACAATGTGAGTGGGATGACCGTTGTTGTCGACTATATAACCTGCAAAACTGCGGATTCCTTTCATTGAACCGGTCTTGAATGCCGCCCGCCCTTCGAGCCGCGTGTCGGTGAAAGTGTTGCGCATTGTGCCGTCGCGTCCGGCAAGTGGAAAAACAGATGTGAAGTCGGTGCCGAACTCCGGCGATAGCATTTCGCGCAGAACCCGGAATAAAAATGAGGCTGTCAGCCGGTCGTTACGTGACAGTCCGCTGCCGTCCTCGATGTTCACGCCGGTGGGATATATGTTTCGGTCGGTCCAGATCTTGAGTTCCTCCTCGATGGCCTCGTTGCGGCTGCCTCCCGGGCGGAGGGCGCGGAGCATTCCCTCGGCCATCAGATTGTCTGACCGATACATGAGACTACGCAAAATGTCGCCGAAAGCGGGGGAGATGTGGGTGTAGACAAGTGTGGTGCCGCCGGAGTGTGGCGTAGGTTTCTCATTCACCGATATGCCGGCTTCCTTCAGTTTCGTAATAACTTCGTGGCGCATCACTGAGGCGGGATCGGGAGTTGACAGTCGGTCGCTCCACCCACGTGGGGGGATTCGTCCGCTGACGGTGACGGTTGCCGAACCATCCTGACGCTTGACCGAGCGGGCTTTTGACTTTGGGTTGATGTGTTTGATCACCAGACCCGGCACATGGGGTTCGGTTGTTTTTGACGGCATCCGCAACATGAATTTGTTATCGCGGAAATTAGCGCCGTGCAAATCTGCACCGTAGGGCCATGTGAGGTCCTCTTTCATCCATCCGGAGGGAGTGCCGGTGTGGATAAACCCGCTCTCGTCCACCACCACGCTTCCTGATATTTCCGTCACTCCGATTTGACGGAGTGATGAGATGATGCTGTCGGCAAAACATGATGCTTCCGAAAAGTGTTCCGACTCTATTGTCGGATCGCCTGAGGTGCGGATAACGAGATTTCCTTTCAGAATGTTCCCCTCAATCGAACCGTCGGCTATTACGGGAGTGAAAAAACGCTCCTCTGCGTCAGCAAGGTTAAGTACTGAAGCGGATGTGACGGCCTTCATGACACTCGCCGGAATCAACGGCATGTCGGCGTTGACGTTCACTATCGGGCGGTCAAACATCAGGTCATAGATGAGGATGGCAGTCCGTGTGGAGTCAATCCCCGGGGTAGTGATGGGAAAAGCAGCCGACGCGGCTGAAAACAGCAGAGAGAAAAATATGATGGTAAAAAGAGTGGTAAACCGTTTCATATCGGCGAAATTACAAAATCTCCGTCACCCTACGCACACGGTTAATGTTTTTTAACCACGCCCGGTTTTTTCTTTCGGGCCTGAGTCCCAATTAGCATTTTGCGGTGTAGGAATTATTTACTAATTTTGCATTTCAAATCATTGAAACTTCAATTCGCGTCGGCGAGCATGGCAAATTGTCTGCATGGCGCTGACATTCAGCGAAAAATTAAAAATAAAGATATGGGATTTTTTGATTTTTTCAAATCCAAACAAGAAAAGAAGGAAACTCTTGACAAGGGCCTTGAAAAGACTCAACGGGGTTTCTTTGAACGCATAGCCCACGCTGTGGCCGGAAAGTCGAAGGTCGACGATGAGGTGCTTGACAATCTCGAGGAGGTTTTCATTACCAGCGACGTGGGTGTTGACACTACTCTGAAAATCATTGACCGCCTGCAACAGCGGGTGGCACGCGACAAATATGTCAGTTCATCGGAACTCAACAAACTGCTCTGCGAGGAGATAGCCGATATGCTTGTTGAGAATGATCCCGAGCGCAGTTCTGATGACGAATTTAAGGTTCCCGAAGGTCATAAGCCCCATGTAATCATGGTTGTGGGTGTGAACGGTGTGGGTAAGACCACCACTATCGGTAAACTTGCCGCTCAGTTCAAGCGCGCCGGTAATAAGGTGATGCTCGGTGCCGGCGACACTTTCCGCGCCGCTGCCGTGGAGCAGCTCGATGTGTGGGGCGAACGGGCAGGTGTGCCGGTGGTCAAGCAGAAATTAGGTGCCGATCCGGCATCGGTTGCCTATGACACACTTCAGAGTGCCATAGCAAATGACGTGGATGTGGTGATTATAGACACAGCCGGTCGCTTGCATAACAAGAAGGGACTCATGGATGAGCTGACCAAGATCAGAAACGTTATGCAGAAACTTGTTCCCGACACTCCGCATGAAGTGCTTCTGGTGCTTGACGGTTCAACGGGGCAGAATGCTTTCGAGCAGGCGCGTCAGTTTGTCGCCGCAACGCAGGTCAACGAGCTTGCCATCACGAAGCTTGACGGCACGGCGAAAGGCGGTGTGGTGATCGGCATCAGTGACCAGTTCCGCATCCCCGTGAAATATATCGGACTTGGTGAGGGCATTGATGATCTTCAGGTGTTTGACAAGAAGGAATTTGTAAAATCACTCTTTGGCGAAAAGTGAAAAGAGTAAATGTTATATCTCTCGGCTGTTCTAAAAACCTTGTGGATTCGGAGCGGCTTATGAGAATGTTGGAAAATGTCGGGTTTGCAGTGGTGCATGAGGATGACCATCCGCGGCCCGATGATATAGTCGTGGTCAACACATGCGGCTTCATAGGCGATGCCAAGGAGGAATCCATAAACGAGATTCTCCGTCAGGCGGCCGAAAAAAGTGCCGGCCACATATCTCAACTTTATGTGATGGGTTGCCTGTCAGAGCGCTATGCCGAACAGTTGCCCGGGGAAATTCCGGAGGTTGACGGATGGTATGGCAAACATTCATGGCCCCGTCTTGCTTCCGACCTTGCACGCAAGCATCCTGCATCGGCGCCCTACGACCGTATCATTACTACTCCTCGCCATCATGCCTATCTTAAGATTTCTGAAGGATGTAACCGCTTCTGTGCTTTCTGTGCCATTCCTCTCATCACGGGGCGTCACCGCTCACGTCCGATTGAAGAGATTGTGGAGGAGGTGAAGATGCTTGTGGGACGGGGTGTAAAGGAGTTTAACGTCATAGCTCAGGAACTGACATCCTACGGAACAGATCTCTATGGTGAGCGAGCCATAGGTCGGCTTGTCGATGCAATAGCCGAAGTTCCCGGTGTGGAGTGGATTCGCCTGCATTATGCCTATCCAACTGATTTCCCTACCGAACTTCTCGATGCAATGGCGCGTCATCCCAATGTGTGCCGCTATCTTGACATTGCCCTCCAGCATATTTCAGATAAAGTTCTTGCCAATATGCGTCGCCACATCACAGCCGATGAAACCCGCCGGCTTCTTGATGAGATCCGACGCCGTGTCCCCGGAATCCATATCCGCACCACACTTATGGTAGGTTTTCCCGGTGAAGGGGAGAAGGAGTTTGACGAACTCATGGAATTTGTCCGCGAACAGCGCTTTGAGCGTATGGGCGCTTTTGCCTACTGCGAGGAGGAGGATACTGCTGCCGCACGTGACTTTGATGATTCCGTATCCGATGAAGTGAAGCAGACCCGGTTAAGCACCCTGATGGCGCTTCAGGAAGAAATTTCTGCCGAACTTCAGCAGGAAAAAATAGGTAAGACATTCAGGGTTATCATTGACCGCGAGGAAGATGACTATTATGTGGGTCGCTCCGAGTTTGACTCTCCGGAGGTTGACCCCGAGGTGCTTGTTGAAAAGAGTGTGTCGCTCCGTCCCGGTGACTTTGTCACTGTCCGTGTGACGGATGCGTTGCCGTTTGAACTCATAGCCGCCCCGGTAGGGCAACAGGAGAAATGATTCAGGAACAGCGATATGTTGACACGATAGAGCGCTGTGTGCGTCGCAATGTTCCTTTTGCGATGTTCCGGTTGCCCGAAAACCCCGCACTCTTCTTTTTTGCATCGGCTCCTGATGAGGCTGATGAGTGTCGGGTTGGTTTGGATAATGACGAAAAAGCCGTCTTTTTTATCAACTTTTTCGGCAATGATGAATCATATCTTGCAGGTGTCAGATTCCAATATGACATTGACACTGTGGAGGAACTTCTCGGTTATCTGGAGGAAAATGATCTCTGTTTTACTCCAACCGACGTGGTTCCGACTCTGAAATCCACTCCACGGATCACCCACGCAGGTATTCTCCGTAAGATTATTCCCGATCTGAAACGCAATGGCTCAAAACTTGTCATCTCGCAGGTGACGGTGGATGTGTCGCAGCGTCCGGTGGGATATGTGGCACTTGATTATTTCAACAAGTTCCCTTCCACGTTCCGCTTTCTATGTTTCACGCCCGAAACCGGAATGTGGCTTGGCGCGTCACCTGAAATTCTTGCTTCCACGGCTGAACGGACGTTACTGACCATGTCTCTTGCCGGTACAATGCCTGTCAGTGACAAGAGCGGATGGGATATGAAGAATATGCGCGAGCATGAGATGGTGACTGATTTCATCACTTCCACCTTATCAAATCTCGGCATGGAGGTGTTCACCGGTCCGCTCGAATCAGTTGAGTTCGGTCAGGTGGTTCATCTGTGTAATCTAATTAAAGCCAAAGGCACGTTTGATGTAACGGAAGTGCTTTATGCACTCAGTCCCACTCCGGCACTGGCCGGTTACCCTGACCGTGATGCCGCAGTGGAGCTGATAACTGAACTTGAACCCCATTCCCGCTATTGCTATGGCGGCTTTGTAGGAATCAAAATCGGTAACCGCGTCCAGTCATTTGTCAATCTCCGCAGTGCGCTTGTGACACCGTGTGAGTATGACGGACATGACGCATACCTATATAATATATACTCCGGAGGAGGTATTGTCGGCGACTCCGATCCCGATGATGAATGGAATGAAGTCATGCAGAAGTGTGCGCCGCTCCGCGAAAGCATCAGTGGCGACTCTCACCAACGTGCAGTCAATCTGGAGGGTCTTGTGACATTTCCGGCCTTATGGTCACGAAAGGAATTTTTAATTTCAACTATTTATGAAAAAAAATAATAGCGGAAAAGCTGCCCTAATCATATTTCTTTCCTTTGCAATTCTTGTAGTTCTCTCGCTGCTGCCCTGGTCAAAGATGACGGGCGGTAAGGTGAAGGATTTCAATCTTATTTCAGACATCCTACCCGAATCGGTGTTTGAGACCGACTCTGTCACTGCTGCCGAGATGGATGAGGATGATATTGATCCGGAGCTTCTTAAAGCGCAGAATGAATCTGATTCTCCTGCCGGAGAAACTCCGTCGCTCTCCACGGTGATTGTTGAAAGCGACTCACTTATCCCGGCTCCGAAACCGTCGCGTTCGGGCGATATGGTGATTCTCGAGGACTATACCCCCGGAGGAAACGGTCTGGCGAGTCTGCGTCGTGCTGTGTCATCAGGCGCTTTTGCCCGCATTGCTGTGGTAGGCGACAGCTATATTGAGGGTGATATTTTCACTCAGGACCTGCGCAACCTCTTTCAGTCGGCTTATGGCGGTGAGGGTGTTGGTTATGTCAATATGCACTCCGAATTTCCCGGCTTCCGGCGCACAGTCAAGCAGGGGGGTAACGGGTGGAAAGCTTTTTCGGCACTCAAAAAGGCTGATAGTGCATATATGGGTTTATCGGAGCAGTATTTTATAGCCGGAGGATCGGCCAATTCAACATACGAGGGAACCAAAGCTTATCCCGCCACAGCATCGTGGTCACGGTCAAAATTCTTGTTCATCTCCCGGTCTGACACAAAGATTTCATATCGGACTGACGGTGAATGGATCGAGTATGAGGTCAAGGGTGACTCGGCAGTTCAGTCGCTGGCTGTGGATGGTCCCACATCGCGGTTTGACATCAAAACTCCCTCCACGTCACTCATCGGATTGGGCGTTTGGCTTGACGGAGCGTCGGGTGTGGGTGTTGACTGCATGTCATCGCGCGGTTTCTCCGGAATTACATTGACCAAAATCAGCAGCCCGCTCTGCTATCAGATGTCGCGCTGCGGTGTGGATTATAACCTGATTATCCTTGAGTTCGGAATTAATGCCATGAGTGCCAAGCAGAAGAATTATAGTGTCTATTCTTCGCGTATGATCGACGTCATAAACCATGTGCGTCGTTGCTATCCGCGAGCCGACATTCTGCTGATGGGTATCGGTGACCGAGGCGAGAAGCGTGGCTCGGAGATTCACTCTATGTCCACCGCTACAGCCATGATCGAGGCTCAGCGCGATGCGGCCCGTAAGGCTCACTGCCTTTTCTGGGACACACGTGAGGCTATGGGCGGAAATGATGCCGTTGTGGAGTGGAGCCGTTCCGGACAGATTAACAAGGATTATATCCATCTGACCCATAAAGGAGGTTCCAGACTTGCCGATCTCCTTTTCAAAGCCATTCAAAATGACCTGAAATGAAAAAAACTTTTATCAACATACTTGCCTCAATCCCACTGATGCTGACAGGATTCTTGCCTGCATCCGCGCAGTCGGCCGATGATTCCACTGAAGTGGTGGAGGATGACGAGCGGAGCATCCGGGAAAATCCGGTCATAATTCCTGATTCATCGGATGATATTGACATACCGATTCCTTCGTTTATCAAGCAGAGCGCAAACGTAATAGAGCTGAACGGTTCCGACCCAACTCATCTGCGTGATGCCGTGATGCTGTCAAACCGCAAACCGGTGTCGATGCTTCTGATAGGCGACAGTCATGTTCAGGCCGGTATAAATGCCGGTGTGACACGCGAACTGCTTCAGTATGATTTCGGAAATGCGGGTCGCGGACTGATAGCTCCGCTCCGGTTAAGCGGCACCAACGAGCCGTCGGATTATCTGTTTCAGAGCCGTAACACATGGAACGCAGTCAAACTGATGAATGCATCGTGGGAGCAGTCGGTCGGTTTTACCGGTACATCCATTCATCCGGTCAACGAAACCAACCACCTCATCATCGCCACTTCTGAAAAGGAGGATTATAACCCGTTCAACACTATCACTCTGTTTCACAAGGGCAAGATGACGGTTAATTCTGTCAAGAACACTGACGGACAGGAGGTGCATTTCCGTGCCATTCCGTCGCGTGACTATACCCAGATAGTCATGGCCTCACCTGAAACCAATGTCGAGATAGGATTCAGTTCGGTGGGTGACCTTACTGTCTACGGCGCGTCACTCTCAGCCGAGCGTCCGGGTGTGTTCTTTCATGCAATCGGTAACAACGGTGCAACCTACGACACCTATAACCGCATCGGTAACGTGGGTGCCGGCATTGCCCCGCTTAACCCCGAACTTGTCATCATAGCGCTCGGAACCAATGAGGCATTCGGCAAGTTTGACGCCGCAATGTTTACCCGCACCGTTGACCGTCTGGTGACAAACATCCGGTCGGCTAACCCTAATGCTTTCATCGTCCTTACCACGCCGATGGAGTGTCAGCGCAGTGTCACCACAACCAAGAAGGTGCGTACAAAAAGCAAGAAACGCCGCTATCGCACCACTACGGTTAAATCATATAAGGTCAACAGCAATGTTCTTGCCGTCCGCAACGCCATTCTTGACTATGGCCGGAAAAACAATGTGGCCGTTTATGACTGGTATGATGTTGCCGGCGGCACCGGTGCAAGTTCAAGCTGGATCAGTGCCGATCTCTTTGCAAAGGATCGCGTTCACCACACCGCTACAGGCTATCGGCTTGAAGGACGCCTGCTTTATGATGCTATAATCAACACCCTCCGCTCAACCGGTAAATAAACACTATGTTTCCAGAGATTGACATCGACCGACTTTTTTCCGTGTTGCGCTACGACGCCATGTCGCCGCTGCTGTTCAACACCGGTCTATTTCTTATCCTCTTTGTCGTATTCATCGGGCTGTATCGTTTGTTGAGAAAATTCCGATCACTGAAAATGGTACTCGTGATCCTTTTCTCGCTGTATTTCTACTATAAGTCATCTGCTGAATACTGCTTCATCCTGCTTGGTGTATGTGTGAGTGATTATGTGCTTGGCATGCTGATGGAGAAGGCGGTTGCCAAGTGGCAGCGTAAACTGATAGTGTGGATCAATGTGATAGTCAATGTCGGTATGCTTGCATGGTTCAAGTATTTCAACCTGCTTATTGATACCATAATGCAGTTTACCACTCTTCGTTTCGATGCACTTGACATCATCTTGCCGGCCGGTATATCATTCTTCACCTTCCGATCCATTAGTTATATTGTGGACATTTATCGCGGTGACATCAAGGCGTGTCATAACTTTCTCGACTATACGTTTTATCTCACGTTTTTTCCCCCGCTGCTTGCCGGACCGGTTGTCAGGGCCAAGGATATGCTTCCGCAGATAAAGGAGAATCCCGTGGCTACACATGCCATGGTGTCGGAAGGGCTTTTCCTTATAATCGCCGGCTTGATAAAGAAGGTTATCGTGGCGGATTATATCAGCGGAAACTTCGTTGACCGTGTGTTTGACAATCCTGCCCTTTACAGCGGATTTGAGAATACAATGGCAATCTTTGGCTTCGCTATTCAGCTTTACTGCGATTTTTCGGGTTACAGCGACATGGCTATCGGCATTGCATTGCTGCTCGGCTACAGATTTAAGGACAATTTCGACTCTCCCTTCAAATCACAGAGTCCCACGGAGTTCTGGCATCGGTGGCATATTTCGCTCTCAACATGGTTGCGTGATTATGTCTATATTCCGATGGGAGGCAACCGCTGCTCAAAGACGCGGCATAATTTCAACCAGATGGCCACGATGGTAGTCGGCGGCCTGTGGCATGGTGCATCGTGGATGTATGTGATATGGGGTGCCATGCATGGCGCCATGTTGATTGTCCACAAGCAGTTGCGACGCTGGTTTCCGTCGGTGCCGGGAGCGCAGACACCGAAGTGGCGTATGTTTCTGAATGTTTTCGTGACATTTAACCTCGTGGCAATCACGTTTATGTTTTTCCGCTCCCAGTCCATGGAACATGTCGGGCAGATGACCGGACAGATTTTCCATGACTTCCATCTGTCGGTTGCGCCACAGTTTCTGAGCGGATATTTTCTGATTGTACTTGCAATGGTGTTCGGCTACGCCATGCACTTTGCGCCTGCGCGGTGGACTGCCCGGCTCAAGGACGGTTTTGCGGCGGCTCCACTTGTTGTAAAGGCTATTGTGCTTGCGCTTGTGCTGATGCTGATTATTCAGGTGCGACAGAGCGACATAGTTCCGTTCATTTATCTCCAGTATTGATTTCTGTTTCATCATGACTCCTTTCCTCTATCAGGTGGCGAAGCGGTATGTGGAGGCCGAGGCCGATAATTTGCTCGACTATTGCTTCGTGTTTCCCAACAAGCGCAGCAGCACTTTTTTCAACCACTATCTTCTCCAGCTCCTGCGCGGACGGAATCTGATTACTCCGGAAATCACTACCATAGCCGGACTGACCGCATCATTCTCGCGCCTTGTTCCCGCCACAAGGTTTGAGCAGCTGTTCACGCTCTATGACTGTTACCGCAAGTTGTCAACCGACATCCCTGACTTTGACCGCTTCCTCTTCTGGGGTGATATGCTGATAAATGATTTCAATGATGTTGACCGCTATCTGGTGAATCCTGCACAGCTTTTTGTCAACGTAAAGCGACTGAAATCGCTTAACGCCAACTTCCTGACTGAAGAGCAGCTTGAGATTATCAGGCTCTATTGGGGTGTGGAGATGGATGACTATGATCCGTCGGTATTTTGGTCGCATCTGTCAGACGAGTCTACCGAAGTTCAGGATAAGTTTCTGAAACTATGGGAGATTCTGCTGCCTTTATATGAAAACTATCAGGACGGGCTGCGTGAGCAGGGACTGGCTTCAGAGGGTATGCTTCTCCGTAACGCTGTTGCCCGGTTGACGGATATGCCTGCGGATAGTCTGCCGTTCAAGCGATATATTTTCGTCGGGTTCAACGTGCTGTCGGCTGCTGAAATCAAGATATTTAATCTTCTGCGCCTACGCGGTGCGGCTGATTTTTACTGGGACTTCAACTCTCCGGCCTTTGATATGCCTCTGAATAAGGGTTCGCTTTTCATGCGACGAAACATAAAGCGGTTTCCGTCAATTTACGATGTCGATTCGGATAAAATTACATCCATGCCCGAAATCACCATCACATGTGTGCCTTCAAAGGTGGGTATGGTCAAAGAAACCGGTGACATTCTCAACCGTTGGGTTTCGGAGGGTGTAATCGACCCGGAACACCCTGCCAGCGACACTGCAATAGTGCTTCCGGAGGAGGATCTTTTTATTCCGATGATTCATTCCGTGCCGGAGGAAATCAGAGATCTGAATGTCACGATGGGTTATCCGCTGAAATACACCCCGATGTCGTCACTGCTCAATTTCATCACCGGAATGCAGATGCGGAGCCGGTCAGATGGGCAGCAGGTTGTGTTTCTGCTTGAGGATGTTCGGAATATTCTTTCACATCCGCTCATCCGGTCAATCGACAATGAATCCTGTGACAGGATGATGGCTGAGTTGAGGTTAAATCGACGCTTCCTTGTTCCGGCAGGCGATCTGAAACAGAAAATGCCCGAAGCGTTCGGACCTTTTTTTGATTATGTGGCTAATCTTTCGGATCCGGAGGAGGTCTACTCTTTCACACGCCGTTTGGTTGAAACCCTTGAAGGATGTCTGAAGTCGGATGATAAGCGGGCCATGATCGAACGCTATTTTCTGCGAGGGTTTTCCGATGCGCTTGAGGAACTCCATGCAAATATCAGGAGATGGAATGTGACCATGAGGGAGTCAACCTTCTTTCATCTGCTGCGCAGGAGCATTGCCTCTGCTTCGGTCAATTTTACCGGTGAACCGCTGAAGGGACTTCAGATGATGGGTGTGCTTGAGACTCGTGCGCTTGATTTTGAAAATATTGTGATACTTTCGATGAACGAGCGTGTGTTTCCGCGTAAACACTTCACCCGCTCTTTTATTCCCGACTCTCTGCGGAGAGGTTATAGGATGTCGACCGTCGAGTTTCAGGAGTCAATCTATTCCTATTACTTCTATCGGTTGATTTCTCGCGCCCGCAGAGTTGAGTTGCTCTATGACGGCAGGACCGAGGGGACTAATTCAGGCGAGATGTCACGTTATCTGTCGCAACTGCTCTATCTGTTTCCTGATTCCGGTGTGCGTCACATCCGGAAATTCTTTGCGGCTCCTAAAGTAGAATCGGCTTCCATTTCAATCACCAAGACTGACGAGGTGATGGAGCGGCTGTCGAGGTTTACGAAACCTGATGGCGATGACCGGAAATTTCTCTCGGCATCCTCAATCAATACCTATATCAACTGCCCGCTGAGTTTTTATCTGAAGAATGTGGAGGGCTTGGATCTTGACGATGAAATCACGGACTATATGGACTCCGGCACTTTCGGTACGATTCTGCATGAGGTGATGGAGAAAATCTACAAGGATCTAAGAGGCGACGCGCAGTCAGTCAGAATTACTTCCGAGGTGATTGATGCCATCAAGAGTGTGCGCAAGATAGAACCCTACATAACCGAGTCAATTAATGACCACTATAACCGCAAGGGACGGCACTGCCGTGACGAACTCCGTGGCGAAGCCCTGCTGCTCGGTCGCATCATGGCCCGATTTGTGGAGATTCTGCTGGAGCGGGAGAAACAGTTCACACCATTTGATTTCATTGATGCCGAAAAGAATATTGATTATCGTTATAGCGTTAATCCGCATCTGACAGTCAATATCCGTCAGATAATCGACAGGATTGACCGGGTGTTTCCTGACCGGGCTGACGGTGGAGTGGTCAGGGTGGTTGATTATAAAACCGGGTCTGACGAGACATCCTTTTCAAGTATTGACGAACTTTTTGACCCTGAAAATGACAAGCGTCGTAAAGCTATTTTGCAACTTATGTTTTACTGCAATGTGCTTGCCCGCGAATGGGGTTACACAGGGCCGGTGCAGCCTGTGATTTATCTTTTCCGTACTCTTTCCACCAAAGGAATCACGCCCATAACGTATAACCGGGCCGAACTGACTGATTATCGTGAAATAAACGACGGTTTTCTTGAACGTTTCAACAAGGTTATTGAGGAGATATTTGACCCCGAAGTGCCGTTTCGTCAGGCAACAGATAGTCATGCGTGTGCTTTTTGTAATTTTAAGCCCGTATGTGGCAGAGAATCGGAATGACCCTCCCGACGCTATATATCCATATCCCGTTCTGTCACTCAAAATGTGCCTACTGTGACTTTTATTCCGTGCCGCGAAGCCGGCTGACCGATGAGTTTGTCGATGCTCTGTGTAATGAACTCTCGGAGCGTGTCAGTGAGTGGGGAGGCCGTTTTTCCACGGTTTATTTTGGCGGAGGTACTCCGTCATCGCTTTCGGATGAGCAGCTTGACAGGATTATCTCCTTTTTGCCGCAGGGTCCGTTTGATGAGTTTACCATTGAGGTGAATCCCGAGGATGTGAGTCGCGGGCGTGCCGAGCATTGGCTCGCATCCGGAATTGACCGTGTCAGCATGGGGATTCAGACATTTGACGATGCAATACTGAAACTCATCGGTCGGCGCCACGATGCGGCTAAGGCCGAGAGTTCATTTGCCGAACTCCGGGATGCGGGTTTCCGGAATATTTCCTGTGACCTTATTTATGGTCTCCCCGGGCAGAGCGTTGATGCCTGGCGCGAGTCGGTGAACAGGCTTTTGGCTCTGCACCCCGAACACATATCGGCCTATCTGCTCTCATACGAATCCGGCACCCGGTTGTCGGCCATGCTGAAAGCGGGTAATGTGAGTGAGTGTGACGCAGAGGTTGCGCAGGAGATGTATATGTATTTGGTCGAGGCAACCCGGGCGGCAGGATATGATCATTACGAAATTTCAAATTTTGCTCTTGCAGGACATCAGGCAATCCATAATTCGCGCTATTGGGATCTGACGCCATATCTCGGGATCGGTCCGGGCGCTCACGGGTTTGACGGACGCACACGTTTCAGTAACCGGGCCGACCTTCGGGCTTACATATCCGGCGGTGGACTCACATCACTTGAACGTGAAGATGAGAGTGTGGATGAGTTGTATAACGATGTGGTGTTTACCTCACTCCGGACAGCCCGCGGACTATCGGTGGATGAGGTTGAACGCCGGTTCGGTGCCGGATACCGTCGGCTGTGTGAAAAAGCGGCTGCGCCTTATCTGCGTTCGGGAGAGATGAAGTTTGGCAGTGACAGTCGACTGGTTATAGCAGAGTCAGAGTGGTTGGCAAGCAATCCGGTGATTGTTGATTTTCTTTCCGTGTGAACTTTGCGTTCAGCCGGAGCGTTATAATATCAAACAAAGATACTTGAGTATCAAATTCCGACCAACAATTTCTTTTATATATGCCCGACATTGTCCGGGCAATTTTTATGTGTTGGCCTACCACATTATCCTGCGGCGAAAATATCATGCACTCCCCACACAAACCCGATGGCAGCCATGATGAAAAGAATTACGGCAATGATACGGTTGACAAGCCACATGGACCGCACATTGAAATGAGCGCGAACCTTATTGACAAAATAGGTCACGAACAGCCACCATAGAAGCGCTCCGCCAAATATGGCTACATAGCCGGCCACATAGTGATAGCTCTGAAATTCAGGCGCAAGGAAACTGAATCGGGTGAATAGGGCTACGATAAAGAAGAGAATGAGCGGATTGGAGAAAGTGAACAGGAACCCTGTGGCAAAGTCGGTCCAGTAGGAATTTGCACTAACCGCCTGCTTTCGCAACTGCCGTGAAGGGTTGCTTGTGAACAGGTAGGCTGCGTAGGCAATAAGAAGCAGACTGCCTATGATCTGGAGGATGTTCTGATTCGTGGTTATGAAGTCAGTCACAAACGATAGACCCAGTCCGGTGAGCAGACTGTAGATCAAATCGCTCAGAGCTGCTCCGATGCCGGTGAAGAATCCGGGCCAACGGCCTTTGTTGAGAGTGCGCTGAATACACAGCACCCCAATCGGACCCATCGGGGCCGAAATCAGGATACCGATCAGTAATCCTCGGAGCAATATCAGTGACAGGTTAATCATGGAACTACAAAGTTACGCAAAAATCCCGTTTGCCTCATCTCTCCGGCCAATAAAAAAACGTCATTGTTGCGTAATTTGTCGATGAAAAATCTTCTGATTAAAAGAAAGTCGGAATCCGGCAGAGGTTTGCCGGATTCCGCTATGAATGAATTGTCGTTTCAGATGAGATTAGAATTCGGCTTTGCCGGGGGTGCGGGGGAAGGGAATGACGTCGCGGATGTTTGTCATGCCGGTGACAAACAGTACGAGTCGCTCGAATCCCAGACCGAAGCCCGAATGAGGCACAGTGCCGAAGCGACGGGTGTCAAGATACCACCACATATCCTTCATCGGAATGTTGAGCTCCTCGATGCGGGTGAGAAGCTTGTCATAATTTTCTTCGCGCTCGCTTCCGCCTATGATTTCACCGATGTGAGGGAAGAGGACATCCATTGCTCGGACGGTTTTGCCGTCGTCATTCTGCTTCATGTAGAATGCCTTGATTTCCTTCGGATAGTCGGTGAGGATCACGGGTTTCTTGAAATGCTGCTCCACGAGGTAGCGTTCATGTTCGCTCTGGAGGTCGGTTCCCCAATGAACAGGGAATTCAAATTTCTTGCCTGATTCTTCAAGAATTTTGACACCTTCCGTATATGTTAGTCTGACAAAGTCATTGTTGACCACGAAGTTGAGTCGGTCAATAAGGTCTTTGTCATACATTGATGCGAGGAATTCAATGTCATCCTTGCAGTTTTCAAGAGCGTAGCTTATGCAATATTTCACGAATTCCTCAGCCAGATCCATATTGTCGGCAATCTCATAGAATGCCATTTCCGGTTCAATCATCCAGAACTCCGAGAGGTGACGCGGAGTGTTGGAGTTTTCGGCACGGAATGTCGGGCCGAAAGTGTAGATGGAGCCTAATGCGGTGGCACCGAGTTCACCTTCAAGCTGTCCGGAGACAGTCAGAGCCGTAGATTTGCCGAAAAAGTCGGCTGAATAGTCCACGTTGCCATCCTCAGTCTTTGGCACGTCGTTGAGATTCAGGGTGGTCACCTGAAACATTGCGCCCGCACCCTCGCAGTCACTTGCGGTGATGAGAGGAGTGTTGAGATAGTAAAATCCCTTCTCCTGGAAGAATTTATGGATAGCATAGGCAAGAGTAGAGCGTATGCGCAGAATTGCTCCGAATGTGTTAGTGCGGGGACGCAGGTGAGCAATCTCTCGGAGAAATTCGAGGGTGTGACCTTTTTTCTGAAGGGGATAGGTCTCAACATCAGCCAGACCGTAGACTTCAAATGAGTCAGCCTGAATTTCGCATGTCTGACCTTTGCCCTGTGACTCAACGAGCAGA
>CAZKNK010000046.1:0-18613 GCA_964554195.1 uncultured Staphylococcus sp.
TCAAGAGCCGAATCTTCTTCGCCCGCAAGCGCCTCCAGGTTCGCTTCTCGGACTACAGATAAGCCACTCCCCTCTCCAAACCACTGTCGTAACTCAGTTTAAAAAAAATCGGGGACTTAGAATCCCGTCAAAATATAAATAGATGTTTCTGTGAATTTATAGAGTTTTTTAGGCAATATTTTTAAGGTAAAATTTAAGCGCCCCTACCGCGATGGCAGGGGCGCTTGATTTAAGGAAGGATGATTAACAGGTATTAAAAAGTAAATTTATTTCTTTACAACCTTACGGCCACCGGCAATGTAGAAACCGGCCGGGAGACGATCGAGATCAGAAGATTCACCTACATACTGTCCGGCAAGGTTATAAACCTTGGTGTCGCCTGAAACAGCAGCATCAGCTTCAATCGAATCAATGCCGGCACCGCCTGAACGGTAGGTGTACTTAACTGTTGCGCCTTCGGTGGTGATGCGGGCGGTTGAGCGGGTATCAGCCGAAGATGAGCCTACATAGAACTGAACATTTCCGCCGTCAACATCAAATGTCTGCGATGCAGTGTTGAAGTAAGCCAGTTGTTCGTGCTTGACAGGAATAGTCACGGTTTTTGATTCACCGGGTTCAAGTTCAACACGGCTGAAACCAACGAGCTGACGGATAGGACGGTCAATTCCTGAAGGACCTTCGCAGTGAGCGTAAAGCTGAACCACTTCAGCACCGGTGTAGTTACCTGTGTTAGTGATGGTGACAGTAGCTTCAAGCACCTCATCCTTACCGAGATGTGACTTATCGAGAGTCATCTCAGAGTATTCAAATGTGGTGTAGCTCAAACCGAAGCCGAAGGGATAGAGCGGAGTCTTGGTGTGATACATATATGTGTAACCGGCCTTGCGGATGTCATATTCCATCATGCCTCGGGGCAGGTCATTGACAGAGGCATACCAAGTGGAGGTGAGCTTGCCTGAAGGACAGTAGTCACCATAAAGCACATCGGCAATAGCCTGACCCTGTGCCTGACCGTCATACCAAGCCTCTACAATGGCGGGTACATTCTCCTGCGCCCATGGAATTGTCACTGACGAGCAGGTCTGAAGCAGAAGGACAACGTTGGGGTTAGCTGCATAAACCGCCTCAAGGAGAGCCTGCTGGTCACCGGGGAGATTAAGGTTGGAGCGGTCATGACTTTCGTCTGATACTTCGAGGTTGGTGCCGGCGGCAAAGATGACAACATCAGCCTTCGATGCAACTTCAATGGCACGGGCTATGTTTGTGGAACCTTTTCCATTCACTTCGCAACCCATGTAGTAATAAACAGGACCCTGTTCCTCGAGAGGATTGGTGATATTGGGGTCATAGAAGCGGAACCAGTCCATATTGGCGCAATATTTGTCACCGTTAGTGCCGCCCTCAAATTTGGTATAAATCTTGTGAACGCCATTGAACACTTCAGGATCCACATCGACAGTAGTAACAACATATTTACTCCAGCTTCCTGTGACAGGACATGTGACAACAGCCTCGGGAGTGTCATCTATCTGATCGAGATAGAAATACACTTTGGTAGGATTATTGTTTTTAGCAGCGTGGAAGATGTCAAGGCGCGAGCGACCGGCTCCAAGATTAACGTTATTGAAAGCTACCCAGTCATTATTGTAGATATAACCGAGGTTACCGGCTGAGCCGTTTGCCTCATGTGTCAGACGGTTGTTGCCGGACTTGACACTCTGCTCTTCACAATCCTCAAACTGCACGGTGCCGTCGTTAATCTCATAGTTATATTTGGCAGCCACACCTTCAAGAACGGTTGACAAAGCTGTGGGTGACCCTGAATATCCACCGAGAGTAACAGTGTTACCGAGCGGACCGATAATTGCAACGCTCTTTGAAGGATCGAGCGGAAGGAAGTCATTATCATTTTTCAGAAGCACGATTGACTCGAGGGCTGACTTGAGGGCAAGTGCCTGATGATCTTCACAGTTGAGACGGCTTGACGGAACTGAAGTCCAGCTAACGTTGGCTTTCTTGTCAAACTCACCTACTGAGAATCGGGCTGCAAACACACGAATCAGGGCGCGATCAAGATCTGCCTCTGTCATCAGTCCGCTCTCGATAGCTTCCTTACAGTAGGTCTGGAAGGTGTCGCCGCAGTTGAGATCCTCACCGTTCTTCATCGAAACAGCCGAAGCCTCGGCTCCAGTGGCAACATATTTGTGACGTGTGAATACATAATCCACAGCACCGCAGTCAGAGGTGACGAAACCGTCAAAACCCCACTCGTCGCGCAGAATGTCAATGAGGAGTTCGTGGCTTGCACCGCATGGGATACCGTTGACGGCATTGTATGCACTCATCACTGAACGCACATTACCCTCCTTGACTGCCATCTCAAACGCGGGCAGATAATATTCACGGAGGTTGCGATCATCCATGTTAGATGAGGTGTTTGTACGGCCACCCTCATAGTTATTGGCAGCAAAATGCTTGGCAGTGGCGATAGTCTTGTAATGTTTCGGATCATCACCCTGCATACCCTTGATATACTCGACAGCAATCTTACCGGTCAGGAATGGATCCTCGCCATAGTTTTCCTCGTCGCGGCCCCAGCGAGGGTCACGGCTCATGTTGATGGTCGGACACCAGTAGATAAGTCCCTTACCATTATCATTATTATAAATACGTGCTTCATCAGAAATAGCGGTGGCTACCTGAAAAACGAGCGGAAGGTCCCATGTAGACGACATGGCCTTTGAGACCGGGAACGATGTGGCCAAACCTGAACGAGCCACTCCGTGAAGAGCCTCGTTCCAGTAGTTGTAGCTTTTCACGCCGAGACGCGAAATAGCATCAGTCTTGTGGCCTACCTGATTGATTTTTTCGGTTAAAGTCATGCGCGATACAAGATCGGCGGCACGCTCTGTCGGCGAGAGAGATTCATCCTGATACGGATACTCTTCCGCAAAAGCCGGAGTAGAAAATACAATAATTCCGGCGCCAAGCAATGAATAAAGTTTGAAGGTCATGGTAGAAATATGAAAATAAATTTGGTTTCTGTTTGGCAAATATATATAATTGAATTTCAATCTGCAAATCATTAAATTACGCCTGACATGCCGACAAGTGACCTTTCAGACATGGGGTTATTGTCATAGTAACACTTTGATTATTGTTTGATTCCCCAGATCTCACAACCCTGCTTACCGATTAAAATGCCATTTTAAGCCTTAACACACAACCCACTAATAACCAACATATTACATTTCAAACATATATACTATTCATCACTTCCCCGAAATGAGGTTAATGTAGAAAATATGATTTAATAATGTAGATATTAACAAATTGTCAAACAAGTAATTACGGCCATTATAAAAATAGTTAAAAACATTAAAATCCCGTTGAGCTATCTCAACGGGATCCGAAATAATGTATTATCCTGAATAATCAAGCTTCGGAGATGGAGCGATCCATAGCCTCAGCTGCTTTACGACCGTCGCCCATAGCCAGAATCACAGTAGCACCTCCACGCACAATATCCCCCCCGGCATACAGGTCAGGAAGTGATGACTGCATGGTTTCGGCATTAACCACCACAGTGCCGCGAGCCGACACATCAAGTCGCTTGAAAGAGTTGGGAATCAGAGGATTTGGTGAGACACCGACACTGACAATCACCACATCGACAGCAATCTCATCCACCGCACCTTCAATCGGCACCGGACTCCGTCGGCCTGACTCATCGGGAGCGCCGAGTTCCATCCGCTGAATCTTCATGGCACGGACCCGACCCGATTCGTCTGACAGATATTCGATCGGATTGCAGAGATTCATGAACTCCACACCCTCCTCTTTGGCATGATGAATCTCCTCTACGCGGGCAGGCATCTCCGCCTCACTGCGGCGGTAGACTATCATAGCAACCTCTGCGCCGTGACGACGGGCCGTGCGGACTGAGTCCATAGCAGTGTTTCCGCCACCAATCACAGCCACACGTTTTCCTGTAAGAACCGGAGTGTCATAGCCCGGTTTTCCCGCACCCATCAGGTTGATGCGTGTCAGATACTCGTTTGCCGACATAACCCCTATCAAATTCTCACCGGGGATACCCATAAAGCGCGGCAGGCCGGCACCCGATGCCACAAATATGCCCTGATAACCGATACGACGCAGGTCGTCATAACTGAGCGTCTTACCAATCACACAATCCTTTACGAAATGAACACCTTCGCGGATAAGAGAGTCGATCTCACAGTCAACCACTTCATTAGGAAGGCGAAATTCCGGAATACCATATTTCAGCACACCTCCGATTTCATGAAGCGCTTCATAGACCGTCACATCATATCCACGCCGGTTCATCTCACCTGCAAACGACAGTCCGGCAGGACCTGACCCAGCCACCGCAATACTGATGCCATTTCTTTCCTCAACACCGGGAGAAGGAGTTTGAGAGGGATTATAGCGCTCATTATCGGCGGCAAACCGCTCAAGATAACCGATGGCCACAGGTTGCTTTTTCATTTTATGGTAGATACACTTTGATTCACACTGCTTCTCCTGCGGACAAACGCGGCCACACACGGCAGGGAGTGCGCTCGTTTCACGCAACACGGCGGCGGCAGCATGAATGTCGCCCCGCTCAATGTTCTTGATGAACCCGGGAATATTGATTGACACAGGACAACCGGTGACACACTGAGGGTCAGGACAATCGAGACAGCGGGTGGCCTCCAGAATGGCCATCTCGCGGCTAAGCCCGCGGTTCACCTCATGATTGCAGGTGACACGATAGGCAGGGTCGAGTTCCGGCATTCTGACACGTGGAATAGCCGTGCGCTCCTTGACAGGAATAGTTGCCGCAAGCTCGCGGCGCCAGTCGGCATCGCGCGGTGCCGATGTGGAAACGGAGTTATTATTCATGATTAAAGTGAGTGCTGATTCTTACTTATATGATTTCAGGCGCATGATCATTTCATCAAAATCAACCTGATGTGCGTCAAATTCCGGGCCATCGATACAAACAAACCTTGTGCGTCCGCCGACTGTGACACGGCAGGCACCACACATTCCGGTGCCGTCGACCATGATGGTGTTGAGCGAACACATTGTAGGCACTTCATGCTTCAGAGTGGTAAGCGCAACGAATTTCATCATAACGGCAGGCCCGATAGCCACGGTCATGTCAACCTTCTCGCGGGTTATTACATCCTCAACACCGGCAGTGACAAGACCTTTCCGACCGGCTGAACCGTCGTCGGTCATAATTATAACTTCGTCAGAGTAACGGGCTACCTCCTCCTGAAGGATAATCAGATCGGAGGAACGGGCTGCAAGGATGGAAATAACTCTGTTTCCGGCCTCCTTCATAGCCTTGACAATAGGGAGAAGCGGAGCGACGCCCACTCCACCGCCGCAGCAAAGTACTGTGCCGTAATTTCGGATTTCAGTAGCCTGACCGAGCGGACCGACCACATCGGTGAAACACTCGCCCGGCTCAAGAGCGCAAATTTTATTGGTAGAGATACCGACATCCTGAACCACGAGCATAATCGTGCCGCGGTCCGCATCGGCATCGGCAATGGTTAGCGGAATTCTCTCGCCTCCCTTTCCGGTGCGCACAATCACAAAGTGGCCGGCACGACGGGTACGGGCTATCATTGGTGCCTCAACCACGAGTTTCACCACCTTCTCTGAAAAATACTCTTTTTCAAGAATCCTGAACATTGTTTTTTATGGTATAATTAGGGTCTGATGATTTGTTATTGTCCGCAAAAATAATCATTTTAAACCAATAACATAGAAAAAACATGTCAAAATAACCATTACCTCACCTAATTCAGCCCAAAAATCCGTAACTTTGCATCGCAATGAAAAAAACGCCTGATGACAAACTGAATGAACTTGCCACCACCCCCGTAGGCCGGTTACTGTTTCGCTACA
Organism: uncultured Staphylococcus sp.; assembly: GCA_964554195.1. GTDB lineage: Bacteria > Bacteroidota > Bacteroidia > Bacteroidales > Muribaculaceae > Duncaniella. Next base: position 5,932 of record CAZKNK010000046.1, read on the forward strand.
GCCTACCCGCCATTGTAGGAATGGTGGTCAATTCATTCTACAACGTCATTGACCGCATCTTCATCGGCCAGGGAGTAGGACCCGACGCCATCACCGGACTCGCCATCACCTTTCCGGTCATGAATCTCGCCGCCGCCCTCGGCATACTCGTTGGAGCCGGATCATCGGCCTGCGTCTCTATCATGCTCGGGCGCAATGACCGACGGAGCGCCTCGCTTGTTTTGGGCAACGCTCTGACCCTCACCCTAACCTTTGCCACCATCTATATTTTCATTTTCGCACTCTACCTCGACGATATTCTCCGTGCATTCGGAGCCAGTGACGTTTCCCTCCCCTACGCCCATGACTTCATGCTCTATCTCCTTCCGGGTCTGCTGATGACCAATCTCTCGTTCAGCTTCAACAATATCATGAGAGCGTCAGGCTATCCGGTAAAGGCTATGTGGACCATGTTTATCGGTGCGGGTTGCAATCTTGCCCTCGCTCCAATATTCATTTTTGTGCTTGGTTGGGGTATCAAGGGAGCGGCCATAGCCACTGACATATCCATGACGGTGTCAATGCTCTTTGTGATGGGACACTTCTTCTCACCCCGAAGCACCCTTCACTTCAAACGCGGAACATTCAGGCCGAATCTACACATAATATTCCGCATAGCGTCAATCGGCGCGGCACCATCGCTTGTCAATGCTGCCGCATGCTTCATAAACGTCATCATAAACCGCTCGCTGTATGAGTATGGAGGAGATATGGCGGTGGGAGCTGCCGGAATCTTCACCACATTCACCTCGGTGCTAACTATGGTGTGTGTAGGTCTGTGTCAGGGAATGCAGCCGATAGTGGGATATAATTACGGCGCAGGAAACCTTCACCGACTCAAACGCACATTCCGGTTGGCCGTCACGTTTGCAACGGCAGTGGTGGGCATCGGTGAGATCCTCGGCCTGACCATACCACAATATATCGCACGGGCCTTCACCACTGACCCCACACTTATCGGAGTTACATCACGCGCACTGTCAATAGCGATGAAAGCATTCGTGGTGGTAGGTTTTCAGATTGTTTCCACCACATTTTTCCAGTCAATCGGATGTGCTGCAAAATCAATATTCCTCAGTCTGTCACGTCAGGTGCTGTTTCTCATTCCGCTTCTGCTACTCTTGCCCGATTTCTATAAACTCGACGGAGTCTGGATGGCTTTTCCGCTCAGTGACATAATAGCAACAATAGTCACGGCCATCCTCATCATCCATCAGTTCCGCATCATTGATCGCAAACTAAACGCAGCGGATAACCTCTCCTGAATCGAGATACCACAGGAAACCTCTGACATTGTCATGGCCGATTTCGTGTAACTTCGTCACATACTTCCTTACCTGACGGATATTGGCGGAGTGATTGCCTTTACCTGTCTTGTAATCAATCACATCTACAGTACCCTGCTCAGTCCAGACCACACGATCAGGCCGAAGGATTTCACTGTCGGCTGTCAGAGTTCGCTCAATCAATACACGGTGCGGATTGCCGAACCATAAAGCCACGTGAGAGTCATTCATCAGCTCACCAAACTGGCGTCTGATATTATCAGCTTCGTCCGGCGGAATAAGCCCCTCGCGGACCATCTTGGTGACAGTCACATCCACATCATCGACCGAATTAATGCGTGACAGCAGATCATGAAGAATAATGCCACGCTTGCGGGCAAGGCCGAAGTCGTAGCGGCTGACATCGTCAACCCGCGTTCCATCCCATAGGTCATTGCGGTCATCACTCTGATAATCAGGCATAATAGTTCCGGTCAAGGGCGTCAGTGCCGTGTCAGGTTTCTTTTCCTCAGCAATAGGAGGAAGTTTGCGACCGATTTCTATCTCGCCATTCGCGTCAAAGGAGATTGCCATAAACTGCGAATGATGGTCAACTCCGCTTTTTTCATTCATTTCCGCAACAAACTCAGGAGAAACTGCGGCAATGGCGTCACGGACAAAATCAGCCACATATCTAAATTTAGGATGTGACGGCAAGCCGACTATAAGCCGGTCGACCGCACGGGTCAGCGCAACATAAAGCACATTGAGTTCGTCGGTAATGAACTCATCTTTAAGTTTCTGATATTCGACAGCGAATGGTGTATTCTCCATTACGGAGCTACATGTCAACGGAATATACTCCGGAGTGATTTCAGCCGGAACCCCATCGATATGAGGAGTTCTGAACCATCTGATTTCATCCACAGTGACAGACTTGCGTCCGGCAAACGGAATCATTGCCACCTTATACTCCAATCCTTTGGCTTTGTGTATGGTCAGCACCGACAGAGACTTCTCGTCGGCCACTCCGGCCACTGCCGTCCGGCTTCCCTTTTCGTCCCACCATTGAAGAAATGAGCGGATGTCACCGGAATTATTACGGATATAATCATTCACAATATCCTGAAACGAACATAAAAACAGATTTTCGCTATGGCGTTCGGCTTCAGGAAGATAACGACGTATAATGCGCTCAACCACGGTGGGTAGGTTCAGACAGTTAACGGTCAGTGCTGACCCGGCAATCTCCTCGATAGATTCAGGTGAATGGAGTGCCTCGTAAAGCGCCGATGAGGAATCGGCACATCGACTACGGAAATATTCGAAACGATTGAGTAGCCGAGCCACTTCGCGGCGCGATTTCTTACGCGACGAACTTACATCGTCAGTGGCCGTGACATATCTCAGCACACTGATGATCAACCTCACAGCCGGCGACTGCGAGATATAAATCGACTTGTCGGAAATAATCCTCACGTCCGTCAGAATTCCGTCCTCGGCCTGACGGCGAAGAAGATGATTGACAATATCGGTTCCATCCTTGAGAGTACGGACAAGGATAGCAATGTCACATGGACGATACCCGTCGGCAATAGCGCTCACGAGTTCATCAGTCATGAAGTCAAGTATCTGTTCACGCTGAATGTCTGAATCAGGTTCGGTAAAATTTCTGACCTTGACATAGCCGGTGTGGTCACGATGCTTTTTAGCCACGAGCTGAACCACATTATTATATAGAGAAGTGTTGCCGGTTTGGGCGGCGAGTGAAGTGAAAAGGGTATTATTGAACCTCACCACTTCTGACGAGCTGCGCCAGTTGGTATTTTCACCGGGATTATTACCACTCAATCGGTTACGACCGGGAAATTCGGAATGGAGATTTCTCAATAGTTCCGGTTCACTGTTTCGGAAACGATAGATACACTGCTTCTCATCACCGATTATCAGATTGTCATGTCCGTAGGCCAGGCTGTTCGAGATAAGGGGACGGAGGTTTTTCCATTGGAGTTCGGATGTGTCCTGAAACTCATCAATGAGAAAATGTTCAAGGCGCTCGCCGAGACGCTCATACAGAAACGGAGTGTCGGTCTCGTCCTTGATGATGCGGTTGATGATCGCATTGGTGTCAGAGAGCAGGATGGTGGAATTTTCAGCACGATAAACACTTACACACTCGTCGAGGCGCTTTAGAAGTCCGAGATGAAAAAGGTTTTTGCGCAGCAATTCAAGGAGAGCCACATCCTTTCCGGCTTCAATTTCGCAACAAGCCGAGAGAATGACTGCGTCAAGGCGGGAGTCGCGCAACGGAGATCCGAGCTTTGACTTAATGTAAGCCGAATCAACGTTTTCAATGATTTTAGCGCAAGTCTTACCCGTATCCTTCAATTTCGCAGGTGTGGCTGATGCAAATTTCCGGAGCAGACCGAGTGTGTTCTTATTCAGCAACCCGGCGTTTTCCAGTCCGAGCGAGTCAATCAGCGTCAGGGCTTCATTGCATGACGCTGAGATAAGAGCAATCCTCTCCCCTATCCGGTCAGCAAGTGCTTTTTCAAATCTGACAAGCCTCGATGGGTCAGCAAGATATTCCATGACCGAGTCACGGATGTCGACAAAAGTCTCTCCGGTAATTTTTGAAAAGAAATCAATCAGTTCCTTATGCAGGCGCGCCGAGCGGTTAAAAATATTAAACGTGTTGCCCTGCTCCACCTTTTCTGTCATGTAAGTTTCAAGCCATGACAACAGATAGCTGTTTTCGCGACTGCTCCGGGTGCGAAGTGAATTTAGAAGCTCATTGACGCCAAGCGAAATCACAAGCTTGTCCTCGAGTTCAAGTTCATAGTTGCCATCTATTTCGGCCTCACGTGCAAATGCACGGAGAACGGTCTGAAAAAAAGCGTCGATTGTGCTGACATTAAAATAGTTGAAGTCATGCAGCAAATCATCGAGAGCCTTACCGGCCTGTTCGCATAGCTGCTCCGCAGTGCATCCGAAAAGAGCGGTTAGCGTCGGTTCATATCCACTCGGGGCGGTCCATCCCGGTTCGCGCCGCGCCAGAACAGCAAGTTCGTGAATAATACGGTTTTTCATCTCCTCGGTAGCCTTATTAGTGAAGGTTATGGCGAGGATTGAGCGATGACGGTTTCGTGAATTCCGGGCAAGTCGATAACTTCCATCGTCAAGCCGCTCCCCGAGAATCAATTTTATGTATTCGAGCGTGAGAGTATATGTCTTGCCCGATCCGGCTGATGCCTTGTAGATATTTATCATCCTTTAGTGCGGTAACCTGATTCCTTGAGCAGAGTTCTGACCCGATCGCGGCAATCGCCCTGAAGCAGAATTTCGCCGCCACGTGCTGAGCCACCGGTGGCCAGTCGTTGCTTGAGCGACGTTGCAACCCTGCGCAGTTCATCGTCAGAACAAGTGAATCCGGACAGGATGGTGGCGGGTTTCCCGCCGCGCCCTTTACGCTCGTAGGTGATTTCTACCACATCGTTATTTCCTGCTGTATCCTCACGGACTGATTCGTCCGGCATGGGAGTATCATCGACCGGCATCGAACCGGCAAGTGATGCAAGACGGTCTTTCCAATCAGTGTTCATGGACTTGAATATGAAATATTGAGTCAGCAAAAAGAGAGTCGGCTGTTTCGTCGGGCAGAGCGTTAGGATTGTCGGCACTTGAAACAATCAGACTGAGAGTCATCACGTATGGAACATCATCAGTAGCAATGTCAGTGTAAAACATCCTGGCCGAATCGGCGTTAAGTTCAAATGCAGCGCGATAGCAACGCGATGCTTTTGCCACATAGTCGGAATTGTCAGCTGCGGATTCACCGAGTTTCATATAGAGAATTGAAAGTCGGCCTAGACGGTCAACGTTAAGACTCGCCTCATCTTCAGCCACAGCATCGGCAAGTGATTCGGCAGCAACCACATCGCCCCGGTTCAGGGCAGACTGAGCCGAGTCGAGACGATCGTCGGCCATCCCGCTCGCACCGCCGCATGAAGTGATGAGAAGCAGTGGGGAGAGTAGCAGAAATAAGAATATATATCTGTTCATTTTCGTCGGGAATAAACGTAATTAATACCATCTGTCTGAAGTTCCACCGCGAGGTCGGAGTGAGAAATAAGTTTCTTGTCGAGGCGTTCCGGAATATCACCTATCATCGAACTATCGCCCTCCCATGTGAGAGATTCCCGGTCAATGACCATGACAAGCGAATCATTTCTGACATTCCACTTTCCCTCAACGGCATAAGTCAGGATTTCAGGACGGATAGCGCGTACCGTACAGGTTCCGTCGGGACGAAGTTCCATCAGAGGTGTATCGTCAGAGATTTCATTAATATAGTAGTTTCCGGTTATCTGCTTGGCCTCATCGCTTAGCGGATTGCATCCCGTAATGATCGTTGCAGCCGCTAAAGCTAAAATAGTTGTCACTTTTTTCATATATTCCGATATGCGGTGATGTTTCTGTGTCTGACTACAAAATTAATGCTTTAGTCTTAATTTGCAACAATAAAAAAGGGAAAATTCAGTTAATACATATATAAATCAGAATCGATCACATTGAAATGAAATTAGCAAAGATATTGACTATATGCGCTTGCGTTGCGGCTGCTCCGCTGACAGCGCTTGCGCAGAAGGATGACTTCAATCCCATTCAGACAGGCGTCAACTCGCTTAACATAGCGCCTGATGCCCGTGGTGCCTCGATGGGTGACCTCGGTGCGGCCACTGATCCGGATGCCAACTCGCAGTTCTGGAATCCTTCAAAATATGCTTTCGCCTACAGCAGCGGTGCCGTCTCGCTCAGCTACACCCCGTGGCTCCGCAAACTTGTCAATGATATTTTTCTGGCAAATGTTGCCGGTTACTGGAAACTTGGTCAGGATGACAATCAGGCCATTTCGGCCTCTCTGCGTTACTTCTCGCTCGGTGAGGTCAGCACCTCTCCTGCCGGTGACACCGGGGGCGGACAGACCATCAATCCATACGAAATGTCGTTTGACGTAGGTTATTCACGCAAACTGTCAGAGAAATTCTCAATGGGTATCGTGTTCCGTTACATTTACTCTGACCTCGGTTTCTCCGAGAGCGATGCCGATCAAGGCACCGGAGCTTCGGCATTTTCAGCCGACATATCCGGCTACTACACCACATACCCTATGATCGGACGCAATGAATGTCAGTGGGCATGGGGTTGGGATATTTCAAATATCGGTACGAAAGTGGCCTACAACCACGGTGACAATCCGGCATTCCTCCCCACAAATCTGCGAATCGGAACATCGTTCACCTTCCCTCTCGCCGACTACCACAACCTTTCGCTCAATCTTGACGCCAACAAGCTTCTTGTTCCCTCCATGCCCCGAAGGGTGGATTATGCCGATGACACAGAAGGCGAAATAGAATATATCAATGCTTACGATGACTGGCAGAACATGTCGCCTTTCACCGGAATATTCAAATCGTTCTCCGACGCTCCCGGCGGGTTCAAAGAGGAACTCCGTGAGATTTCATGGTCATTCGGAGCGGAATACAGCTATAACCAGCAGTTTTTCCTCCGCGCCGGCTACTTCTATCAGGATGCCACAAAGGGCAATCTGCAATACTTCGGTCTCGGCGCCGGATTTGCGCTTAATGTCCTGAGACTTGATGCATCATATATGCTTGCCACAGCCCAGACATCGCCCTTAGATCAGACCCTGCGCTTCACATTGACATTTGACATGGACGGTCTGCGCGAACTCTTTGGCGGTCGTCGTCGCTGACCTCATTAGCAATTATTCATCAATCAGATATTTAACAAACTGAAAAATGATGGACTTCCGCACCGGACTCGGTTATGACGTACACCGCCTCGTCGATGACCGCGATTTAATACTCTGCGGAGTGAAGATTCCGCACACGCAGGGACTGCTTGGCCACAGTGATGCCGATGTAGCCCTTCATGCACTTGCCGACGCCCTGCTTGGTGCCGCTTCTATGCGCGACATCGGTTATCATTTTCCTGACACGGATCCGGCTTATAAAGGTGCCGATTCGCGGGTTTTGCTTCGCAAGGTTGCGTCAATGCTTGCAGAGGCTCATTTTCAGATTGCCAATGTTGACGTGACGGTGATTGCCCAGCGTCCGCGACTGCGCGACTATATTCCCCTTATGATTGCCAACGTTGCCGAGGATCTTGCCATTGACCCGTCAAGAGTATCGGTCAAGGCAACCACAACCGAACAACTTGGATTCGAGGGACGCGGCGAGGGCATTGCGTCTATGGCTACTGCACTGATAGTCCATAACTTCTGATTTACAGACGCTGAAATGGGGAAAGTGTTACGTGTGATACGGATAGTGGTTTCATTGGCAATTTTTGCCATTCTCACCGCTTCACTCACAGCTTTAGGCATGACCTTTCCCGCTATTGCAACTTTCCTCAGTGACATCCAGTTTGTACCCGCAGCAATGAGTTTTGCAGTGACCGTATTCGTGGTCTGGCTGCTTGTCACTCTCATCTTCGGCCGGGTCTACTGCTCCACGGTTTGCCCGATGGGAACACTTCAGGACATCTTTGCCCGCATCCCGCGCATAGGGCGCAACCGTCATCCCTACCACTACTCCCCACCCCTGAATCTGCTCCGATATTCATCACTGGCTATCATCTTCGTCACCCTCATGGCCGGATTCACCAGACTGCTGCTTCTGGTTGACCCATATACGATTTATGACAGTTTCTGCACAACCGTGATTCGACCGGTGCTGACAATGACCGCCGCCTCATTTACCGGAGCATTGATTTCAATAGTGATAATAGCACTGATCGGTACTTTTGCCACACGCAACGGACGCACTTTCTGCAACTCCATCTGTCCGGTTGGTTCAACACTCAGCTTCCCGGCACGCTACTCGATTTTTCATGTTGACATTAATCCCGATAAATGTATCCTGTGCCGCAGATGTGAAAGTGTTTGCAAGGCTGCATGCATAGACGTGACGGCCCACACCGTAGACTCATCGCGGTGTGTGGTGTGTTTTGACTGCCTGACCGACTGCCCTAACGACGCCATCCGCTACACATGGGAGCGGCATCAGCTTTCATACCCGCTTCTCCGCAGCGTTGACGGTGCCGTGACAAGCACTTCGGCTCCGGCGAACTCTGCAAAACCGATCTCTCATTCCATAAAAGCTAAAACTTCTGAAAATGAAAACATATCTTGACCTGCTGTCACACATAATGGAAAACGGGACCGACAAGAACGACCGTACCGGAACCGGCACGCGCTCGGTGTTCGGCTATCAGATGCGCTTTGATCTTGCTGACGGATTCCCATTGCTGACCACCAAGAAACTTCATCTGAAATCAATAATCCACGAGTTGCTCTGGTTTCTTAAGGGGGAAACAAATGTGGCATACCTTCAGGAAAACGGTGTTAGGATATGGAACGAATGGGCCGGTCCGGACGGCGAGCTGGGGCATATCTACGGCTATCAGTGGCGTTCATGGCCAGATTATTCGGGAGGTAATATCGATCAGATTTCGGAAGTGATTGAGCAGATTAAAACAAATCCCGATTCGCGCCGACTAATTGTCAGTGCATGGAATGTGGCCGACCTACCCGGAATGCATCTCCCGCCATGTCATATTCTATTTCAATTTTATGTGGCCGACGGACGGCTGTCGCTGCAACTTTATCAGCGGAGTGCCGACACATTTCTGGGAGTGCCGTTCAACATTGCTTCATACGCTCTGCTTCTCCTCATGGTGGCACAGGTCACCGGCCTGAAACCGGGCGAATTCATCCACACTCTCGGTGACACGCATATCTACCTTAACCACATGGATCAGGTCCGCGAGCAACTCACGCGAGAGCCGCGTCCGCTGCCACGCATGATTCTGAATCCTGATGTGAAAAATATTTTTGACTTCAAGTATGAGGATTTCAAGCTTGAGGATTATAATCCGCATCCACATATAAAAGCCCAGGTTTCGGTATGACACATCCCACCATCACAATTATTGCTGCCCTTGACCGTGACGGAGGAATTGGACGCCGAGGCGATCTGCTTTTTCACATTTCCGCCGACCTGCGGCGGTTCAAGTCTCTCACTCTCGGACATCCGATAATAATGGGGCGAAAAACGTTTGAATCTTTCCCCAAAGGTCCGCTCCCCGGACGGCGCAACATTGTAATTACCCGAAATCTGAACTACTCTCATGACGGAATTGAAATCTCAGACTCTCTTGAGAAAGCAATAGCACTCTGTAACGATACAGACAATATATTCATTATCGGTGGCGGCGAAATATACCGGCAGGCAATCCGGAAAGCCGACTGCCTGCAACTGACCGTGATTGACGCCGTTGTGTCAGATGCTGATACATGCTTCCCGCCAATCAGTCAACTCGAGTGGCATGTGGCCGAAACTTCCGAGCCACAGACGGATACTGACACAGGCCTCACCTATCAATTTATCAAATATTTGCGAAATTCCTGATAAATCCTTAACTTTGCATCAACATTAAAAAACACGGCTTGGTAGTTCAATGGATAGAACAAGCCTCTCCTAAAGGTTAGATAGGGGTTCGATTCCCCTCCGAGCTACTATTTATCAAACTCCCGTTATCAAACTCCCGCACCCACTTCCCTTATATCAAACAGTTTCTCTCATCGGAATGAAGAGGAACCCTCTGTGGTGCATTGACACCGGAGTCAACCGATAAAATCATTTCCCTTAAACCACATAACCGTAAAATTGGTATTTAATACGGGAAAAATGGTATGTTTTAACGCAGGGTGATAGATAACATTTTAGGCCGATAAACCGTTTATCTAACAGAATAAATACTGAATATTATGAAAGATATTGATTTATCAGCTATCAAGACTCCCGCCGATATACGAGACATGAATATCGACGAACTGACACGGCTCGCAGCCGAGATGAGAAGTGCATTACTTGACAAACTGTCGGCCCACGGTGGCCACATTGGTCCCAATCTCGGTATGATTGAAGCCGTGATTGCACTTCATTATGTGTTTGACACTCCGAAGGATAAAATAGTGTTTGACGTTTCACACCAGACATATCCCCACAAGATGCTCACGGGGCGAATGGAGGCATTCACTGATCCGGCTCATTACAATGATGTGACGGGCTATACTAATCCCGCCGAAAGCGAGTATGACCTATATTCACTCGGACATACTTCATCTGCCGTAGCACTTGCTGCCGGACTGGCCAAAGCACGTGATCTGCAAGGCGGAACAGAAAATGTTGTGGCCGTGATAGGCGACGGTTCGCTCAGCGGAGGTGTGGCATTTGAGGGACTGGACTATGGCGCAACTCTCGGCTCAAACTTCATTGTTGTGGTCAACGATAACCAGATGAGCATTGCCGAAAATCACGGAGGAATTTATGCCGACCTCCGGTTGCTCCGGAATACCAATGGCGAAGGTGAACCCAACTTGTTCCGCAGCATGGGTTACGCTTACCGCTATGTCAATTATGGTAACGACCTGCGGAGCCTGATTGATATGTTTAAGGCTGTCAAGGATATTGATCACCCTGTAGTGGTTCACATAAACACGATGAAAGGTATGGGATTGCCTGTGGCTGAAGCCAATAAGGAGGAATATCACTTCTCCGGACCCTTTGATCTCAAGACCGGCGCTCCACTTCATGAAGATAATCCCGCCGATGCCCCGGTTGACTACTCCACACTGTTTGCCGACGGAATGCTCCGCCGAATGAAGGAGAACGACAAGGTGGTCACAATCACCGCCGCCACACCCGGTGTGCTTGGATTTGACAAGGAGCGTCGCCGCGAAGCCGGACGTCAGTTTATCGACGTGGCTATCGCCGAGCAGTCGGCCGTTGACCTTGCAAGCGGACTGGCCAAAGGAGGAATGAAACCCGTGGCCGGTTTCGTCAGCAGCTTCCTGCAACGTGCCTACGACCAGTTCAGTCAGGACATAGCCCTGAACAAGCAGGCCGCCACATTTGTAGTGTTCTATGGATCAATGTTCGGCATGAATGATGAAACACATCTGGGCTTCTTTGATATTGCTTTGCTCTCAAATATTCCCAACCTTATATATCTTGCTCCGACCTGCCGCGAGGAATTTGACGCAATGCTTGACTGGTCAATCAGTCAGGACAAGTCACCCGTTGTAATACGTATTCCGGGGACGGTTGCAACATCAAATCCTGAGATTGAGCTTCTTGATGACTATTCCAAGCCGCATTATGAAACCGTGCGTCAGGGTGAAAAGATTGCTCTCATCGGAGCCGGACTGATGTTTGGATTCATGGCTCAGGCAGCCGATATTCTTGACAAGGAGGGCCTGAAACCTACGCTGATAAATCCGCGAAACCTTTCGGAACTTGACACAGAGACTCTTGACTCGCTCAAGGACTATGATGTAATCATAACTGCTGAGGACGGCATCATTGACGGAGGTTATGGCCAGAAAGTGGCTTCATATTTAGGCGAAGCTCCTGTGAAGGTCATCAACTTGGGTCTGCCCAAGGAATTTCTCAACCGCTACAGCTATTCCGAACTCCAGACTCGTTGTGGCCTGACTCCCGAACAGATTGCAGCAACGGCCAAATCGGCACTTAAATAACCAAAAGCCTTACAGACTTAAATGAATCGCGTGCTAATCACATTCATTTTAACCATATTGACATTGACAAACATTATGGCACAGCAAAAAATTGTTCAGACAGCCGGTCGACAGCAACTCGGAGAATTTGCTCCGGAGTTTGCCCGGCTAAATGATGATATTCTTTTCGGCGAAGTATGGAGCCGAAACGATCTCCTTTCGATGCGTGACCGAAGCCTTGTAACAATCACATCGCTTATCTCACAAGGCATAACTGACACCTCACTCATCTACCACCTCCAAGAAGCTAAGAAAAATGGAATCACCCGCACTGAAATAGCCGAAATCATCACCCACATAGCCTTCTACGCCGGCTGGCCCAAGGCGTGGGGAGCATTCCGGCTGGCAAAGGACGTGTGGAGCGAGGACATAAAGGGAGAGGACGAAAAAGCACAATTTGCCCGCTCAATGATATTCCCGATCGGAGAGCCTAACACAGCATACTCAAAATACTTCATCGGCAACAGCTATCTCGCCCAGATTTCAACGGACCAGATTCCGTTTGCCAACGTGACATTTGAACCCCGCTGCCGCAACAACTGGCACATTCACCAAGCTGAAACCGGCGGTGGACAAATGCTTGTCGGTGTGGCCGGACGCGGTTGGTATCAGGAAGAAGGCAAGGAACCGGTAGAGATTCTGCCCGGAACCGTCATCAACATCCCGGCCAACGTCAAGCACTGGCATGGAGCCGCTAAGGATTCCTGGTTTG
>CAZKNK010000047.1:0-18416 GCA_964554195.1 uncultured Staphylococcus sp.
CCAAGAAAAGAAAACTTCATCAGCAAATCCTTTATTTCCGAATAGTCTTTCATAAAATTGTAATGTTTAATTTGTAAAATATTAACGAATAATCTGTTATGTTATTATTAGATATGATAATAATTTTTCCCTAATAACTCTTTCGATTTACTAACTTTCCATGTGTCTCATTACGGAAGTTACCTCCATGAGCTTCAAGATGCTCTTGACGATTCAAAAATCGAATATTATTGGGATTCCCTGCAAGTTCAGGATGATGCTTCACATTATTAATATGATGACCTTGGTATCCCTTAACCTTACCGGTCTCCATCAATTCTTTTAATTCCGCATTAGTCCATTCTCTAGTACCATGTCCTGAATTAATGACCATTTGCTGTTCATCTTTCCATGCTTTACGAACAGCGCTTCTTCTCAAAGAACTGGTACTCTTTGCCTTCTGAACAGATTCAATAGTTTCTTTAATTATTTTGACATCTTTACCTATCCTGCCAGCTTTGGCAACATCTCCAACAAATGGAATTACACCTGCCATACTTACACCAGCATCCCACCATTTGCCTTTTTTTGCATATAGTGAAGCATTTAGTGCATCACAAGCACCGCTAGGATCAAAGACTCCCGCTATATCTAATGCGGCACTTAGTAATTCTTCTCCTTGTAGAACATATTGTCCACCCCAATCTATTCCTAACGAAGATACATTTACGCTAAAGTCAATAAGGTCGGTTGAAAGAGTAATCCTTGAGTTATCTTTACCAATAATAACTATATCATTCCCGTCCGGGTCGAAATTCATGACCGGATTGTTGGCGCAGAAGGCGCGGGGGGAGATGTGGGGGTATTTGGTGGCGTAGTTATCATTGCGGGTAAATACGCACAGGATGGGGTCGTAGCTGCGGGCGAGATAGTCATACTGATACAATCCGTGCATCATGTCGAGTTCCTTGTCGCCGAACTTAAACGGCTGGGCGTCACCTCCCATTCCCATATCGGCATAAACGGCTCCAAAGGGATAGTAGTGGGTGATCTGGACAAGTTCGCCATCGGATGAGCGTAACACTCCGCGGTTATTGCCGAGATAGTCAGTGATATAATGATAGAACTGCGGTGTGAGCGACCCGGGAGTGAGATCGGCATAACCTCCATCATAACGGACTGATGATGCCACTCCGTTGCGATAGATGACGGAGCCGATGTAATCAGTCGTATCACTGTCAAAGATGGAGGCGGTGATGGCCGACAGTTTTTCGGATGATGAGGCGCGGACCGGTGTTTGGTGAACGGTACGGACTTTTTCACCGTCGGGAGTGTAGACATAGCGTGTTTTAGCTCCGTCGACAAAATCAATGGCAACAGGGTTGCCTAAGTCATCATAGCTGATAGAAGTGACACCCCGGTTAAGGTCAGATGTGAGCGCACCTTCGGAATCGTAGGTGAACTGCTTGCCCGGAAGGTCAGTTTCGTTGAAATCGGCATTAGCATATCTGGTGACGGGAGCGGCATCGTCGGTGACCGACGAAATCCTGTTTCCGTCCAGTGATATGTGCAGATTGTCGATCTTGCCATATATGCCGTCATCTTTCAGTCCGTGGCGCTGAAAGCGCTTCATGGCGCCGTTGGCGTTATATTCAAGGACGCGCTCGGTGTAGCGGTGGGTATTGCTCTGAAGGTTTGAGTTTTCACCGTAGGCAGCTTCGGTGAGCCAACCAAGTTCGTTATAGGAGTAGCGATAACCGCGCAGACGGTTTTCGCCCTTACCTATTTTCCATGTCATGGCACTGATGGAGCCATTGTAGAGCGGAGTGCCGGGGCCTGAAGCGTAGTAAAGATTCTGGGAGAAATTGATTTTGCTGTCGCTCCAGCAGATAGAGGTCAGCATGCCCCGCAGGTTATAGGTGAAGCAACCTTTATGATTGTCATTGCCCTTGCGGACTTCGGTAACCCTGCCGAGATCATCGTAACTGTTGGCGATCAGGCTATGGCTGACTCCGTTAAGTTCAATGGTGGTCTGTGAAAGCGAGTTGTTTGCAAAGCCGTAGACATTCTGGAGGTTGATGTTGATGTCGCCCTCCGTGTAACTTGTGGCGACGGGGTTGCCGCAAAGCTGATATTGAACCGAGGTGACGCTTTCATGACCGTAAGGTCCGTAGGTGACGGTTTCAGCCACATTTCCCGCTTTGTCATAAAAATACACCTCAAGCATTTCGGAGTCATCACTTAACCGCGACCACTTGCCGGTGATAAGTCCGACTGCCGACTCTCCGGCTGCTATTTTTGAGGATAGGTTGCGGTTATATAGTGACAGGAAAGCATAATTGTCATAATAGCTGACTGACTCGAGCCGCTTCACGTCAAGCCGCGAGGGATCGGCCATCACATAGCCACCGAGGTTGGCGAGGTCAGATGACATTGAGACGGGATTGACAGCCGACGAGCGGTTTGAGCGCATGGTAGTTCCCTGCACACATGGACGTCCGGCGGCATCATAGAGCATAAAGCGATGCATCCCTTTTTCGGCAAGCCTCGGTGACTGGACAAACAGTGTCCGTCCGGCTCTGTCATACCACATCTGAGTGGCTTCACTTCCGGGGATGATTTCCTTAACCATCCGCCCGTAAGAATCGTAGCGGAATTCGTATGCGTACTTGTCCTTGTAGCCTGAGTTCTGATATTCGGGCGAGAGGATGAACCGCAGCTGTCCGAAATCGTTGTAGACATAATATGTGTCATTATTACGCCCTCTCCGTTCAAGCACCTTCTTGCCCTGACGGTCCTTAAACACCGTGACCGAATTGCCATCCTCGTCAGTTGTCCGTTCGCCCTGAAGCGTATTTGCAGGATAATATCCGGATTTTACAAGGGAGGTTGAGCCGATGGGAGCAGTGTATAACTTGACATCGTTACGATTATTGGTCAGGTAGTCGGTACGGCAGCCTTTACCCAAGGCGGTCCATTCATTTCCGGGGGTTGACTCGCTGATTACCCTGTCAAGTCCGTCATGCCTGATATTTGACCAACTTACGGAATCATTCTCATAGGTGGACGCGAGCATATCATACATTGAAGCGACAGAAGGCATTTCGGGGGAAACGCCGCCTACAGCCGGCAAGGTTGTGCGGACTACCCTACCATAGGAATCGTATGATTGCATGGTATAGGAGTATTTCAGCGCAGGACTACTGGAATTGTCAGCGGTAACTACCGGACGCCCCAGGCCGTCAAAGTAATTCACGGTAGTGACATAGCGGTCAGGTGAATCAGACAGACGGACAGACTGGGTTATCGAGTTATCCGGCGAAGCATCGCGGCTGCGAATCTTGTAATCATAACTTTTAATAGTTCCGCGATAATCGTAAACAGTGGCAAGCCGGCCATCGGAATGATAGCTGTAGCTGACGGTGTAACCGCGCTGGTCAGTGGTGGATTTAAGTCCGACAAGAGGCTTGAAAGAATATGTGGAATTCAAGCCGCCGGGTGCAATGTATCTGGCGAGATATATCCCGTTTTTCCATTCAAACCGGGAGGTGTCGGTCTGTTCGGTTATGACCGCGAGAGGCCTACCGTGGTTATTGAATGATATGATGCGTTCGCGCTCGGTAAGCTCATCGTTTCCGAATGCAGAGTAGGTCACTGCGGGCAGAACCCATGTGTCAGACAGGTTTTGGCCTAAATGGAACTCTGCATAATCTATTCTTGAACGTGAGACGACGGTTCCGTCAATGTCTGTGACAACACCACGTATCGCATCATCATTCATGAATACGTCTGAAAGTCGCTTGCTATGGCTGTCGGCCCGGTCGGCAACGTATTCAAATGTGGTTGTCTGCATCCGTCCGTCGCTGAGCAGTGTCCTGACTGACCTCGGTTTGAGCGTACGCCACCGGATGCTGTCATAGTCCATATATTCCACAGTTGAAAATCCCGTGGTGTGGTCAACTACGGTTTTCTCCACATTACAGAATGTCTTTGCCACACATCTTACAGGTTGATAACCGATATAGGCTCTCGTCAGCAATGATGATTTGCTTTCACCCCAAAATGACGCGGTAAACGGATGTGCTTTCACAAGCTTTACACCCGCATTAAAAGTCCTTACCGCAAATCCGCTATATTCAAATGCCTCCGAATATAACACATTGTCATTCTCGCTGATGGATTTTGATGCAATGAGCATAGGAGAATTGCCCTCATCGTATGCAGCTCCGGGAATCAGGTCACAGTGAAGGAATGGCACTGATTTGTCGGTAAACCCAACCGTACGGTACAGAAGGAATTCATCTTCAAGAAACGCACGGGTAAAATTTGTCACTGTTTTACGGCTGCCCTGCGTTTCGACCACACATCCGTACTTGAGCGGACATGACATTCCGCTCGTCATAAATGAATACGGACTGGAGTTTATGACAAAATGACAGGTTTTTATAGCTCCGGACGGGAGTGTATGCGGCTCATACACGAGATGAAACATGAAGTTTTTCGGGTGGAGTGTCACCGCCGATCCGTCATAGCTGAAACTGCGCCGGATTGATGGAGAATCATGATCCGCCGACGTAATTATCGACTTGATTCGCAGACCTCCGTACATTTCACCTCTGTCATCGGAATGAGGCTCATACTCAAATGTTGAATATCCTCCGGTTGGATAGTCGATTGACTTCAAGACCCCATATTGCATCTTAGAAGCATCCGGGTTCAAGTTGCCTCCGGGAGGTCCGGTTTTAGTTATGTTCTTTTCAGGATATATCTGATTCCAAATTTTTATTACTGAATCATAAGTCTCCTTCGGAATGAGAGCAGGTGAACCTCCATTATAATACCCCCAATAATCTTTGTCACCGGAGGAGGTGTAGGATGGGAGATAGCCACCGTCTGTCAGATACTTAAATCCGTAAGTACCCTCATTGCTCAGTTTCACTGAGGAAAGCAGTGTCCTTCTGTTTTCATCATTACTACCCCATTCCTTGTGAGTCAATGTTGCTGAAAGGACACTTTCATTTTCAGAATCCTTCACCTTGATTGATGTGAGACGGGAGAGAGTGACCGGATTATCGGAGGAGACACGGACTTTTCGGTCAGCTGAGTAATTAAACTCCACACTATGACCATCCCACTCGATTTTTTTCAGAAGGATTTCATTATAGTAAGTGGAAACCTTGATGAGGCCACTGTTTTGTTTGGCTTCATAGGTGATTTTTTCATCTCCTGACGGATCTAATTCGAAATGCTCGCCAACGAATCCGGTCAATGAGTAGTTGTCGACAAAATAACGATTTGTCGCTGCATAACTGAACGAGACCTTGCCCCAGGGCGTGTGTATTTCTGACAGATACCATGATGTTACGGGCGGAGTGCCGTCGGCTGAATATCCCGTACACTCGTGATCAGCAAATATGTATTCCAGTCCGTTTGAATCAATGACCCTGAAAGCGGTCTTGGAATCAATGTAGAAAGCTTCAATTTTCAGGTTTTCATAATTCAGCGGTACATATTCATTATTTTTGTGATCATACCTCATCACGCCGGAATGTCCGCAGAAATTAAATGTGAACCGGTCTGCTTCAAGATCATATTCAGGTATTTCCGTCGATGGGTGAGCGAGTTTTTCAAGCATTTCAAGATTCTGTGCTTTCTTCACCAGTGAATCAACAGCACTGTAATCCCGATAATGCAGGTATTTGTCCAGATTCGGGTCATTGGCGTCATATACCACCGGGTCGGGCTTACTGATGATTGTGCGGCTGATGGCTCCGCCGGCATTGAGGACCCATCCGAGACCAACCGGGGTTGCAATATCTGAAACCCTTATGCCGGAGGCGTGATAGGAGAGGGAGACAGGTAATTGGAACTCACCTACCGTTATGTTGTAAATCGGCACTGAAATATCAACAAGACCGGTTGACAGGTCAACAGGATGCTCACCGTAGCGGGCAAGATTAGCCGACTGCGGCGTTGGTGGCAGAATCCGGTCGATTGTCGAAGTGGATTCCTCGGATTTCTCCATGCTCTTCCGGACCTCATCCGTAGCAGGAATGGAGGACAATCCGAATGAACCGGATGAAAGCAGGCATAAGGGTGCGATAATCGCTATGATCAATAAGTAGACGGTCTTTTTCATGGCACTGGATTTACTGTGTTACTTTAAAGGTTTGGAATGAGTCATTCACAGTCACCCTCACAAAATATGCGCCTGACTGATTTGAAAGGAGCCGGACCCGCACGGAAGCTTCGCCGGATGTGCAGGTTGCATTGACCGTTTGAGCCAACCGCTGTCCTAAAGCATTGAAAACATCAAATGAAACGCTGTAATCGTTTCCGTTTTCATCTCTGAACTTGATTTCAAGTTCGTTCGGATTGACGATGTTGAATTGCAGATCAAGTCCGTCGGGAAGTCTGTCAGGTCCGTCGGATAAATAGATGTTTTCGGCGCCTTTTCCGTGTGACTCCGATTCAATCAATTTGTCAATGACAGAGCTTTCAGCCAATAAGGTTTTCGATGTGACTGAAAGAGTGTCATCGGCATAAACCCGGGCAGATTCAATTTTTCTAACAACAGGGAAACATGACGATTTGGAAAACCATAAATATTCAGTGGTTTTCTCAACCGGTGAAACAACCGTGTCATAATCCTGCACCAAACGGAAGCCGAATTCAGAGGACCGGCATACCAAACGAATATCATTTATGGTGTCATTGTCAAAAATGGCTTTGCCAACGGACACATCTCTGACCGACATGAATCCGAATGAAAAAATCTCCTTTTTTTCACAATATTTACCGTAACCGTTCAGGTTTGACAACACTGTAGCCACAGAATCAGGAAGAACGGAAACGGTGGTGTCAAAGTTGACATACCACTGCCTGGTTTCAGCGGAACACAGTTTGAATTTCCCGTCAAACTTCTTAAAGACTGCAAAAATCCCGTTTTCGGTCACGAAAGCGGAGTCGGTCCTATCATACACGGTAGTGACAAAGGTTTCGGTAGAAACGGGTGCGGTGGAGAAGCGCCATATCGGTTGATTTTCTGACACTTCATCCGTAAATTCGTAATCCTCAACCTGACGCATCTGATGGGTCAAGGTTTCCTGACAGGAAGCGTGTGTGAATATTCCTGCCATCAGCATAAGTATAATTGAGAAGAGAAACTTCATGGTAAGTTGATTTGAAAGTTATCGCAAGTTACAACAAAACATTGCTTCAGTCAAGGTTTATTGATGTATTTTAAGCTATTTTAACATCAGGATGAAGGCTCGTTAGCTTCAGACACGGCGGGAACATGTTTTTCGTTAAAATGGGTCGTGCGGTTAATAGTTGTTAATTTCATAAGGTGATTTCTGTAAAATTTATAGCAAATTACTATTTTTGCAGTAATTTTCAAAATAGGTGACCTCCGTAGTTCCGTACACTGGATGCTGCGGATGTGGCCTATGGTGCAATCTTAGTAACTAATTCTTTCTATATTTAAAGACCAACAATGAGAAAATATTTCCTCACTGCTGTTGTACTGGCCGCAGCATTCGGGCTGTCGGCTCAGAAACTTGACCTGCAAAGCCTTTCCACCTTACATCGACATGAACTTCAACATTCGCGTCCGGGAGTGATGCGCATCGGCACACCGGCCAAAACCGGCCCGCAGACCTCACTGGCATTTGTCACAATAGCCGACGGCTACACCGAATCAGACCTGACCGAAGCCGGGATGGAAGTGATCAGTGTGCGCGGCAATCTGGCCATAGTCAAGGTCAGCATGGCCGACGCCTCACGCCTGTCGGAACACGAGAGCGTCAAGGCCATGAGCCTTCAGCGTCCGGTCAAGGCCAATATTGACAAGGCCCGCGCTGAAAACGGAGTTGATCAGATACACTTCCCCACCGAGTCGACCGGACTTCCGCAGGCCTATACGGGCAAAGGAGTCGTAGCTGCGATCGTTGACCAGGGCGTTGACCCCCACCACATTAATTTCCGCTATGCCAACGGCGAATCACGCATCGGCTATCTCACATGGCTCCGCACAAACAAGGCCGGAACCGGTGTGGAGGAGTCGCATTATAACTACACCAACATCACAGACTTCACCACCGATGACCCATACACATATCACGGCACCCATACGCTCGGTATCATGGGAGGCAGCTACAACGGCCCGATGACGGTGGCACGTCCGTGGGCCGACCCCACCAAGCCCGAATCCACTGTCTACGAGACCCGCAACTGCAACTATTACGGTGTGGCGCCTGAGGCCGACCTGGCAGTGTCGTGCGGCGAATTAGCCGACATATTCATTGCCTACGGCATGGAATATCTGCTCAACTACGCTGAGTTTATGCAATATCCTCTCGTCTATAACCTTTCGTTGGGAAGCACGTCAGGGCCACGCGACGCCCGCTCACAGATGTCGCAGTTTCTTAACCTCATCGGCGAGCAGGCCATAATCTGCATATCGGCAGGAAATGAGGGTGACCTGAAACTCCACATCGACAAAACCTTGACCGAGCAGGACAAGACCGTCAAGACCCTCATCTTTCCTTATTATTACACCTATGACCCATCGGTGGCCGGATCGGTGACAGCGAGAGCCGGTTCGGTAGAAATTTATTCGGAGGATGACACTCCATTTGAGATCAAAGCCGTGATCTACAACAAGAAGCGTAACTATCGCGCTGCCTTCAACATGCCTATAGCCGGCGAAAACATCGGCACGTATTACACCAGTTCAACCGACTATCAGGTTTCGGATGAGGACGTGGTCGGTGACCCGACATTCAAACGCGCATTCAACGGATTTGTGGGTGTCGGTGCGAAAATAGACGAGTCGACCGGTCGCTACTACGGAATGGTTGACTACTACGTGACCAATAATCCTGAAACGAACCTTGACGACGACTATGTGCTTGGATTTGAAATCACGGGAGTACCCGGCAAGCGCATCGACTGCTATGCCGACGGTGACAACACTTGGCTGGACTCCTACGGCGTGGATGGATTTGATGACGGCAGCATGAACGGCACCATTTCAGACATGGCTGTGGCCGACAATCTGATAGTGGTGGGTTCATATAACACCCGCAATGATTGGCCCTGTCTTGACGGCGGCACTTCACGCTATGAAGGCGACGGCTTCAAGGTAGGCTCCGTCAGCGGATTCTCCTCATTCGCCACCATGGCCGATGGCCGTACCCTCCCTACCGTCTGCGCTCCCGGTGCAGCCATCATCTCATCGGTCAGCTGGCCATACGCCAAGCAGCTCTCAGCCGACATGATAAAATATTCCTGCTCAGCACGTGTCGACGAGGAAAACCGCGTCAACTACTGGAAGCAGGAAGTAGGCACCTCCATGTCAACCCCCTTTGTGGCCGGTTCAATAGCCCTCTGGCTTGAGGCTGACCCCACACTGACGGTCAATGACGTAAAGGAAATCATCGCCGCGACAGCTGTTGTGGACGACGGAGTCACTCACGTTGACGACCCCGCCCGCTGGGGTGCGGGAAAGTTTAACGCCCTTGCCGGCCTGAAAGAGGTGATACGCCGCGCATCGGCCGGAATTCAAGGCACTGTGGCCGACGGAAATAATGACCGCCTCATGGTCACTCCCGCCGGAATGAACACATTCACCATCTTCCTCGGTGAAGCCCGGTCACTCGACATCACCGTCCATTCCACTGACGGACGCCGTGTAACCCACGTAACCACTGACACCGACGAGGCCCTTCTTGACCTCTCTGACCTCACTCCCGGCATCTATATAATCTCCGTCAACGGAACCCATTCAGCCAAAGTCGCAATAAAATAATCCATTCATAAACAGCTAATCATGAAGAATATCTTCAAGTCACTCCTGTGTCTGTGGGCCGTCATTGCATCCACAGCCGCCATTGCCGCGCAGGGCTCTGACACACCAATCATCACATTACACTCCGACGCCTACAATGTTATCGGCGAAACAAACCAGTTTTCCATCCTGTTGAGTTCCACCGAAACGGAATACTTTGACATTGATTTCGGTGCCGGCATGAATGAAGTAATCATCGAACCCGCCACCATCAACACCGAGACAGGCGAGTGGGACGGAACATGGATTCCGTGTCGCGTCACAGCCGAAGGATACATAAAAATCTACGGCGACGCATCGAAAATTGATGTGATCGTGGCCGATGGAGGCTACTTCACCTCCATCGACATGGAGCAGTGTACCAACCTCGAGATACTCAGCCTTGAACACAACAGCCTTCAGAGCCTTGATCTGTCGGGCTTCAACAAGCTTCAGGCCATCTACCTGTCTGACAACCCCTTCACCCCGCAGACTCCGGTCAAGATCGGCCCGAACAAACCTGACTTGCAGATTCTTGAACTTGACATAATTGACAACATCGACCCGGAGTTTAATCTCAGCGACTATCCCGCCATGGTTGCCTTTGACGGCTACCATTCACTCGGGCTGTCGCAGATCGACCCCACAGGCTGTCCCAACCTCCGTGTCCTCAGTCTTGAAATGACCGCAGTGTCCTCTGTTGACGTTTCGCAGAATCCGGAGCTGATGCGACTTAACATATCCGAGACCCGTGTCACAGACATCGACCTCTCCCACAATTCCAAGCTCCAGCACCTGCTCGCCGGCCACTACTCCGGCAGTGTCAATCTGGGCTACCGGCTCAATTCCATCGACCTCTCCCACAACCCCGACCTTATCATCCTCGACCTCACCAACAACGGACTGACATCCGTTGACCTCTCCCACAATCCCCTCCTGACCAATCTAACCCTTAAGCGCAACGCCCTGACATCGCTTGACCTCACAGCCAACACCGAACTCTACAGCGTCAACCTGATGTATAACGACTTCGATTTCGCCACTCTCCCGCTTCCGCAGCAGTCATGGGGCGAATACTTCTATACACAGAACGACCTCCCTGTTGCCCGCTCACTCGCCATCGGCTCGCAACTCGACCTTGCGACCAAAGTTCTCCGTCAAGGCACTGAAACCACCGCCAAAGTCTTTGAATTTCCGTATGACAACGAACCGCGAGAGGTAGAACCCACCCTCTACTCCTACGCCGACGGTAAAATATCATTCAATTCGGCGCCGACCGACTCCGTTGCAGTCTACTACTACAATGACATCTTCAACGAATATCCCCTTACCACCGCCCGCTTCAAGGTGAAGAGTGCCACAGAATTCGGTCGGCCCACCGAGGTGACATCACTCATTATTGCAAACGAAGCCCCACAGCCCGTCACCCTCTCGGTAGGACTCGACGGAGCCACCCCCGGCAATCCACACTCATTTTTCATCCGCTATCCTGACGGCACCACCGAGCAGTTCACAGCCACATCCTCCTCTGATCCCGCCGTGCCAAACGTGACCCTGAAGCACGGAACCACAGGCAACATCGGCATCATGATGCCCGAAAACGAAGTGATGACCTCACTCAGCGCCCAGGGAATCACCCTCTATGAAGCTGACGTAACCAACGCCACCGAACTCCGCAGCCTCAATCTTGAAGGATGCTCACTCTATACGATAGATCTCAAGTACAACCGATGCCTGACAGACCTCAACCTGAGCCACAACAACCTCTCGAGCGTCACCCTCGCCGGCATCTACGGAAACTATGAGAAAAACGTCCTCACCACCGTCAAGGCATCCGATAACCGCCTGACAGAATTTGAAATCGTTGCCACACAAAACATCCGCTACCTTGACTTGAGCAACAACCAGCTCGAATCATACACACTCAAGGATTTCGACGGCATTGAACACCTCAATCTCTCAGGCAACAATCTCTCAGGCACACTCAGCCTCGTTTATCAGGCCGATGCACTCACGGTTGACATCAGCGGCAACTCCCTGACCGGACTCCAGCTCCCAGAGTTCACCCGCATTGAATCCATCGACGTGTCAGACAACCATCTCAACTTCGCCACCCTCCCCCTGACTTCGACCCTCGCCGGGACTTACACCTACGCCCCTCAGAAGCCCTATCAGATCTTCGAGCAGGCTCCGGCTGTCAACCTCTCGCCCATAGCCGAAGCCGCCGACGGCTCAAAGACAACGTTTGAATGGGTCAAGACCGATGGAACTCCCCTCGTGGAAGGCGTGGACTATCATGCCAATGAGAGCGGCTTCCGCTTCCCCAACACCTCGGTTGGCACGGTGTTCTGCCGGATGACCAATCCCGCATTCCCGGCCTTCAACGGCAATGACATCTACACCACCACCGACATGACCATAGTTGGTGCGCCCACCACTGTAGTTGCCACATTCACCACCACCGAAAATGCCACCGACGGAGAGGTGACAGTTGCCGGACGCCCCGGCTCAGCCCTTTACATTGACTGGCACGGTGACCGCACAGAGTTCATTCCCTATCCCACCGGGACGACCTACATCTCCTATCCCGACCAGCAGACCTACGCCGGAGCCAACGTTACGGTCTACACCTACGACGATCCGTCGGAAGTCACCGTGTTTGCTCTCTATGACGTGAAACTCTCGACATTTGACGGTTCACCCATGACCGGCATCCAGACACTCGGCCTTTACAATGCTGCCATCGGCGACGGCAACTTCACATTCCCCGAGACCAACTCAATGGCCGAAATATCACTCATGGGCAATAACCTCACCTACTATCCATTTGAAGGCCGCTTCCCCAACCTGAGGATGCTCAATCTCTCGGACAACAACCTCACGTCGTTTGACGCCTCCAAGTTCCGGTCGCTGACCAACCTCTACATCGCATCCAACCAGCTGACATCGCTCACACTCGGTAACCCATATATGTGGGAGCTTGCCGCAAGCTTCAATGAACTCCGGAGCATCGACCTCTCGACCACGCCCTCTCTGTCACAGCTCTATCTTGACAAAAACCTCCTCACCACAATCAACATCAACCCCATAGCCGACATACTCAAAAACCTCTCGCTCACCGGCAATTACTTCACATTCACCACCCTGCCTCTCCCCTCATCCATGCCGATAATAAAATCATACAGCTACGGCTATCAGGCTCCGCTTCAGGTGGAATGTGTTGACGGAAAGGTTGACCTATCATCACAGGCCGAAGTAGCCGGCACACCGACTGAATACTACTGGTTCCTCGGCGAAGCCTATCTTGATCCCGAAACCGGCAACTATGTAGGCGAGGCCCTCATTGCCGACGATGAGTACACGGTCAGCAACGGTGTCACCACTTTCCTCACCGACATGCCCGACAAAGTGATGTGCGTCATGGCCAACGCCCTTCTGCCCAACCTCGCTCTGGAGACCGAGCTGCTCACCGCCGTCGCTTCAATAGACGAAGTAATCGCGGCTGACCCTGAAGCTATGGTCAATGTCTACACCCTCTCCGGAGTCCTCCTCCGCGAGAATGTCGCCGTCCGTGAAGCCACTGCCGGACTCAAAACCGGAATCTACATTGTCGGCTCACGTAAAGTACTCGTAAAATAACTCTAATTCTATCACATAACTAACACCAGGTACAATGAAAAAAATTTATTCATTACTTCTGCTGGCTATCGTGTCGGTCGCAACAGCTCTCTCCGCGTCGGCAGCCAAACTCGTCGTTGACGATGCAAGCCATGTCGACGTCACCTATTATGACTCGGCATCCGGCTCAAACGTCACCGTTGAATTCGTAAACAACGAAGCAGAGTTGACCACCTTCACAAGCTATTATGTCAATGCTGTGTCACCCTACATCATCAAGTCCGTCACCGCTTCTGACTACAACACTCCCTATTTCACCTCAAGCTACGCCTCGATCTATGTCACAAACGAAAATGTGACCTACACCGTCGAGACCCTTGACCTTGAGGCAACCCGTACAGCAACCTGCACCATCAATGTGGATGAAGGTTCCTATGTTTCGGCCTCTATTTCAGGCACCAACACCTATCTGTCGTTCCACAATGGCGAAAACATCCTGAAATTCAATCCCGAAATTGAAAACGTGCTTAGCCTCTCGTCCACCGACTATCAGCGCCCGCTTTATCAGGTCAAGCTCAATGGTGAGATAGTTGACGGCTCCGGCGGATATTATCAGATAATACTCACCGACGGCTGCACAGTCGACATCACCGCCAAGATGCCTGCCGTTCCCGCAACCCTCACATTTGAATACGGCGACAATGCCTTCGGAGCCATCACCGCTGTCAGCGTAAACCATCAGCCCGTGGCTGATTTTGACGGCTACACACTTTCAGTCACCACCGGCGACCTCGTGGAACTCACTCCGGACCAGGCCTACATTTTTGAGGACTTCTTCATCAACGGTTCGTCAGTTTACTGGGAAGGAAACTACACCTACTCCTACACTGTTCTGGGCGACACCCAATTCCGAATCAATGCTCACAAGATGGCCACCATCAAGGCCACCGTTTCCATTGACGATCCCTCACGCATCACCCTCTACAATTCAAGCTATGCCGGCGGCGATGTGATCAATCTTCAATCCGGCGTCAATGAAGTGGAATTACTCGAAAACATGCCCTACCTCTCATGGGTGATAGCTCCCCGCTGCTATGCCAACGTGACAGCTGACGGGGTTGACCTCGGCTCGTCAACTTACGTCAACGTGACCGAAGGCATGAACATCAGCTTCGTCACAGGCCAATATGTGGCCGACCAGGCTATGGTGGTTTGGTTTGACAACAAGGAAGCAGGTTTTGAATACCTTTCATTCCAGAGCATCAATGACCGTCAGGAAATCACCCTCCAGACCGGTTACTCCATCGTTGACTACTATTCAGCCATGCTTCCCTTCGGCTTCTCATGGTATTCATCTAATCCCACTGATCCATATCTCTATCTCAACGATCAGCCCCTTTCGCCTTCATATCCCGGAGGAACATATTATGAGATTGAACCGACGGAAAACAATTCCGTTCTCAAAATCTTCCTCACCACTCAACCCACTGAATGTGACGTGACATTCACCAACGCTGACAATATTCCGGTCACCATCAAGCGCGACATCCTCGTGCCGGTTGAAGGCAACACACTCACCTGCTTCGCAGGCACACAGATAACCGTCTCGCCCGCTTCCGAGGAGCAGATCGAGGTGACAGTCAACGGCACGACACTCACCGCAGCCGATGGCGGCGAATATGAGGCTGTAGTGTCAGATACCCAGACAGAAGTTGTAATCGCTAAGGCAGGAAGCTCGTCAATCAGCGAAATTCTGTCGGGCGAAGTCACTGATGCTCCCGTATTTAATCTTCAGGGCATCAAGGTGGCCAACAAGTCTGCACTGAGCAACCTCCCTGCCGGAATCTATATCATTGAAGGCCGCAAGGTTCTCGTGAAATAACGATTCCATCCATTCCCATAATCGCGGAGCGACCCGGTGGTCGCTCCGCGATTTCTTTTTTATCAGCCTAAAATTTGGAGAATTGAACTCTTTCAATTAATTTTGTGTTGTAAACAGTGACGGCAGGAGAGCCGGACTGCAAAAACTGAAAGACTTACGCCGCATCAAAGTAGATTGGGAAACTCATCAAATTTATATGAAATACCGAGACAAGCTCGGTCGGCTAATGGCGGGCCTCGCCCCCTCGGGGGAGGCGCTCATGCGCCCGGAGGATTACAAAGGCCGGCAAGCACTCAAATCCTGTCATTCGGAGTTTCATCACATCCTTTGATGCGGTGATTTTTTTGTTTTTACCGCACTGCTCTGAACCTGAAGGGGAGATTAATTGTTAAATAATTACAACGTTAAAATGCTATTGCTATGATATGTGACATCATCCCCTCCCATCAGGTTGCCGTCTGGTTGCTCAACACCATCTATAAAGGCATGGATGCCATCGGTCTGAGCCATGACAAGACCATTGAGGAAATCATCTATGTGGCCGTGATCGTGCTTCTGGCACTCGCCATTGGCTGGTTGCTGAAGTTTCTGATTCTCGAGGCCATGCGCAAGATCATTGCCGTCAGGAATCCGGCTCTTGCCGAGAAGTTGCGCAAGTATCACGTTCTGACCCGCAGCAGTGCCGTCATTCCTCCGCTCGTTATTCTGGCTCTGCTTCCTTTTGCATTTGCTAAAGATTCAGGGCTGCTCTCGGTAGGCGAAACCATTGTGGTGGTCTACACCATTATCGTCATCACCCTTGCCGTCAATTCCATCATCACCTTGATATGGATGCAGTATAACGAAAAACGAAACACCAAGAATCTTCCCATCAAGGGAATCCTTGACAGCATCGTAGGCCTGATTTGGATTATCAGCGGTATTATTATAGTATCGGTGATTCTTGACAAATCACCCGCCATGCTTCTCACCGGACTCGGCGCATTTGCCGCAGCCCTGATGCTGGTGTTCAAGGACAGCATTCTCGGATTCGTGTCGGGTATTCAGCTCTCACAGAACGATATGCTCCGCGTGGGCGACTGGATTGTGGTGCCGTCCACTCTTGCCAACGGCATTGTCATTGACGTGTCACTGACCGTGGTCAAGGTGCAGAACTGGGACAACACCATAGTGACCCTCCCCCCTTACACCCTCGTCTCCACCTCATTCCAGAACTGGCGCGGCATGACCGAAAGCGGATGCCGCCAGATTGCCCGCTCAATAATAATCGACACCAATTCCATTACGCCAATCACATCAGAGCGCGTCGACGAACTGACCGACCGTTACCCCCTCATCAAACCCTGGGTGGATGCGTCGCGCAAAGCCGGCCACCCTGCCAACGATCCCGGTCTGGCCACGATCAACGGCTCTCTCGACACCAACCTCGGCCTTTTCCGCGCATACCTGTGTGCATATATCCTTCAGAGTCCCGACTTCACAAACAATGCTCAGGTGCTTGTGCGTCTGCTCGCTCCCGTGGAGGAAGGAATCCCCTTGCAGCTCTACTGCTACACCTCCACCACGGCGTGGACCGCTTACGAGGCCATTCAGAGTTCACTCTTTGAACACGCCATCGTGGTGGCAAACGATTTCGGACTCGAGGTCTACAACTACGAGAGTGGTCGCGACGCCCTCGCCCCCGTATCTGTCAACCTTACCGATGTGTCACGCTCCGCAACCCCATCGTCAACCTCATCATCCACATCTCAACCCACACAGCAGTCATGAAACGACTCATCACCTCAACCCTGATTCTCGCCGCACTCCTCTTTTCGGCTATCCCCGCCTCTGCGCAGTATTATGAAATAGCCAATCAGGTCCGGAGCCTGATCACTCCGGCTCTCAGCGGCGGAGCAAACTATAAAGGCTACGTCGAAGCATCCGTTTTAGGCGGACTGGGCCAAAACCGTGCCTCATTCTTCGGCATCTCCACCTCCCAGGGCTTCCGCTACTCCTCGTGGTTCTATATGGGAGCCGGACTCGGTGTTGATGTAGCCGTGGCCAACCGCGGCGACGGCAATCTGCCCGACGGTAACCGTCCCGACTACTTCAGCCACAGCTCATCGCAGACCAAAGCCATGATTCCCGTCTTTTCTGACTTCCGTTTCATCCTCGGCAGCAACCCTGCTTCCACTCAAGCTTTCATTGACCTCAAGCTCGGCGCTACATGGCTAATCGGCAGCGGATTCCTCGAACTGGCCGACGCACGTCTTGGCGGCAACGCGCAGTTCTATCTCAAGCCGCAGGTTGGAGTCCGCGTTCCCGTCAGCGCTTCCAATCCACGTCAGGCCCTCAACTTCGGCCTGACCTATCAACTCATCACCTCGGCCAACAACTACGGTTGGCGTTCATCATCCGTCAGCCTAAACAACATCGGTCTCTCCATCGCCTTCGAGTGGTAATCCGCCCGGCATCAGCCCATAAAACCCACATTCCGCATTCAGCCCGTACATAATGCATAATCATCATGTACGGGCGTGATATATTACGCCCACGGCGAATGGTTCATAGCCGGAAGTGTCATTTTGCATCACACCATTCCATGCGGGCGCAATAATATCGCGCCCCAACAATTCACTGCCGCAAATGGGGGGTGGCGGAGTTTTCGGGCGGAAAGTTGCGCAGTTTGACAAAGTATTATTAACTTTGTGTCCGTCAAAGTTAAGCAAAACACGAAAAATGACTTATCAGTACGATTTTCTGGTTATCGGTTCCGGAATAGCCGGCATGAGTTTCGCACTCAAAGTGGCTAAGGCCGGCCGGGTGGCTCTGCTCTGTAAAACCACTCTCGACGAAGCCAACACGGCCCTGGCGCAGGGTGGCGTGGCCTCTGTGACCAATCTTGAGGTTGATGACTTCGATAAACATATCCATGACACGATGGTGGCCGGCGACTGGCTCAGCGACCCTGCGGCGGTTGACCTCGTGGTGCGCAACGCTCCGTCGCAGATCCGCGAGCTTATAGGCTGGGGCGTGGATTTCGACAAGAATCCTGACGGTGACTTCGACCTCCACCGTGAGGGAGGACACTCCGAATTCCGCATCCTCCACCATGCCGACAACACC
>CAZKNK010000048.1:0-18040 GCA_964554195.1 uncultured Staphylococcus sp.
GGTGTCAGTGTCGAGCAGGTGGACATCCTCGGGATTGGGCGAGGTGAAGGGATGGTGCATGGCATAGAAACGCTGAGTCTCCTCATCCCACTCGAACAGCGGGAAGTCGATCACCCACAGGCATGAGAACTTCTGCGGATCACGCAGTCCGAGCTGATTGCCCATTTCAAGGCGCAGTTCGTTAAGTTGCTTGCGGGTTTTCATAGTTTCGCCGGCAAGGATGAGGATGAGATCACCCGGATTGGCCTGGCAGCGCTCGGCCCATTTGCGGAGTTCATCGTCAGTATAGAATTTTGACACCGAACTCTTTATCGAGCCGTCCTCTTCAACCTTGACCCACATCAGGCCCTTTGCTCCCACCTGCGGACGCTTCACGAATTCCGTGAGCTTGTCAATCTGCTTGCGTGTATATCCGGCACAACCGGGGGCGCAGATGGCACCGACATATTCGGCATCATCAAGCACGGCAAATCCTTTGCCGCCGGTGAGGTCCTTTAATTCCACGAATTTCATTCCGAATCGTGTGTCGGGCTTATCCGATCCATAATATTTCATGGCGTCGGCCCATGTCATGCGGGGGAACGGTTCGGTGAAGTCAATATCCTTGACATATTTGAAAATATGTTTCACAAGGCCCTCAAACATTTGAAGCACATCCTCCTGCTCCACAAACGACATTTCGCAGTCAATCTGCGTGAATTCAGGCTGACGGTCGGCACGTAGGTCCTCGTCACGGAAACATTTGACAATCTGGAAATAACGGTCAAATCCGCTCACCATCAGCAGCTGCTTGAATGTCTGAGGCGACTGCGGCAGAGCATAGAACTGGCCGGGATTCATTCGTGAGGGAACCACAAAGTCACGCGCACCTTCAGGAGTTGACTTGATCAGCACCGGGGTCTCTACTTCAAGAAAGCCCTTTGAGTCAAGATAGCGGCGAATCTCAAAAGCCATGCGGTGACGGAGTTCGAGATTGGAGCGCACACAGTTGCGGCGCAAGTCAAGATAGCGGTATTTCATGCGCAGATCATCGCCGCCGTCAGTTTCATCCTCAATGGTGAAGGGGGGTACCTCACTCTTGTTGAGTATCTTGAGTTCGTCAGCTATGATTTCAATCTCACCCGTAGGCATATTGGGATTCTTATTGCTTCGTTCGCTCACCTTGCCTTTAATCTGAACCACATATTCTCGTCCAAGCTTGTTGGCCCGGTCACACAGAGCGGCATCTACTTCGTTGTTAAACACCACTTGTGTCAGACCGTAGCGGTCACGGATGTCAACAAAGGTCATTCCGCCCATCTTTCGGGCGCGCTGAACCCAGCCGGCAAGCGTCACTTCCGAGCCGGCATCACTCAAGCGGAGTTCTCCGCAGGTTTTTGTCCTATACATTGTTTAATTATTTTTCCTTTAAGTGATGCAAATTTACAAAGAAAACTAAATAAACACAAAAAAAGTAGTGGAGTTTGACGGATTTTTGTTACTTTCGCCTGATATTTTAATGCCACAAACTCCCGGCAACTCTTTATGGAAGATATTAAAGTCAAAATCATAAACAAATCCCGTCATAAGCTCCCGTCCTACGCCACCATTGCATCTGCCGGAATGGATGTCAGGGCCTCGCTCGATCAACCCGTCACCCTGCCCCCGCTCGGTCGTGCGCTAATTCCTACAGGCCTTTTTATCGAACTGCCGGCCGGTTATGAATGTCAGATCAGACCCCGGAGCGGACTGGCCTTGCGGCATGGAATAACACTGGCCAACGCTCCGGGGACTGTCGATGCCGACTATCGCGGGGAAATCGGTGTGATTCTCATCAATCTGTCCGATACTCCTTTCACTGTCAACGATGGCGAACGAATCTGTCAGATGGTGGTCAATAAATATGCTCACGTGGTCTGGGAACCGGTTGCCGAACTTATCACAACAGAGCGCGGCGAAGGTGGATTCGGCCACACCGGATTAGATTGATTCACGCCTCATTCGTCCAATCCCCCATCTTCCCACTTCTCCAATCCGTACAATTTCCAAAATGAAACATCTGCCTTTCTTTTTTCTAATTCTCCTTCTTGCTCTTGCAGGCGCTTCAGGTTTGTCCAAAACAAAATCCGCCACAACCGAGGCTGACCGACGCAAGGCCGACTACATATTCCTCGAAGCTCTCAGGGTCAAATCGCAGTCCAACAGTCAGGATGCGGCCTATGAACTGCTCACACGCGCTGCCCTTCTTAATCCTGACGATGAGGAGATTGGCATGACCCTCGCCGCATATCTGCTCCAGTTGTCGCAGGGCGACTCTGCTATGGTCGACGACGCTACCGAGAAACTCCGACGCTACTATTACCGTCATCCTGACGATTACTATGAAGCCCTGTCCTACGCCATCCTTAACGAGCAGCTCGATAACCGCGACGAGGCTCTCAAAGTTTGGCATGACCTGCATGTCCGCTTTCCGGAAAAGATTGAGCTGACCTACAAGTATGCCGATTATCTCTCGCAGGGGGGCGACTCGCTTGACCGCGCCACGGCCATTGAGATTTATGACTCCATTGAGGTAATTGACGGTAAGAGTATTCCCGTCTCCACCCGTAAAATTCAGATTTTCTACCATAATTCCGACTCTCAGGCCATTGTTTCAGAACTTCACAAGCTGCTTGAATCAGCTCCGAATTCGGTGGAATACAATGTGTTTGCCGGTGAAATTTTTGCAGCAATCAGTGCCAACGATTCTGCCATAATATATTTCAACCGCGCATGCGAGCTTGACCCGTCCGACGGTATCGCCAACTATTCACGCGCCCAGTTCTACAATGCCATTGGTGACTCCATAGCCTATGACCGCGAGGTTTTTCAGGCACTTTCACATGACAATCTTGAGGTTGGAACCAAACTCGCCATTCTGAGGTCATATATTGAAAAAATGTATAGCGACTCCGTAGCTCAGCCGCGCATCGACAATCTGTTTGACGTGCTGATTGAGCTTCATCCCCATGAACGTGACATTCACGATATGTTTGCACGTTATCTGATTGTCAAGAAGGACTATGTTCAGGCCGCCGAACAGGAGGAACTTTCACTTGACCTCGACCCGTCTGACGAGGATGGCTGGCTCATGCTTTCATCGCTCTATTTCCAGATCGAGAATCCTGACAAAGCGGAGGAATCTATGAAAAGGGCTTTGAAGTTTTTCCCGGAATCGCCTGAAATATACACCCGACTCGGAGCAGCCCGCCAACAGAAGGATGACGGTGACAGTGCTTTGATTTACTATCAGAAGGCTCTTGAACTCACTGACTCCACTGATCTTGAAACAATAGGAAATATTTATGGCTCGATGGGCGATGTCATATATAAGCAGGGCAAGACCGATGAAGCATTTGACATGTATAATCTCGCCCTGACCTATTCGCCCGACAACCACATGATCCAGAACAACTTCGCATATTTCCTCGCCTGCGAGGACAGGGATCTCGACAAAGCGCTCGAACTTGTGGAGAAAGCGCTCATGGATGAATCGAATTCTATTACTACTATCGACACTTACGCCTGGGTTCTTTTCAAAATGAAGGACTACTCTATGGCATTTGTTGCTATTGAGGAAGTGCTTAAGTCCGATGAAGCAGCCGATTCGCTTGAAATTCTTGAACACGCAGGTGACATTTACTTCATGGCCGGATACCCCGATGAAGCGGTGGAATTTTGGGAGAAGGCATTGAAGCTTGACCCTGACAACGAGTTGCTTCAGCGAAAGGTGAAGCACAAGACTTTTTTCTATGAATAACCCTTTTCCCGAAAAATTCATTCACTCAAATGAAATCATTGTCAAAAATCAGTATACTGCTCTCTGTTTTCGTTCTTGCCCTGCTTTCAGGGTGTAGATCGGCAAAACAGGCTGCCCCGGCGATAGATAAGTCACTCATTACGGGGGGTGTGGCAAATTTTCAATCCATTATTTCATCCTACGGTGATTGGTCTGAGATGGCAGTCCCCGTTAAGATGCAGCTCCGCCAACCCATATCCGCAAGCATTTCCGGCACTCTAACCATGAAGAAGGACAGCTACATCCATTTCTCTGCCAAAGTGTTGGGGCTTGAAATCGGCTCGGTGATGATTACCGGTGACTCAATTTTCGCCAAAGAAAAACTCCATAAGATTTACGTAGCCGAGAGCCTTGACCGACTGACTTCCGTTATCCCCCTCACCATCGGCAATCTTCAGCAGATTGTCTTTGGGCATGTTTTCAAACCGGGAGCATCTGATATGTCAGGTGAGGTTAAGTTGGATTATGATGATGAATTTTGGGCAATTTGCGAGTCTGTTCCTACGGGTCTTTACTCCATTTCCGGTTATCAGCCCGGAAGTCCGGTCCGGTTTGATGTCGAAACTACCACATGTCGCATCAAAGCAATAGCCACAGAGTTTGTCAATGAAACACCGGGGCCAGTCGCTTCAGCAGATGAAATTCTTGTTGCCTTAACCGACAATATGTTTCTCGCAAATATTTCATTCAACTATTCCAAAGCCCGTTGGAGCGGAGTCGGCTCAAAGTCTTGGCAAACCCCTTCAGGCTACCGATGCATCACTTCGTCTGAACTCATAAAAATGCTTTCTAATTTATGAGCATAAGGAGCGTTTCATTAAGATTTTCTACTCTTTTAGCAGCCATTGCTGTTGCTTGGATTTGTGTGTCACCTCTTTATGCACAAAAAAAGAAGAGGACCACAAAATCCAAGCCCGGCATTGAAGCGGTGTCGGCTGAGAAAAACAAAAATGAAAAGGCCATGCGCTCCACTTCAGCCAAAATTGAGGCCAAAAGAGCTGAAATCAAGCGTCAGCTCTCAAACCTTAACTCTATCAACGCTGACATCGAACAGAACCGTCAGGCCATTCTTGACCTCACTCATGCAGGTGACTCCATTGCCGTTCTGCTTGCATCCACCGAGGACTCGGTCATGATTCTCACTGACCACATTGAGGATCTGCGCCGCGCCTATATCAGAGCCATGAGGCAGATTCAACCTTACGCCGGCTCCACTTCCGCTTTGTCATTCATCTTCTCAGCCGACGATTTCAAGACCGGATTACAGCGCATCCGCTATCTGCGCGAGTTTTCCGATTGGCGTCGCCGGCGCACCGAGCGCATCGAGCAGGAAACCCGCCGCCTGTCGGAAACAAAATCACGCCTTGACCGACTTAAACTCGAATCAGCCGGCTTGCTCGGTCAGGCCAACCGTCGGCAGCATGACCTTGACCAAAACCGCCGGAAAGCTGACAAGGTTGTGGCCTCGCTGCGAAGCGACGAGGCGGCCCTCAGAGCTGTGCTTGAGCAGCAAAAAAAGCAGGCCAAAGCTCTGGATGCACGTCTTGACCGACTCATAGCCGAGGAGCAGGCTCGGATTGCACGTGAGGAAAAGGCCCGCAATGAGGCCGAAAAAGCCAAAGCGGCCAAGTCAAAAAAACCGTCGGCAGGTTCCTCCGACAAAAAAACCACCACCGGAGCCACCGACAAGAAGCCGAAATCATCCGGCACCAAAGCACCTGCACCCGCTCCGGAATTCACCGAAAGCCGCTCCACCGACGTTGGCTCCCTTTCAGGCTCATTCGCCGAAAACAAAGGACGTCTACCCTTCCCCGTCACAGGTAAATACCGGATTGTAAGCCGCTTCGGACGTCAGCCACATCCGTCGCTGCCGAAAGTGGAAATCGAGAATTCAGGAATCGACATCGAAACTGCCGACGGAGCATCTGCCAGAGCAGTGTTCGCCGGAAAAGTTTCTGCCATATTCCGCGAGGATGGCTACGGCTCCATTGTAATGATTCGCCACGGCAACTATATCACCATCTACGCCGGCCTTGACCGTATCGCCGTAAAATCAGGCGACCGCGTCACTGCCGGTCAGACACTTGGCACTGTTAACCGCGACAAATCACGTGGTACACCCATCCTTCACTTTGAAATCCGAAACGAGCGCACCAAACTCAACCCCCAATCCTGGCTCAAATAATCTTTTCAACCATTTAAGGATCTTTCAACTATGGCATGCACGCGCGAGTTCATCGACTTCGTCTGCGAAGCAATTTCACCTCTCGGCGAAGTCCGCTCCCTGAAAATGATGGGTGATTATGTAATTTATCTCAATGAAAAATGTATCATAACCGCCTGCGATAACTGCGCCTATATCAAGAAACTTGACTGCATTGCCCCTCTGATGTCTGATGCCGAAACCGGTCATCCCTACGAAGGAGCCAAAGAATGTTATATTTTAGACCTCTCTGACCAATCCAAGTCAAGAAAAATAATCGCCACCCTCTGGCCCGCCCTCCCCTTCCCCAAAAGAAAAAATCCGGAAACGGCCTGAGTGGGGTGAGCCACGGCTCCGTTTCCGGATAATGAGTTGGGATATATTCTCCGTAGGAAGAAAAAACTTCCCGATAGATTATTTCACGAATTTAGCCCAGTCAACGTTACGCATATCTCCGCTTGAGAGGAATTCCGTGTGGAATGCGAGCGACGCTGTGAGAGTATGCGGGGTCTGACCCGAAGCTCCGAGTTTCAGATAATCGCGCAGAAGATCCTTGTAGAGTGGATGAACGCAGTTGTCAATGATGGTATGGGCGCGCTGAACGGGGTCCTTTCCTCGGAGATCGGCAATACCCTGGTCGGTCACGAGAATATCCACCGAATGTTCCGAATGGTCAACGTGTGACACCATCGGGACAATATTACTGATCTTGCCCTCCTTTGTGATTGACGGACAGGAGAAAATCGAGATATAAGCGTTGCGGGTGAAGTCGCCCGAACCACCGATACCATTCATCATCTTGGTTCCGGTCACATGGGTGGAGTTGATGTTTCCGAAGATGTCAGCCTCAAGTGCGGTGTTCATGGCTATGACACCGAGTCGACGTATGATTTCAGGGTTGTTTGAGATTTCAGCAGGGCGGATCACCACATGCTTCTTGAAGAATTCGATATTATCGATTACCTCATCCTCAACCTCATTTGAAACTGTCAGCGCACATGTGCTTCCGAATTTGCAACGGCCCTTCTTCATCAGGTCGATAACTGCATCCTGAATAACCTCAGTGTACATTTCAAATGGAGGAATCTCCTTTGCATCGGCAAGACCATAGAGAACCGCATTAGCCACATTACCAACGCCTGACTGAATGGGAAGGAATGTTGACGGGATGCGACCGGCCTTCAATTCACCGATAAGGAAACTGCAAACATTTGCCCCGATCTTCATCGTTGTCTCATCAAGCGACGAGAACGGTTTAACTCCCTCGTAATCGTCAGTCATAACCACTCCTACGATCTTCGACGGATCTATTTTCAGTGTCGGTGAACCGATGCGGTCCGACGGCTTGAAAATAGGAATTTCACTGCGGTAAGGGGGATCAAGAGGCATGTATATGTCATGAAGTCCGTAGAGCGAATGACGATATTTCTCGTTCAGCTCTATGATGATTTTCTTTGCCAGAGCAGCATAGGTGGCCACATTGCCGACACCGGTACCAACCACACATGTTCCGTCATCCTGTATGTCCGAAACTTCAATTACTGCAATGTCGAGATCGCCGAAAAATCCGTAGCGCATCTTCTGAGCCACTTCCGAAAGGTGGAGGTCAAAATAGTGGGCGTCATGTGAATTGATGCGTTTGCGCAGGTCGGGAAGATTCTGATAAGGAGTGCGTTTGCCGATAGCATTGGCGCGGGCAAGAACACCGTCGCAGCGGTCAGAGGTTGAGGCTCCTGAGAAGATATTGATTTTAAATGGTTCGCCTTTGGCATGAAGTTCTTCGGCACGGGCAGCGATAGCCTGGGTGACGTGTTTGGGCGCACCTGGGGCAGTGAAACCCGAAAATCCGACATTGTCGTTGTCTTTAAAAATCTCAGCAGCTTCCTGCGGAGTAAGAATTGGGAATTTCATTTCTGCTTGTTATGTGATAATTTGTTCAATCGTTATATTTCGGTGGTATGATCAAGGAATCAAAAATCGCCTGACGCCACCGGGCATAATGCCGGCTAAGGGCTTCGCGGCGGGTTGATTCTGCATCATCGGCAGAGCCAACAGGTTCTGACGATGCAAACTGTGGCTCGGTGACGTCACCCGGCATGACTTCTTCAGCCACACCGGTCTCCGTCAGTTCCATATATTCCTCAAGCGGAACGTAGGTCGAGCCGAGGGAATGGTCACTGAGTCCGGACGATTTTGTAAATGGCGAAGATTCTTCGGCATCCGAAGCTCCCGCATGATGCGATGTCTCGCGTCGGGAATCCTCAGACGAAAAAAGTTTCTTCCATGTCGGCCACTTCTTTTCAAGCACCGTTGCGACAACCGAAATCACGATAGCCACAATTATGCCAATAAAATCCTCCATAATAACCGATATTTTTGTAATTTTGCCACAAAATTAGACATTATTACGGTCATAAACAAAACTTAACAACTTTTTTTGACCATAACTTTTCCTCTCATGCAAGAAAAAAGACATTTGTATATAGAAACTTACGGTTGCCAGATGAATGTAGCCGACAGCGAAGTGGTGGCCTCGGTGATGGAAACCGCAGGCTACTCTATGACTGACTCTCTTGAGAACGCCGACGCCATACTCCTCAACACATGCTCCATCCGCGACAATGCCGAACAGAAAATCATTTCACGCCTCGCTTTCCTCAACTCTCCGCCGCAAGAGGGGCAAAAAAAATCCGCTGATAATCGGTGTGATCGGCTGCATGGCTGAGCGCGTAAAGGATGAACTCGTCACTGACCACGGAGTTGACCTCGTGGCCGGACCTGATTCATACCTTGACCTTCCCAACCTGTTCGGAGCCGTTGAGTCGGGCAACAAAGCTGTCAACGTACAGCTCTCCACCACCGAAACCTACCGCGACGTGATTCCGGTCCGCATCGGTGGAATGCAGGTGTCGGGATTCGTCAGCATCATGCGCGGATGCAACAACTTCTGCTCCTACTGCATTGTCCCTTACACCCGAGGCCGGGAGCGCTCCCGAAACGTTGACAGTATTCTCAACGAAGTGGCTGATCTCCGCTCCCGTGGCTATCGTGAGGTGACCCTTCTGGGACAGAACGTAAACTCCTATAACACGGTCGACGCTGACGGACAGCCTGTCAATTTTGCCGAACTGCTCCGCCGCGTGGCATCCTCCGCCCCCGACATGCGAATCCGCTTCACCACCTCGCATCCTAAGGACATGAGCGACGAAACGATAGCCGTCGTTGCCGAATTCCCAAACATCTGCAACCACATCCACCTTCCCGTCCAGTCAGGCAGCAACAAAGTGCTGAAGCTGATGAACCGTAAATACACCCGCGAGTGGTATCTCGACCGAATCGAGGCAATCCGCTCACGCATACCTGACTGTGGAATCTCAACCGACCTTTTCACCGGTTTTCATGATGAAACCGAGGAGGATTTCAATCAAACCCTTGACCTGATGCGCCGTGTGGGATTCGATTCTGCCTTCATGTTCAAATATTCCGAACGACCCGGCACACTCGCCTCCCGTGAGATGCCTGACAATGTTCCCGAAGATGTGAAAATCGATCGTCTCAACCGTATGATCGCGCTGCAAAACGAACTCTCTCTCGCATCAAACCGACGCGACATCGGCAAAGAATTTGATGTGCTTGTCGAAGGAGTGGCCAAACGGAGCAAAGATCAGATGGTGGGACGGACTCAGCAAAACAAGACTGTCGTTTTTCCGCGGGCTGACGCTAAGGTCGGCTCCACCGTCCGCGTCCGGATTCTCGACGCTTCATCAGCCACGCTGATAGGTCAGATCGTCTGACCTGTCCCCTGCCGCAGTCAGAGAATTTCAGTCAAGATAGCGGTCAATATCACGGGAGCGGCCATTGCGCCTTTCCTCCTCGAGTTTAGCCATTATCAGAAACCGATAATAGCCGTCCATCGCTGCCTTCACCAGACCGGGATACCCCTCAAAGATTCCGCCCTTTAGAATATAAGTCTTGAAAAATCTGAAAAACGGACCTGTGATTATTTTGTAGGGCTTGTATTTCCCCCTCCGGCGAGGCACCTCGCTCTCAGTGTAGCGCGACGCTTTTTCCTGAAGCGAAGCTATAGAGTCATTGGCCAGATGGATTGTGGCGAGTTCCATCCGCTTCTTCGGTATCTTTATCACCGGCCCGTCAATCTCGGGCTGTGAATGAATCTCGGTCGGCCATGTTGTGACATCTTTGTGGAAAAACCTGATTTTATAGTCGGGATACATACACTTCATAAACCGCCCCATGAAGAAGTTCATAAACGTCAGCGCATAGCCGCGCGGAGTGCTGTCACGGCGTATTTCGTCATACAGATAATCGCGCAGCTCGGGAGTGACAACCTCATCGGCATCCATCACCAGCACCCACTTGTTTGCCGCCTCATGGATAGCCTTGTCGCGGTAAGCCTCCACAATCCGGTGCTTTCCGCGGGGATAAGTTATGATTCTCGCCCCGTGTCTGCGTGCAATCTCAAGTGTGGAGTCCGTACTCTCCATGTCCACCACAAGGAGTTCATCAAAGTCCTTTAGTGATGTCAGCACCCGGTCAAGATACTTCTCCGCATTATATGTCTGCACAAGTGCGGTTATTTTTTCTTCCATATCGACTTGAATTTTCTCTTATTCTCCCGCCATTTCTCAAAATCTGTTCTCACCTTTCTGGCATATCTTTCAGTCTCGCCGCTCCGGTCGCCCGAAATCCGCGCGAACCTTGACGCAAGATCCATCACCGGGTCAAGTTCATTGATGCGTTCAAACACTGACCGAAGCAGCTTCTTCCGGTCAGTCACATCAAACTCCATCCTGTTCAGGTCGATATAACTGAACTCATATTTGCCGGTTGCCTTGTCGCGACTGAAAATCACATTGCCGGGCGACAGGTCCAGATGACAGATTCCTGCCTTCGTGAGCCTGACAAGCTCTCCGGCAAGCGCCTCTGCAAGTTCCTCCGCATCATCGCGCCTCTCCCAGTAGCGCAGATCGTCCCCCTTGACCTCAGTGGAGAAGTAGTAGCTCTCGCGCAACATAAATCCGTTTCTGACCTCGGAAAAAGCTATTGGCTCAGGAGCGTTGAATCCTGACTCGATAAGTCTGACCGTGTTGGCGTATGACCGCTTGGCCTTGCTTGTCCTGACAGTCGTATAGGCGACGGCATTTAATAACATCGGACGACGGAATGCCTTGACTATCACAGCCGTCCCTCCGGCCATGATTCGTGCTATCCGGTTTCGTCCGTTATATATTATCTCTGCATCCGTGGGGAGTCCATGCTCAGTGACGGCCCGGACCAGCGGCTCGAGGTCACGGTAATCCGGATTAAGCTCTATGAGTAATTCCGCCATATTCAATACCAGTTTACGCCGTTTCGCATCGACGAACGTTTGTCATATTTCAGGTCAGACAGCAATGATGATTTGACCGAAATATGAAAATTATAACTTTTATAGGGACCTACCGGCACAAAACTTGCCGACATCGAGAAGCAGTGAAGGTCTCGGGTGATGTTACAGTTCATATATGCAAGTTTGTGAGTG
Source organism: uncultured Staphylococcus sp. (assembly GCA_964554195.1). GTDB lineage: Bacteria > Bacteroidota > Bacteroidia > Bacteroidales > Muribaculaceae > Duncaniella. The sequence goes on from CAZKNK010000048.1 coordinate 11,563, forward strand.
TCAAAGTTGTAGCTCGCCGAGAATCCGAAATTCCAGTTGGCAGTCGGACGTATGTTGCCCGAAAAACTCAGATTTTGAGTAAATCGTCCGTTATACTCCATTTTCTTCTTGTTAAACGTGCCATAACCGTAATTAACCGAATAGTTCACAGTCAGGCTCCACGGCACTTCCCACTTCATGTAGCCGTCCGGACCGAGTTGACTGTCTGTGCTGCTGTCATCGTTGTCACTCCGTCTACGCGGACCGGTAAAGTCAGAGGTATCCGAGGCAAATTGCTGATCCTCTGTCTCTTTCTTATCATTATTCTTCTTTCGTCGGAAAGTTTCATTGTTAAACGTGTAGCTGAACGATGTTCCCGTACTCGACAGTCGTCCCAATCCCTTTCCGGCCTGAAGTCGGGTCCTGTTAACCCTGACCGGATTGCCGGCTTCGTTGAGCTGATACGTATAGACGTCCCACGTAGCGTTAAGGTTCAGATTGAAGTTCTTCACCAGTCGGAGCATGATGGAGGTGTTGATGTTACTCCAGTTCATCGAATCGGCTGCAAAATTGTAGCTTTGTGATACAGTGAAGTTCTCGATCAGCGAAATCTTCTTCTCCCCTATTGAATCATTGTCGGTTTTGACCTTCATCTCCACGTTGTTTGACAGCGAAACAGACACCGAGCCGTTTTTTCCCTGCCCCGGAACGCCGAAAAGGGAGTTGGGATAATAGGAGTAAGTGCGCGTCTGCATCTGACCGTTCGCATCGGGATAATCATAATTGCCGTAATATCCGAAAAATGATGACCCGAAGTCAGGTGCCGCGCTGAACGAAATGGTTGGGGTGAACACATGGCGGATCATCTTCACTTTATCGCCCAAAAACGGCAGCGGCTGATAAAAACCGTAGAGTTTCGTGTCAAGCGATACAGACGACGTGAAATCCCACACGTTATAAAATCCGTAAGTCGTATCCATCACCTCGGCCGAAGCATTGGGGTCCCACTCGCGGCGCACTTTTGAGCTATACATTCGGTCGGTCAGTGATATGGATGGTGTGATATTGATATATTTCAAAACATTGAATGTAGCGGCAATAGGAATCGAGTGCTTCATTCCGTTTCTCCAATCTTTAATCAGGCTTTTCTTGAAAAACACATCCTGCTGGGCTGTGAGTGAGTTGTTAAACTGTCCCGAATAACTCAACTTGATTTTCTCATACCATCGCTCGTCACCCGTTCCGCGCTTGCGTTTGAACGGATACACCTGTGACATGGTCAGCGTGAAGTTCGGAAATGATACCGAGAGCGTGGAGTCCTGCGTACGCTGTGACACGTTGGCCGTTGTTGACAGCGACCATTTCGAGTTCGGAAAGCGGTAGGTCATATTGATGGTACTGCTCTTGGTATTTTCCGTAAATGCCTGTGAATAATATGAGTTAAGGTCATTGCGGGTGTAGCCGCTCGTGGTGAAGTTAACGCTTGCTGACAGCGACATGTTCGGATTTGCCTTTGAATCCTGCTGATGACTCCAGAGTATCTGGAAGTTAGTCATCTTGGAGTAGTCAGGCATTCCCTTGTCACCGGTGATGGTCGTCAGATATGAAAAGTTGAAATTGCCCGAAAACTTATATCGCTTGGCGTAGGTCGAAGTGGCCTGCACTCCCCACGACCCTTTCGTGTAGAGTTCGCCCGTAAGAGCCATGTCGATGTTGTCGTTTATGGCGAAATAATAGCCGCCGTTGCTCAGATAGAAGCCTCGGTTATAGTCGTCGCCGAAGGTCGGGAAAATCACTCCGGAGGAATATTTGTCCGAAAACGGAAAATAGCCGAACGGCACCGCAAGTGGCAGCGGAAGCCCCGCCAGTACCATATACGACGGACCGGCCACCACATCCTTACCCGGACGCATCTTGCCCTTGGTCACCTGAAGCCAGAAGTGAGGGTTTTCATGATCGTCACAGGTGGTGTATTTGCCGTCCTGAAGATAGAATGTGTTATCGTCGATTTTCTTGGTCCGCCCTCCGGTGAGATAGCCTTCGCCTTGCTGCGTGATGATGTCAGTGATATATCCGTAGCCGGTGCCGAAGTTATAACTCATAGTCTTGGCCTCGTAGTTGGTGCCGTTGTCATCAAACACCGGTGAGCCTTTCAGATCACCCACCGAGTCGGTAGCCCCTACGGCATACACATTGTTGTTTTTCAGGTCAAGACTTATTTCTGCCGCATCGAGCGTGATGTTGCCGTAGGTCACGTGGCTGTCGCCATACATGAATGCGCTGTCGGTCCTGACAAGCACAAGGGAGTCTTTCGACGAAAATTCCACCTTGTTTTCAAGGTCAACCTTTGTTCTCACTATTCTGCGTCCGGTTTGTGGTGCCTCTATGCGCTTGCGGCTCAGCCTGATACTCCGTTCCGGCTTGAGTAGAGTGCTGTCAGGAGCGAGTGTGTCGGCCGCGAGCGTGTCAGTCACTATCGGAGCCGGTTCGGTCCTGATAGTGTCAGCTACCACCGGGGCGCTTTCGTCCCGACTCATCCGGCCGGCGGTGGCGGTGGTGAACGCTACTGAAATCAGCAGTAATAATATATATATGTGAGAATGTCTCAAAACTTTCTTGATAAATCGGCCACAAAGGTAGACATTTCCGTTTAATTTTCAAAAACCAATCCTCCGGCCAATGACGGAAATAACTAATTTTTACAGTTCTGTGAATCTATGCCCGGTTTTTAGCTCCATGTCACTTTTTTTGGTTACCTTTGCGACCTCAAATTTACTTAACATGAATTCTACTGACCACGAACTGATTCTGATAAACCTTTCCGGCCACGATCAGCCGGGTGTCACCGCGGCAATAACCGAAATCCTCGCGCGCTACGATGCTACGATTCTCGACATCGGTCAGGCCGACATCCACCATAATCTTTCGCTCGGACTGCTCATCAAGACCGACTCGCATCTGTCTGGCGGAATCATGAAGGAGCTTCTATTCAAGGCATCCGAACTTAACATCACCATCCGATTCACACCCATCACCACCAAAGAGTATGAACATTGGGTAGGAATGCAGGGAAAACACCGTTGGATCATCACAATCCTGGGCCGCAGGCTCAAGGCGCGTCACTTTGCCAACGTGGCGGCTGAAATAGCTCGTCAGGGCCTTAACATCGACGGCATTCAGCGTCTCACGGGCCGCATGCCGTTGGGTGAGGAGGAACTGCCACTGTCAAAATCATGCGTGGAGTTCTCTGTCAGAGGGACGCCGATTGATTATCGGGCCATGCAGGAGCGATTCATGCAACTCGCCGCCGAGGATGATTTTGACATTTCCATGCAGGAGGACACAATGTATCGCCGCTGCCGCCGTCTGATTTGCTTCGACATGGATTCTACACTGATTGAAACGGAAGTCATCGACGAACTCGCCGAACGCGCCGGTGTGGGCGACAAGGTCAGAGCCATCACCGAACGGGCCATGAGGGGCGAGATTGATTTCTGCGAGAGCTTCACCGAAAGGGTTGCCCTGCTCAAGGGTCTCGATGAGAGCGTCATGAAGGAGATAGCTGAAAATCTGCCTGTCACTGAAGGCGTGGAGCGGATGATGGAGGTGCTTAAACGTGCCGGTTTCAAGACGGCTATCCTTTCGGGCGGATTCACCTACTTCGGAAATTATCTCAAACAGAAATTCGGCTTTGACTATGTCTATGCCAACGAACTGGAGATTGTCGACGGAAAACTGACCGGACGCTATCTCGGCGACATTGTCGACGGAAAGCGTAAGGCCGAACTTCTTCGGCTCATCGCCCAGGTGGAGAATGTCGACATTGCCCAGACCATCGCCGTGGGCGACGGCGCCAATGACCTGCCCATGCTTTCCACCGCCGGGCTGGGAATTGCTTTCCACGCCAAGCCTAAGGTGCGCAAAACCGCCAATCAATCCATTTCCACTATCGGACTTGACGGAATTCTTTATTTCCTCGGCTTCAAGGACTCATTCATTTCAGCAAACTAAGCCCTGATAACATTTTTTGACACAAAAAGCGCGGAAAAGCTAATAAAATGTAAAAAATTTTAGCTATTTTTGCAGCCTGTTTAACCCGTTAGAGAAAAACTACGTTAGTTTTAGCGATACAAAAATGAAATTATTACAGCAGAAACTCGCAAAATATACCGTGCCTCAGCAGGCTAAAGCTGCCGGTATCTACCCCTATTTCCGTGCTATTTCATCCGAACAGGATCCTGAAGTGATCATCAACGGCAAAAAGGTACTGATGTTCGGCTCAACCTGCTACTCGGGACTCGTCAATGATCCGCGTATCAAGGAAGCAGCAATCGCCGCCACTCGTAAGTACGGTACAGGTTGTGCAGGATCGCCTTTCCTCAACGGTACTCTTGACCTCCACAAGCAGCTCGAAGCCCGTCTGGCCGAATACATCGGTAAAGAGGACGTGATGATCTATTCCACCGGTTTCGAGGTGAATCTCGGTGTGGTTTCCACTCTCACAGGTCGTGAGGACTATATTCTCTGGGATGAGCAGGATCACGCTTCAATCATCGAGGGACGCCGGCTCTCATTCAGCCAGCAGCTTAAATATAAGCACAATGACATGGAGTCGCTTGAGCGCCAGCTTCAGCGCTGCGAACCTGACAAGGTTAAACTCATCGTGACCGACAGCGTTTTCTCCATGGAAGGCGACGTGGCCGACGTCAGGAAAATCACCGAACTTGCCAAGAAATATGACGCCAGCGTCATGGTCGACGAAGCTCACGGCATCGGCGTGTTCGGCCCCGGCGGTCGCGGTGTTTGCCACCATTACGGCGTGGCCGATGACGTGGATCTCATAATGGGTACATTCTCCAAATCATTCGCATCGCTCGGCGGTTTCATTGCCACTGACAAGGAAATCACAAACTACCTCCGCCACCACTCCCGCTCCTACATTTTCACTGCGTCCATCACTCCGGCCTCCACTGCCGCAGCTCTGGCCGCCATTGACATCATGGAGAAGGAACCTGAGCGTCAGGAAAACCTTTGGAAGCTCACCAACTACGCACTCGACGGATTCCGCAACGCCGGAATAGAGATCGGAAACACTTCCACTCCCATCATTCCCCTCTTTATCCGCGACGATTTCAAGACATTCGCAATCACACGTGACCTTCTCGACGAGGGCATCTTCGTTAACCCCGTGGTTTCCCCCGCCGTCGCTCCACACGACACTCTCATCCGATTCAGCCTTATGGCCACCCACACCATGGATCAGGTCACCACAGCGGTTGAGAAAATCACCAAAGTGTTTAAGAAACACGGCATCATCGCTTGACATTCATCTCCCTTTAATACATAAACGTAATTCAGGCCCGACCCTAAATCGGGCCTTCGCTTAAAATTATGGATGCAAAACTGAAATATGACGTTATCGGCAGCTATCTCGCACCTGACTATCTCGCTCAGGCCAAAGAAGATTTTGAAGCCGGTCGAATCTCTGCCGAACAGCTCGCTGCCGAACAGGATAAAGCATTTAAAGAAGTGGTGGAGAAACAAATCGAAAACAATCTCGACTACGTCACATCCGGCGAACTCCGCCGCAATCACTGGGGCAAGGATTTCTACATGGGTCTTAACGGAATCTCAAAAGAAAACATTGACCGCGGTAGCATCCTTCAGGATGAAACACTCATGACCGATCTGCTCCGCTTCACCGGTCGAATCGAATATAATCCCGAACACCCGTTTTTTGCTACACTTTCACTCCTCTCGGCCACGGTTAACGGTCGGGCCGCTCTGAAACAGACCATCCCATCACCGGCCGACCTCTACCGCACCATTATCAAGATGACACTCGGACAGCCCGACAAGCTTTACTCTTCGCCCGACACTCTCATCGACGACATTGCCGCGGCATATAATCAGACCATACGTCGCTTCTATGAACTCGGATGCCGACACATTCAGCTTGACGATACCGTAGCAGGCCGACTCACCGACCCCACATTCCTTGACCGCTGCATAACCTCCGGAATCAATCCCTCGCAGCTCTTTGACAATTACATCGACATCATAAACCGTTCGATTGCCGATCTGCCTTCTGACCTTGTCAAATCCATCTATATCTCCGGCGGAAACCCGATTGTACCGGAATGGGATGCCGAAGTTTCGCCTGACAATATTATGCCCGAAGTGCTTTCCCGTCTGAATGTGGACATTTTCTATCTCCCCTTTGACCTAAACAATCTGGAGACACTCGACGTCCTTTCACACGTCGCTCCTGACAAACGGGTGGTTCTCGGACTGATATCAGCCCATGACCCCCTCATGGAGTCACCCGACGATGTCCTTGACGCAGTCAACTATGCCACACGATTCATCCCGATGGAACGCCTTGCCATAAGCCCGATGAGCGGCTTCAAGCTACGCTCCTACATCAGCCGTGGTCTAAACTTCACTGACCAGTGGAACAAAATCAGTCTGCTCGCCCGCATCTGCTCATTAGCCTGAC
>CAZKNK010000049.1:0-17850 GCA_964554195.1 uncultured Staphylococcus sp.
GCGTCTGCCTTACAAGCAGAGGGTCGGGGGTTCGAATCCCTCAGCGCCCACTCCCGTTAAAAAACTTCTTTCATAACTCACAATCAAGCGCATCCCGCCACGCAGGATGCGCTTGGTTTAGTTTGATATTATAAGATTTATAATTTTGAGCCGGAATAATCAATCCCCGCGATAGCGTTTGCGAGCTTGAGCCATTGCTTCTCTTATTCCGCCATCGTTTATAAACTCTGCTTCTAATTTTTTCAGCACTTTTGCAAGCATAGCATCAATTTGTCAGATTTGCGTAATCATGATATTTGCCACGGTTTCATCTGAGCGTTCTTTGCATTTTACCACAAACTCTTTCGGGTCCTCGGAAATTCTCGGGTGCAGAGCTATTTTTGCGTTGTCTTTTCATGCTTCCCGGCGGCAAAGGGAAAATAGCGGTTTACGATAAGGATGATGGGTATGACGAAAATGGCGGTGAACAGTGTGATTATTGCCGCATAAAGTGGAGACGTAGTTCTTGTCAGCTTGAACATCAACCTCTCGAACGGCGTAAGCACCCATATATGAGTGCAGAGAATCAGCAATGTGTTGGCCCCGAAAAATCCGAGCCAGTCAAGTCCGGGCAATTTCTTAAGAAATGAAGCTCCTGCAACGGCGACAATACACCAACAGATAAAGAAGATGTTTTTTGACAACCCGGAACGGTCAAGCAACAGGTCAATAAGGAGCATTATCACACTTCCTGCAATGAAGATCATAGCAGAGTTGCGGGGATTTTCGACCAGTTTGATGATATATTGTCCCGTAAGATTTCCAAGGCCGAAATATAGGGTCCAACATATCGCCCTGTTGATCATGAATGGTGCGGGAATCTGTGCGAAAAAATCCCAAAGTAGCCAGATCGCAAGAAGTGTGAGTGCATTTGCCCATAGCGGTAGGCGGGAGATGCAGTAATAAAAAATCTGCACCCAAAATATGCAAAGAATGAACCATAGAGACACATTTAAGCGCAGGTAATCAGAACGATTCCTTATTTGAAATAGATCAAGCGGCATTCCCCAGTCAAATCCTTCAATCGATCCGGCATCCCATAAATGCAGCATTATTTTATATGGATATGATAACAGAAAGAAGAGGATGAAAGGAATCAGCAGAGTCCATGCATGGCGTCGAACGAATTCAACGAAAGGTCTTGGTTTGAAGAAGATTCCGGCTAAGAAAAAGAAAATTGTGTTGACGTGATTTGGAGTCCACCAGGAGGGATGGCCGGAGGAATGAACGAAAAACACTCCTATTATGGTCATTCCTTTGAGATAATCAATCCATTTGATGCGATTACCCCCCCCATTAATGTATTGATATTCATTGCATTATGGTTTGAGTGATGATTGTTTTTTTTTGATGTGCAAATTTACGAAAAAATTCACTTATCTTCAAAGGGTCATAACTTTGAGCTGCGATAACGAGCGTGAATAATTCCTGCTGAGGAGTTCGGAGAATTGATAAATTGGGGGAAGTGGGTGGATTCTTAAAAATAATGATTACTTTTGCAGTAGAATTTAGAGGTCTGAATAATGAGCAGGTTTCCGTCACGACAGCAGCGCCCCGAAGTGAGGCCTAAAAAGGCTCTTGGTCAGCATTTTCTGACCGACGAGTCGGTGGCACGTCGCATCGCATCCACTCTTGATGAGTGGCGTGATGTGCCGGTGATGGAGATTGGACCCGGCATGGGGGTGCTGACCAAGTATCTTCTTGCCGATGGTTTTGATCTCAAGGTGGCCGAGATTGATGGCGAGAGCATTGAATATCTCCGTCGCAATTATCCCGGACTTGCCGGTCGGATTCTGGATGCAGATTTCCTTAAACTCGATTTGGCAGCGATCTACCCGGACGGGGGTAAATTTAATGTGATAGGCAATTATCCCTACAACATCTCGTCGCAGATCTTCTTCAAGGTTCTTGACTATAAGGATCAGGTGGAGGTTTGCTCCGGAATGTTGCAGAAGGAGGTGGCCGAGCGGTTGGCTGCGCCTGCCGGAAGTAAGGCCCGCGGCATTCTGAGTGTGTTGCTTCAGGCTTGGTATGATGTTGAATATCTCTTTACGGTCGGTCCTGAAGTGTTCTGTCCGCCGCCTAAGGTTCAGAGCGGAGTGATCAGGATGAAGCGAAACGGAGTCACTGACCTCGGCTGTGACCCTGCGCGGTTTCGCACGGTGGTGAAAACGGCGTTCGGACAGCGGCGCAAAACCCTTCGCAACTCACTGCGCGGACTTTTCCCCGCCGGAGTCCCTTTGCCTGACAGCGAGCTGCTCAACATGCGTCCGGAGCAACTGACGGTGGCCCGGTTTGTGGAGCTTACCAATATGATTTAGCCGCCACTGACGGCGAAACTTCACCCCGATTTCCCAACCAGCAGTCAGACTGAATGAAATGAAAGACTTTTCGCCAAAATATATAGAGCATGTCCGTAAGATAATCGATGACCGGGCCGACGATGCTGCCCGCGAGGAGCTTGCCGACCTCCATCCGGCCGATATTGCCGAATTGTATCAGGATCTTGACCTTGACGAGGCCGAGTATCTCTACAAGCTTCTCGACGAGGAGACGGCTGCCGACGTGCTGATGGAACTCGATGAGGACGACCGCCGCAAGCTGCTCTCCAAAATGGATGCCGAGGATATTGCCAAGCAGATTGACTATCTCGACACCGACGATGCTGTGGACATCATTCAGGAACTCGATGAAGAGGAGCGTGAAAAGATTCTCTCTCACATTGACGACGTAGAGCAGGCGGGCGACATTATCGATCTTCTTAAGTATGACGAGGATACCGCCGGCGGATTGATGGGTACGGAAATGATCGTGGTCAACGAAAACTGGTCAATGCCCGAATGTATCCGCCAGATGAGGCTTCAGGCTGAGGACCTGGATGAAGTCTATCAGGTCTATGTGGTCGACAATGAGGAGCGTCTGCGCGGAATCCTGCCGCTCAAGACCCTCATCACCCACCCCTCGGTGTCGAAAATCAAGCACGTCATGGAGCAGGACTTCCCTTCGGTCAAGGCCGACACTCCGATTGATGACGTGGCTCTCGACTTCGAGAAATATGACCTTGTAGCCATGCCTGTTGTCGACTCGATAGGTAGGCTTGTCGGTCGCATCACCGTCGACGACGTGATGGATCAGGTGCGTGACTCATCGGAGCGTGACTATCAGTTGGCATCAGGTCTCTCAACCGATGTGGAGAGCGATGACACCCTTTTCACTCAGACCAAAGCCCGACTTCCGTGGCTGCTCATCGGCATGGTTGGCGGATTATGTAACTCACTGATTCTCGGAAATTTTGAAGGAGGATTTGAGCTTGATCCAGCACTGGCCCTTTTTATTCCGCTCATCGGAGGCACCGGTGGAAACGTCGGTACGCAGTCATCGGCCATCGTGGTGCAGGGTCTGGCCAACGGCTCGCTTGACATCAAGAAATCGGCCAAGCAGCTCATCAAGGAACTTGGCGTGGGCCTGATTAACGGCTGTATCATAGCCTTGCTGGTGTTTGTCTACAATTTCTTTAAACTTGGCCACGGACATGAAATGACAACCCTTGCCGTGTCGATTTCGCTATTCTGCGTGGTGATTTTTGCCTCCGTGTTCGGCACATTTGTGCCTCTTAGTCTTGAAAAATTTAAGATTGACCCGGCACTTGCCACCGGTCCCTTCATTTCGATCACTAACGACATTATTGGCATGCTCATTTACATGAGTATTTCCACGTGGCTCATCATCAGTTTTGCCGGCTGATTCCATCCCTGTCGGGGTCACTGTCATTTCCCCCTGTCAGGAAGCTATATTTGTGAATATCAAATGAATTTCCTAACTTTGTAGTCAGAACCAATCTTTTTAAGTAACAATCATTTATATCAATATTTCATTATCAGGCAGCGGTAAAAGGTTTCGACCGCTGTCCCTACCAATCCATGAAACCGCAGAATGATAGCTATGAAGAAAAATCTATTGCGATTTTTTCCGCTGCTCGTAGCGGCTCTTACTGCTGTGAGTGTCATGGCTGCTCCCGCATCGCGGAGGGCTGCGTCGGCACAATTAACTCCGGCAGTAAAGGTCACGGCACCTCCTGCCCGGGTCAGTGCTAAGGGTGTGCTTAAAAGACCTGTTGCAAGCGTATCGGGCAGCAAAAATGTATTTGCCTCACCCGCAAAGAGTTCCGGACTCAGGGTGAAAGCTCCATACCGGGCTGCATCGTTGGCAGAGGCTGCCAATCTACCTGTACTTTACGGTACGGTACTGACTCGTGACGGTTACGCCACCTCGGGTGGCCTCTATACCATTCCCACCAATTCATCACAGAAGTTCACCCAGCTTTTCAAATATGCTAAGGCCGAATATGGAGGTGTGCTTCTGGGTGACTGGTATTTCACCTGCGAGTATTATCCAAGCCCCTGGAGTGCCAGCATTCTCTATACCGGTTACAATATGGAGACCGGATCGGATGATTTATGGATAAACGGTGCATACTATACCTATTCGATGACCTACGATGCCACCACCTCCAATGTCTACGGTATTATCAATAACAGCAATCAGTATGTATTGGCCAAAGTGTTCTTTGACATTGAGGATGAACGTGTGAGCTTCGAGCCTATCGGAGTGATGGCGGCTGACAATCCCGGCATCTGGAACGCAATAGCCTGTGACAGCCACGGTAATCTCTGGGCCATCTACAGTGACTGCGAAATACCTTCAAATGAGGATGAAGATGTGATTTGTACCGGATCAACACTTTATAAAGTTGATAAATCCTCGGGTGCTATCACAAAAGTGGGCCAAACCGGCTTTGACTCGCTCTATGCGTCCGACGCTATCTTTGACCCGAAAACCGATCGCCTTTTCTGGACGGTCTACAACACCGCTCAGGAAGGATTTCTGACCGAGGTCAACACTACCACCGGTGCCGCTACAGTAATCTACTACTTCCCCGGGAGTGAACAGGTGTGTGGTCTGGCAATACCCGAGCCTGACGCAGAGGCTGATGCGCCGGCAGTAGTGACTGATGCTAAGGCAAATTTCACCGGCAGCTCGCTCACGGGTTCGATTGACTTTAAGGCTCCGGCTACACTCTATAGCGGCAACCCCGCCACAGGTGAAATTTCCTACACCGTGAAAGCCAACGGTCAGGTTGCAGCTACAGGCACTGCCGCATACGGCGCTGAGGTTTCGGCTCCTGTCACGGTTCAGGAAGCTGGATTATACACATTTGAAATTGTCGCAAGCAATTCGGTCGGTTCGAGTCCGGTGGTTGAAGTGAAGGCATATGTCGGTGCCGATACCCCCGAGTCAACAACGGTGACAGCCGCATATTCCGACGGGGTCATGACCGTGACCTGGCTTCCGGTCACCGCTTCGGTCAACGGCGGTTACATCGATGTTGACGAAATGAAATACACCGTCACCCGCTTCCCCGACAATGTGGTTGTGGCCGAAAAGATTTCCGGCACCACTTTCACCGAAAATCTGGCAATACCTGATCAGGTAACCGAATACTATTATGAGGTTGTGGCCATTTCAGGTAATCTCTCATCACAGCCTGCCCGCTCCAACTCTGTCACATTAGGATGTGCGGTTCCTCCCTTCACCGCCACGTTTGATGACAGTCTTGACGGATTCACGACTATTGACGCCAATGGCGACGGCAGGACATGGATGGCTCATGACGGTTATGCCCGTATGGGCTATAATCCGAGTCTCAGCATGGACGACTGGTTGATTTCGCCCGCGTTGAAGCTCGAGGCCGGAAAAATTTACGTTATTTCTGCTCAAATCAGCGCCTGGCACCCCAATTTCCCTGAACGTCTCGAAATCAAAGCCGGACGCTCCGCTACGGTCGAGGGCATGACCATAACGCTCCTCGAGCCTACGGTGATTGATTATATATTTGAAGAAAATCCGCTGATGTGGTCGGTGGAATTTATTCCTGAAACTGACGGAAACTATTACTTCGGATTCCACGGCATATCTGACAGTGATATGTATTATCTTTACATTGATGACTTCTCCGTCAGCGCTCCTCAGGTGCCTGACTGTCCCGCCCCTGTGACCGACTTCACCGTCACACCCGGCTATAGCGGCGCACTCTCGGCCACAATCTCTTTCACCACTCCGGCTGTCACCGTGGGCGGTAATGAGCTTAGTGAGCTGACTAAAGTGGAACTGCTCCGAGGCACTGACGTGATTCATACATGGACCGCACCTGCTGTCAACACAAATCTCACTTATACCGACAACCTAACTGAATCGGGTGACTATACCTATACCGTCATTGCCTACAGTTCGGTCGGCAGCAGCACTGAAGTGACAGAGTCGGTTTTTGTCGGTTTGGACTATCCTGAATCAGTCACAGGCGTGACCGCATTCGAGACCGATAATGTGGGCGAGGTTACTGTAACCTGGAATCCCGTCACCACCATGGCCAACGGCGCTCCGCTTGATGCTTCGATGATCCGCTATCAGCTCTGTGTGGTTGCTGGTGAAATGATGGTCCCCATCGTGACACCTGTCAGTGAAACTTCCATCACCTATCAGGCTGTCCGCGAAGGCGATCAGCGGTTCATGCAGTATGCTGTGCTGGCTGAAAATGACTGTGGCTACAGCAAGCTGATAGATAAGTCGCTAAGCGCACTCATCCCTGTCGGAACTCCCTATCACGGACTGACCCTTTCAAACGATAATGATCTCGATAAGTATATTGTCGGTACCACCGGCGGCGGAGCTGCAACCTGGTCGATTTATGACGACGGACTTGTTCCGTCACAGGACGGTGATAACCGAATGTTTGGTATGATGGGTGTGTATGAGGATTCTTATGCTAACCTGTTCACCGGTCTGGTGACACTTGAGGGCATGGAAAATCCCGCACTTACGTTCTATACATTTAACATCTATCTCGATGACCAGACTCCTGACATTAATGAAATCGCAATCGGTGTCAGAGAGAAGGGTGCTGAGGAATATGTGACCCTCAAGACGGTTATCGTCAGCGAAACCGGTCCGGCCAACTCTTGGAACCGCGTGATGGTTGACCTCTCTGAGTATGCCGGAAAGACCATTCAGGTCAACTTCTACAGCATTGTCAAGGCGGCTGCCTACACCATTATTGATAACATCAAAATAGCTACTCTCTATGCCGACGATCTTGCAGTGACCGGTATCAATGCTCCTGAGAGGGTGACTACAGGTGATGAATACACCGTCAGCGTAACCGTGGCCAACGAAGGCTCTGCCACAGCCGCTTCATTCACCGTTGAACTCTATTCGGATGATGAACTCGTGGCGACCACTACCGGTCAGAATCTTGCCGCAGGTATGAGCAGCAATTATAATTTTGACCTTGTGATGGCACCTGACGCTGTAGATCCTCTCACTTTCAAGGGCAAGGTAGTGCTTGCCGGCGATCAGAACACTGACAATAATCTGGGTTCTGCCGTAACAGTTACTCCGGTTCCCTCCACACTTCCTGCCGCCACCGCACTCACTGCCACACCTGATGGAGCTGCCGTTAAGCTCACATGGGATACTCCTGATTTCGCCTCGATTCCAGCCGATGCAGTCACTGAGGACTTTGAGGACGGACTCTCGTTTGTTTCACGCTACGGAGAGTGGACATTTGTTGACAAGGATGGGGTTCCCGTCGACGGATTCTCTGACATTCAGATTCCCAACATTGTTGACGGTGTCACCAAAGGCTCTTTCTGGATTTGGGATACAAATGTCATCGGTGCCGGAAACAAATATTTCAACGCTCATTCCGGAACGAAATATCTCTTCGCTCTCTACCGTTATGACGGCGGTAAATCTGACGAGTGGGCTATTTCACCCGAACTCAACGGCACCGCCCAGACAATCTCGTTCTTTGCCAAGAGCTATTCCGAGAATTATCCTGAAATGATTAAGGTTTGGTATTCGACAGGCTCTACCGATCCTGCTGACTTCATTGAGGTCAAGACAGTGAACCGGCTTCCGTCTGACTGGACTTATATTGATTTCGAGGTTCCCGCCGGTGCGAAATACTTTGCCATCAATTCATGCGCTACAAACGCATTCATGCTGATGGTTGATGATGTGACCTTCATTCCGGCCGGTGCGCCTGTCACTGTTCTGTTCAGCAACTATGACATTTACCGCGACGGTGTGAAGATCAACGATACCGCAGTGGAAACCTGTGAGTACACCGATGCCAACGTGGTCGACGGTACCACATATTCCTACAGTGTTGTGACCGTCTATAACAAGGGTGTGTCGCTTCCCTCGAATGTAGCTACCATCACCTATCAGCTTTCAGGACTTGACAGCGTCACCGGTGAATCTGTAACCATAGCTTCGGCACGTAACTCCATCATAGTTACCGGAGCTGAAGGCCTTCAGGTTACCGTTTACGCCGTGGATGGCAAGACACTCTATGCAGGTCAGGGTCAGGCCAAGACCGTAATCCCCGCTAATCAGGGCGTTTATGTGGTCAAGGCCGGACAGACTGTCAGAAAAGTCATTGTGAAATAATCCCCCGGGATATACTTATAACTGACAGGAGGTTGCGCTTCGGTGCAGCCTCCCGTTTTTTGTCGGTTCAGAGCATTTTTTTGATAACGTGCATTGATGGACGGTTGTGGAATGTCAAGGCGACCATTCGGTCGGTCTGCTCAGAGGTGTAGTTGATGAAGTAACGCTCTTGCCCCATGAAGTCGAGAAGCACCTCTGCGGTGTCGGTCGGTTCACCCAGTCCGGATGTGAGCCGCTCTTTTATAAAGACATCAAAACCCTTGACCGTGATTGCAAGGCTCACAGCGCCCTCACTACCGATTCCTTTAATTCCGTGGCGACGTAGAAGCACGTTGCCGTCGTCGAGCGCAATGAGTTCGATGGCGTCCTCCCGATCCTCGCCCGAGTGGCGTAGCTCCGTGGCAAGAAGAATCTGACGTGCGGCGGAAGGATCGTCGCGTTTACCCATGAATGCAACAATCGCCGCAGCCACAACTGCCGCGATGACATAAAATTCTATTGTGGTGAAAATCGCTGCTGTCAACATAGATAGCCGCAAAGGTAATGAAAAACTTGCAATCGAAGCAAAATCTGTGTAACTTTGCAATAACTGACCGGTGGCGGATTGATGGCTGCCGGTGAAACAATAATCCAATCATAACATTTTAAAATACTAAAGAAATGGCTAACTGGTTTGAATGTAAAGTACGCTACGATAAGACAATGGAAAACGGTGCGGTGAAAAAAGTGACCGAGCCGTATATGGTCGACGCTCTGTCGTTTACGGAGGCTGAAGCCCGCATAATCGAGGAAATGACTCCGTTTATTTCCGGCGAATACTCGGTGTCGGCTGTTAAGCGCACCAAAATTGCTGAAATATTCCGCGATGACTCTGCCGACCGCTGGTATCTTGTCAAGGTTGCCTTTATCACTCTTGATGAGAAAACAGCAGTTGAGAAGCGCTCCGTTTCACAGATTCTTGTGGCTGCCACAGGATTCAAAGGCGCATTTGACCGCTTTATGGAAGGAATGAAAGGCACTATGGCCGATTTTGAGATTGTTTCGATTTCAGAGACTCCCATCATGGACGTCTATGACGCCAATCTCTCCGGCAAGAAAGAGGCGGAATGACCCGGATAGCCGAAAATCTACGCCGGATAGCAGCCTCTGTCCCTGATGGGGTGGAGCTTGTGGCGGTGTCAAAATTCCATCCTGCCGAGCGGTTGTGTGAAGCCTATGATGCCGGACAGCGGGCGTTTGCCGAGAGTCGTGCCAACGAGCTTGTGGCTAAGGCTGAGTCGCTCCCCGCTGACATCCGCTGGCATTTTATCGGTCATTTGCAGACAAACAAGGTGCGCCGAATTCTGCCATACATCAGTCTGATACAGAGTGTTGATTCCGAACATCTGCTACGATGCATTAGCGATGAGTCGGTCAGAGCAGGGCGCGTCACCGATATTCTGCTTGAAGTCACCGTAGGCTCCGATGAAAGCAAGACCGGATTTCGCCCCGAGGAGTTCAGGCGCTTTATGGACTCATGGGACCCTGACTCTACTCCCGGCGTCAGGGTGCGTGGAATCATGGGCATGGCCACACTGACTGATGACGCCGACATTATCCGCCGTGATTTCATGGCTCTTAAAGATATTTTCAACTCACTCCGACAAGGGAAATTCAGTGGCGACACAAAGTTTTCGGTGCTTTCAATGGGCATGAGCGATGACCGTGACATAGCTGTGGAGTGCGGCTCCACTATGGTGCGTGTCGGCACTGATATTTTCGGTCAGCGAGAATACTGACCCGCAACAACCTGCAAATCGTCCCCGACCTGATGAACAGAATAGCTTTTATTACCGGAACCCGCGCTGACTGGGGCCTGCTAAGTCCCATTGCCGTCGCGCTGCGTGAGCGTGGACGCGACGTGTGCGTCATAGCTACGAACATGCACCTCTCTGACCGCTTCGGAGGTACCCTGAGTGAGATTCGTGCTGACGGATTCGAGCCTGTGACAGTGGCGATGGATGCCGACGCTGACACTCCGCGAGGGAAGGTGCGGTCAATGGCTCAATGTATGGATGGAATGGCAGAGAGATTCGCGGAACTTGCCCCTGATATCGTGGTGATTCTCGGTGACCGCTTCGAGATGCTCTCGGCAGCTGCTGCGGCAATGATGATGAGGATTCCGATTGTTCACATTGCCGGAGGTGAAATATCCGAAGGTGCGATTGACGATTCCATCCGCCATGCCATATCCAAGATGGCTTCGCTCCATCTGACCGCCTGCGAACCTTATCGCCGTCGTGTCATAGCTATGGGTGAGGAGCCTGACCGGGTAATCAATACCGGTGCCATCGGGGTCTACAATCTGCTCAACGGTCCGGTTATGGATCGTGACTCCCTCGCAACCTCGGTGGGATTTGACATAGGTCCTGACACTCTGCTTGTGACATATCATCCCGCCACGCTCGACGATAATTCCACTGCAACACTTTTTGGCAATCTGCTTTCAGCACTTGACCGTTTCCCGTCCATGAAGGTGCTGTTCACTTATCCTAACAACGATGCCGGCGGACAGGTGATCATCCGCATGACCGAGGAATATGTAGCATCGAATCCGGGCAGAGCCTTTGCAGTGCCGTCGCTCGGACGAGTGCGCTATCTGTCGGCTCTCCGCTGTGTGGCAGCCGTGGTCGGTAACTCTTCGAGTGGAATAGTGGAGGTGCCGTCGGCGGGAATTCCTACCGTCGACATCGGCATCCGCCAGCAGGGACGCCTCCGGGGCGAGAGTGTGATTCATGCCGAGGATTCACCCGACAATATTGCCCGCGCCATAGAGTATGCCCTCAGTGACGAGGGACGGAATATGGCCGGACGTGCCGTGAATCCATACTGTGGCCCAGACACTCTTACGAGGATAGTCGATGCCATTGATTCCGCCGATCCGGAGGCTTTGAGAAAGAAGAAGTTCTACGATATAATACCACTCACATGAAACCGCTCTTTGTGATTCCGGCCCGTGGCGGCAGCAAAGGGATTCCCCGAAAGAACATTCGTCCGCTTGCCGGGAAACCGCTTATCCACTACTCTATCGAGGTGGCCCGTGCCTTGACCGATGACTCCCGCATAATCGTTTCAACTGACGATGACGAGATAGCCGCAACTGCTGAACTGACCGGCTTGAAAGTCGGCTACCGACGCCCGGCTGAACTGGCCACCGACACGGCCGGAAGCCGAGAGGTGATACTTGACGCTATGGACGAGGCTACCCGGCGCGGAGTGGATTATGACTGCGTGGTGCTTCTCCAGCCCACCTCGCCGTTGCGCACCGTGGCCGACGTGGAGGGGTGTCTTAGACTCTACACCCCGTCCGCCGATATGGTGGTCAGTGTGGTTGAAGCTGCATGCAATCCTTACTATGACTGCTTTGAGACAGACCCGTCGACCGGCATGCTTCATGTGTCGAAAGGAGACGGACTTATCACCCGACGCCAGGATGCCCCGAAGGCGTGGCAGTATAATGGTGCGGTCTATGTTATCAATCCCGATTCCATCAGGCGTTTGCCACTCGGAGCAATGCCGCGGAGGATTCCCTATGAGATGCCGCGGAGCCGGAGTGTGGACCTTGACTCACTTCTTGACTGGACCATAGCCGAAACCATAATCGGCGCAAACCAATAATCATCCGGAATTGTTATTTTTATGATGAACAGCCACATTATTAATCATAATCAGACGCTACTTGAAGCACTCGGAGCCATAAACAGCCTTCCGGGAAGCCGAATGACCCTTCTCGTGACCGACAATGACGGGGTCATGGTCGGAACTCTGACCGACGGTGATATTCGTCGCGCCCTTCTGCGTGGAATCAGTCTTGATGCTTCGGTAAGCGAGGCCATGCACCGTGATTTCAGCGCTCTGTCAGCCGAATCGGTCGACGTGGCGGCTCTGAAAGAGATGCGTCTTGCCGGCAAGACCCTTATTCCCGTGCTTGACCGCGAGGGGCATATAGAGAGGATTCTTGACACCACATCGGTCAGGACCATTCTTCCGCTAAAGGCCGTAATCATGGCCGGAGGAAAGGGAGAGCGACTGAGGCCAATGACCCTGACAACTCCCAAACCGTTGCTCAAGATTGAAGGGAAGGCCATTATAGATTATAATGTGGAGGCGCTTGCGGCGGTTGGAATCAATGACATTCATGTCACGGTCAACTATCTGGCCGATCAGGTGGAGGAGCATTTTGCCCGTCCGGTGGCCGGAGTGAGTGTCAAGTGTGTCAGAGAACCGTTTTTCATGGGGACCATGGGGGCGGTCAGGCTGACCGGACCAGGTTCCCGCGGAACCACATTAATCATGAATTCCGATCTGCTCACCACCATCTCATTCGAAGAATTATATCTCCACCATCTGCGTCAGGAAGCTGACATAACGGTGGCGGTGATTCCCTACAATGTGTCGGTGCCATACGCTATCCTAACCACCGACGGGGCGCGGGTCACTTCGCTTGAGGAGAAGCCGTCATATTCCTATTATGCTAATGCCGGAATATATCTTGTGTCAGACAGGTTGCTTGACGGATTGCCCGCCGACCGGCGCACGGATGCCACTGACTTCATCACCGACGCTATTGCCGCCGGACACCGTGTGAGCTATTTTCCTATCAGCGGGACGTGGATTGACATTGGTTCGCCGACTGACTTCCGCCATGCCTGCGAGCTGATGGCCCACCACAGGGATTTATCAATCTGATTATAAATAACAACATAATATACAGACCACTATGGCAGACTCGAATTTTATTGACTATGTAAAGATACTTTGCCGTTCGGGCAAAGGGGGCGCCGGTTCGCGCCATTTCCATCGTGCGAAATATGTTCCCAAAGGGGGACCCGACGGCGGTGACGGAGGTCGCGGCGGTCATATTATTCTTCGGGGTAACAGCCACATGTGGACTCTGCTCCCTCTCAAATATCGCCGTCACATCTTTGCGGGCAACGGTCAGAGCGGTTCGGCCGGTCGGTCGTTTGGCAAGGATGGCGAGGATGTGATTGTGGATGTGCCGTGCGGGACGGTGGTGTTTGACGCCGAGACCGGTGAATATCTCACCGAAGTGACTGACGACGGGCAGGAAATCAAGTTGCTCCGCGGCGGTCGCGGCGGTCTGGGCAACTGGCACTTCAAGAGCGCCACAAACCGCACTCCCCGTTATGCTCAGCCCGGTGAGCCGGCTGTGGAAAAGAGCATCATTCTTGAGCTGAAGCTGCTTGCCGATGTTGGACTCGTAGGATTCCCTAATGCCGGAAAGTCAACTCTGCTATCAGCCATATCAGCTGCCCGCCCAAAGATTGCCGACTATCCGTTCACCACTATGGAGCCGCAGCTCGGTATTGTTTCTTATCGCGACAACCGTTCGTTTGTCATGGCCGACATTCCGGGCATCATCGAGGGCGCCAGCGAGGGAAAGGGTCTCGGACTCAGGTTTCTGCGTCACATAGAGCGTAATGCCGTGTTGCTGTTTATGGTTCCGGCTGATGCCGACGACATTGCCGCGCAGTACAGGGTGTTGGTCGACGAACTCGAGAAGTTTAATCCGCAGCTTGCCGACAAGCCCCGCGTTCTGGCTATCTCAAAGAGTGATATGCTTGATGATGAGCTGATTGAGGAACTGTCAAAGACGCTTCCCGAGGGAATCCCGACGGTGTTTATCTCTGCCGTGACCGGTATGGGACTGGACAAACTCAAGGATATACTCTGGGGCGAGATCACCGACGAGCGCAACCGCATTGTGGTCAATCCGATAACTCATCGTCCGCTCGACGGCCACCATCGCGTGCGCGAGGAGGATGAGTTTGTGTTTGAGAATCTGCCGGTTTCTGACGCTGATGTGGAGGAATTCGAGGAGGATTTCGATGACGATATGGTGTTTGACGATGACGATTATTATCAGTATGATGACGATGGGGAGGAGGCTCCTGACCCTGAACGTGACTAATCGGATTGAAGTGTGCGGCCTGCTATGAAGTCGGTAAAGGCTTGCTTGTAGCTGTCGGAAACCGGTATCTGATTGCGTCCGAACACTATCCTGTTGCGTTCGATCACACTGATGCGCGACGTGTTGATGATATATGACCTGTGGACCCGCATGAATGGAGGGAATGGAAGTGTGGACTCTATTGACTTCATGCTCAGTAGCGTGGTGACAGGTTTTTCGGCTGATGATATGTAGATTCTCACATAATCTTTAAGCCCCTCGATAAAGAGAATGTCGTCCACGGCTATCTGAACGAGTTTATATTCGCTCTTGACTATGATATATTTACCGGCTTCGCTCTGCTGGGCCGGTTCTGTTTGGCGCGGAGTAGCGGCTGCCCTCTGTTCATACCACTCGAGTGCGCGGCGTGCGGCCTGAAGAAATTCCTCGTAGCTGACCGGTTTGAGCAGATAGTCGAGGGCATTGACGCGAAATCCCTCCACGGCATATCGGTCGTAGGCCGTTGTGAATATGACTTTGGTTGATTCCGGGATTATTCTTGCAAACTCTATTCCGTTGAGTTGTGGCATCTGTATGTCGAGAAACACCACATCAAACTCTCCGGCCAGAATTGGCGCCGTGGCCTCGCGTGGTGAGGAATATTCACCTCCGAGTGTCATAAAAGGTGTCTTGGTGATGTAGCCGGCTATCAGGCCTGATGCAAGGGGTTCGTCGTCAATGACGCAGCAGCGCAGTGGATTCATGATTCGGTTCAGGGGTTGAGATTGATGGTGAGTGTGGCTATGAATCGCCCGTCGGTTTCGGAGGTCTTGAGTGAAGCGCGGTCGCCGTAGAGCAGATGGAGGCGGCGGTGGAGATTGGCTATGCCAATGCCTCCTTCACGGTTGCCGTGGCCCTGCTCACGTGGCGCAATGGCGTTTGACGTGATGCAGGTCACCACTCCATCGCGGCATTTGATGCTGATTTCTATGGGAGTGTGAGGTTCGGCGGTATTGCCATGTTTAAACACGTTTTCAATCAGTGTGATAAACAGCAGGGGTGCCACAGGGAGTTCACCGCCGTCGGCTGCATCGAGTTGAAGCTCCACGGGCTGCCTCGGGTTCAGGCGGAGTTTCATCAGTTCCACGTAGTTTCTGACGAAGTCCATTTCGCTTCGGAGCGGGACGGTGGTCGGGCTGTCGTAAAGCACATATCGCAGCATCGCGCTCAGCTCGTGGACTGCTGCCTGGGCTTTTTCGGGCGAGATGGCTATGAGGGCATAGATGCTGTTGAGGGTGTTGAATAGGAAATGCGGGTTGAGCTGACTCTTGAGCTGTGCGAGTTCTTCGCGGCGTTGCGAGGCTTCGAGTTCCTTGTCGCGCTGCTGAAACTCCCGCCACTGCTCTCCGAACTTCATGGCCACGGCCAGGGCTATGGTCAGAACGAGCATCACGAAGTCATGTGACAGAAACAGCACTGCTTTTGACACCAACCTCACATGGTCAGGGTTTTTGGGTGGTTTGGATGGGATACTGTGGATGTAAAAGAGATAGAATCCGAGCAGAATCACCGTAACCATCGCAACATTGAGTGCTGCAAACCGGCCCCAGCGCATCCGGCGGGGCGCAGTGTGGCTGAGGATGGCATAATATTCTATATAGAACACCCCAACATACACCATGGCCTTGATGAAGAAGTCGATGTTGATCGGTTTCCACGGTCTGGAGAGGCTTGATAGCACTTCGGGTAACACGAAGAGTATCACAATCAGGAGCAGGTGGGTCAGGAAGGTGGCCGGATTGTTTTTCTGGAAGAATTTTGTCATGGCGATGAAAACGTTGTAAGGAGATGCTTTTTTGACTTTTACAAAGATAGCAAAGAGGTTGCTGACGTGCAAATTTCTTCGACAAACAGCTTTTTTCCGCCGACGTAACCGGCCATTTGGTGTGGATTCAGTGTAAATGACAAGGCTGTGTCACGTAGGTCATGACACAGCCTTGTAGGTCAGGTTATATGATTCAGCGGAATCAGGCCTTTTGGGCGGCTGCTTTCCGGTTACGGCGGGCATCGGCCAGATAAGCCACGGGGGCTGCCACATAGATGGTGGCGAGTGTACCGATTATAACACCGAAGATCATTGCGAATGTGAACGAGCGGATGGCGTCACCACCGAGAATGAAGATACACAGAAGCACGAGCAGGGTCGAGCTTGAGGTCATCACGGTTCGTCCGAGTGTGGAGTTGATAGACGAATTGATGGTGGTGTAGAAGTCCTGCTTGGGATAGAGGGCCACATTCTCACGCACACGGTCGAATACCACCACGGTGTCATTGATCTGATAACCGATCACAGTCAGGATGGCGGCGATGAATGTCTGGTCAACCTCCATTGCGAAGGGGAAGAAGCCCCAGAAGATGGAGTAGAATCCGACGATGGTGAAGGCCGTGAAGGCTACGGCGGCAAGGGCGCCGAGCGAGAAGGCTACATTGCGGAAGCGGAGCAGAATGTAGAAGAACATGGCTGCGAGGGCGAGGATAACGGCGATTACAGCCGATGTGCGCATGTCATTGGCCACGGTCGGACCTACTTTCTGCGACGACATGATGCCGACGTTTTCATTTGTGGTCGAGAAGTCGGCAATGCTCATGCCGTTGAGGTCGCTTTCGAGGCCTTTGTAGAGGATCTGGGTGATTTCCTCGTCAATGCCTTCCTCGTCAGAGTCAATCTTGTAGTTGGTCGAGATGCGGACTTTGGTGTTGTCGTCGATAGTGATTACACTCACCTGTGCGCCGTCAAAGAGGGGCGCGAGCTGTGACTGAAGCACGTGGGTCTGCACCGGATGGTCAAACTGCACTACATAGTTGCGACCGCCTGAGAAGTCGATACCCTGATTCAAGCCGCGGCAGAAGAATGAGATGATGATACCTACCACCATGATTCCAACGATAGTGAAGCTGACCTTGCGGGCGCCGAGGAAGTTGAAGTGGGTGTTGGTGAACATCTTGCGTGAGATCGCGGTGGTGAATGTCAGGTTCTCGAACGGTTTGGTCTTGGCAAAGGCGATGTAGGCCAGACGGGTCAGGTAGACAGCCGTGAAGAACGAGCAGATGATACCGATGATCAGCGTGGTGGCGAAGCCCTTGATAGGACCGGTTCCGAAGATGAGGAGGATCACACCGGTTATGATAGATGTGAGGTTGGAGTCAAAGATGGCCGAGAAGGCGTTGGAGTAACCGTCGGAGATGGCGGTGCGCACATTCTTGCCGGCGCGGAGTTCCTCTTTGGCGCGCTCATAGATAAGCACGTTGGCATCCACAGCCATACCGAGTGCAAGCACGATACCGGCAAT
>CAZKNK010000050.1:0-17458 GCA_964554195.1 uncultured Staphylococcus sp.
GCTGGATAGAGCATCTGCCTTCTAAGCAGACGGTCGGGGGTTCGAATCCCCCTCGGTTCACTTAATCGGGGCTTGGAGCAGCCTCGATAAGTTCATTAAAATTTCGGATCGGTTTCATCAAAATGACTCCGGTCCGAAATTCTTTTTTACATCCTAAAGGAACTAAAAACGGAAAAATTTCGCTAATTCAGATTTTGGATGCGTAAAGTATGAACTATTTTCACTAACTTTGCACCATAATTTTTCAGCGACCGAAATCTTCCGTCGGTCCGTGGCATATTTCTAAGGTAAAAAATTTGTTTAAAATATCGTTCAATTTTTATGGAATGGCTTATTAACCTGTTGGGACCCGGCCACATGGAACTTGCGAGTACACTTGTGCTGTATTCGTTTGTCATAGCTGTCGGTGTATTCTTGGGTAAGATTAAAGTCGGTGGAGTTTCGCTCGGGGTCACTTTCGTGCTTTTTGTCGGAATCATCATGGGTCACATCGGCTATGTGGTTAATCCCGAAGTGCTGAAATTTGTCAGGGAGTTCGGTTTGATTCTGTTCATTTTCTCAATCGGACTTCAGGTCGGACCCGGTTTCTTCTCATCGTTCAAGCACGGAGGAGTGTTGCTGAATATGCTTGCTTGCCTCATAATCGTCATTAACGTTGCGATTGTGCTGACAATCTTCTATATTGACGGAACAACTTCAATCACTGCGCTTGTCGGAGTTATGTCAGGAGCGGTCACCAATACTCCCGGACTCGCTGCCGCCCAGCAGGCTGCCGGTACGCCTGATGCGATCAACCTGATGGCTATGGGCTACGCTGCTGCATATCCACTCGGTGTCATCGGCATAATCCTGTCAATGTTTATCATTAAGATGATTTTCCGAATCAAACCCGAGAATGAAATCGAGGCTATAAACCGTGAGGCTGAAAATGCTCAGTCAAAGCCGCTGATTCTCTCGTTTGAAGTCACTAATCCGCTTATCAACGGCAAAACGCTCTATGAACTTCATCAGATTCTTGATTGCGATTTCGTTGTCAGCCGACGGATGGGAAGTGACGGCAAAGTGGAAATTCCGACATCAAAAACTCAGGTTTTTATCGGCGACAAGCTGTTTGTAGTGCTTTCAGCTACCGATGAACTCCGCTTTCAGGGTGTCGTTGGACATGAAATTCAGATGGACTGGGAAGAGGTGCAGAGTGAAGTGTTCTCACGTCGCATAGTCATCACCCAGAGCAAATATAATGGTGCAACACTCGGTTCACTCCGCCTGCACACGGCCTACAGTCTTAACTGCACACGTGTCAACCGTTCCGGCGTTGACCTTCTCGCCTCCCCTAATCTCCGCCTTCAGGTTGGTGACCGCCTCACTGTTGTTGGTGACCTCAATGACATAGAGCGACTTGGTGTCCGGCTGGGCAACTCCATGAAGCGTCTCGACCATCCTAATCTTATCACCATTTTTGTCGGAATCCTTTTCGGTATAATCCTCGGCTCCATCAATGTTGGCTTCGGAATGAAACTCGGTCTGGCCGGAGGTCCGCTTGTAGCAGCCATCCTTATGAGCCGCTTCGGTTATAAGTTCAAACTCGTCACCTACACTTCATCGTCGGCATCTCTTATGCTACGAGAATTGGGAATATGCCTGTTTCTCGCATCGGTCGGCATTTCGTCCGGTAAGGATTTTGCAGTAACAGTGTTCAATACAACCGGTATGTGGTGGGTGATCTGGGGATTCATCATCACGATTGTTCCCCTCATTATTGTTGGATGTATTGCCCGAGGAGTCTACAAGATTAACTATCTTTCCATCATGGGACTTATTTCAGGCGGCTGCACTGATCCCCCTGCTCTGGCCTATGCCAGCGGAGCCACCGGAAGCGATGCTCCGGCCGTCGCCTACTCCACGGTCTATCCTCTGACAATGTTCCTCCGCGTGGTTGCTGCCCAGGCACTGATATTGTGCTTCTTCTGATATAACATAACGATTCTTTTCATAATACTCTTTTACCCGACGGGCAACTGTTTATTCAGTTAGCCCGTCTGAACTATACCGATACTGCCTGATGAAATTAAGTCTGACTGCAATCCGCCCGTGGATTCTGCCTATATCCATGCTGTGCGGAATTCTGTTTCATACACTGATTGAGCGCATAGCCTTTTTAGCTCCATATCTGATTTTCGCCATGCTTTTCATCACTTTTTGCCGCGTTAACCTGAAGGAGTTTCGATTGTCGCCCATGATCATTAGATTACTTGTTGTTCAGATCATTGGAGCGGTGGGGCTATATTTCATCACCCTCCCGCTCGGCATGGATGTGGCTCAGGGAGTATTTATATGCATATTCTGCCCTACTGCCACAGCAGCCCCTGTCATCACAGGTATGTTGGGCGGAAGCGTCTCGCTGCTTATCACATATTCGTTTTTTTCAAATATTGCCGTAGCAATCACGGCCCCGTTGATTTTCTCACTCATGGGAGCCGATGCCTCGCTCGGGTTACTTGAATCCACCGGCATAATTTCCGCTAAAGTTATGCCCATGATTCTTCTTCCGCTCGGATGTGCGCTTCTGTTGGGTAAGATTTCGCATAAAGCAAGAAAAGAAATTGCTGAACACCAGTCGCTATCATTCTACATCTGGGCTTTTTCGCTATTTATTGTAGTGGGCCGCTCGGTTTCTTTTGTCATGGCCGAACCGGCTGAAATGATTCCGAAAATGATTCTTATTGCAGTCTTGGCAGGAATAGCGTGCTGCCTGCAATTCTATATCGGCCGGAAAATCGGGGGACGTTACGGCGACAGGATTGCCGGCGCTCAGGGACTCGGACAAAAAAACACTGTCATTGCCATCTGGATGGCACTCACGTATCTAAACCCGATTTCATCAGTAGCCCCGGCATCATACATCGCATGGCAGAACACCATTAACTCACTTCAGCTATATTTCAAAGCAAAAAAAGGAACTTTTTAACGTGATAAACGTTTATTAAGTAAGTTTAAATCAAAACAGAAGAATAATGGACAGCATGTATGAAACTCTGATGGGCCTCCCGATGTTTAACGGTGTCAGCTATAACCGTATCTCCGAAATAGTTGGAAGCACAAAGTTGTCATTTCTGAAATATCTGCCTGACGAGACTTTTATTCAGCATCAGGAACCATGTTCATACTTGAAATTCATCATTTCCGGTTCTGCACGAATCACGATTCCGAGTCCCGACGGACGATTCACCGTCTCATCCACACTGACGGCACCTGCTGTCATTATGCCTGACTATCTGTTTGGCCGATCAACTCTCTATCCATGCAAGGCTGTTGCGATTGACACAACTTCAATTATGCAGATTTCCAAGTCTGACTTCACGCGAATTCTTGCCACCGATGAGATATTTATGTTTAACTTCCTGAACATCATATCAAGCAATGCTC
Organism: uncultured Staphylococcus sp.; assembly: GCA_964554195.1. Taxonomy (GTDB): domain Bacteria; phylum Bacteroidota; class Bacteroidia; order Bacteroidales; family Muribaculaceae; genus Duncaniella. Next base: position 3,427 of record CAZKNK010000050.1, read on the forward strand.
AAAAAAGTATTGACGGCGTGTTGGCACTCACTTCCGGCACCCTTGAGGAGCGAATCGCATTCTGGATTGTGGCACTGACCCAACGCTCAGCCACCGACATTGAACTGTCATGCCGCCAGCGCGACCTGTGCGCAGTGTTCGGAGTTCAGAGAAGTTCGTTTATAGCCACACTTGAAGGCATGAAAGAGCAGGGAATGATTGAATATGACTCAAACAAAATCCGTGTCATCTCCCGCCGAGCCATCGCCAACCTCCTCCTGAATCACTGACTCAAAGCATAAGTAATTCATATTCGTTCATATAAAACCTGACCGGGAACATGGCTGATTTTGCCACTGTCCCCGGTCTGATAATTATATGTTATGTTGCTTTCAGTCCTGTTTTTCCTTGATAAAGGAAACACAAACGGCCCCAATTACCAGAGAAATACCTGCAATGATCATCATGACATACTGCGGAGCAACCTGACCGGCATGTCCGAACAGCGACAGGATCGGGCCGCCGAGAATTGCACCGATAATCTGCGGAATACAGATGGAGCAGTTAAACAGGCCCAGATATGCACCGATATTTCCGCCCTTGATTGAATTTGTCAGAATGGTAAAAGGCCATGCAAGCATTGCAGCCCATGCACATCCGATCAACACAAATGATATAAAGAGCAAATACTGGTTTGTCAGCAAACCGGCCGAAATAAATCCTGCTGCTCCGAGAAGCAGACTGAGTGCGTAAGAGAACTTACGTGAGCGGAAACGCGGCAATACAACAGCCCAAAGCACTGAACCGATGGCCTGGATGGCAAAGAGAATTCCAACCCAGTTACCGGCTTCATTATACTGATCGCTTTCAGTGTTGAGTTCCTGCATTTCATGACACTTCACAGCCGACATCTGCGGAATCACTACCGTGCGGTCACCCTCGGTGAAAAGTTCGCCGGTGTGAGGATCATGAGTATAAATGTCACATAACGTTATTTCCTGACTTCCCTCAAGTGTTGAGAGTCTGGTGACAAGCTTGACCGAAGCCACAGAGTCAAACACCTCATTATGGTTCAATATAAGTTTTGCATTGTCAAGATTGATGGTTTCGTCAAATGAAACTACAGGGACTCCTGCTTTTGAACGAATCATGCCGTTGAAGGCCAATGTGTCAGGAGCTTCACCGCGATGGGAAATTTCCACCATGGAGGCATCGTAATATGTATCACCATTTACCACTACTCCACCCAATGCGGCCTTGCCGTTATCAATGAGCAGACGGCGATTTGAATCGAGAATATACTTTGAATCATAATTATTCCCGTTCCATTCAAGGCCTTTGATTTTTGTGATGGCAGGGGTGTCAAATGAGTTAATGGCGATGGTTCCGTTAGTGTAGGTCCACATGAAAAGAAAAGCGAACCAGCAGAAGAACTGCACCAGACCGACAGTCCAGAAAGTTTTGGGTGCGTTGGTAAGAAGTTTGAATAAGTTCTGCTTCTCTTTCGGAGAATTGTCAGCCTTCTCCTCCACGCCGTTATATTCATTGTATAGATGCGGCGGCCACTCCTTGATTTTTGACAGCGAATAAATCACACAGAAAAGCAGGATGGCAGCTCCGATATAGAATGAATAGACCACCGTAGGAGGTATCACACCTTCAGCAGCCGTATTTTTAAATCCAATCCAAGTCAATACGAACGGAAACACATAACCTACAATCGAACCGGCATTGCAAAGGAAACTCTGTATGGAATATGCCAGACCTTTCTGCTTTTCGTTGACCATATCGCCAACAAGCATCTTAAAGGGTTGCATGGCCATGTTGATGGATGTGTCAAGCATCATGAGGGCAATCAGGCCGACAATGATGGCCGACGATACGGTCAGGCCGAAACTTCCGGCATTTGGCAGCAGACACATCACGATGATGGCGATGAGTGCGCCGAATATCAGATAAGGAAGGCGGCGACCGAAGCGGTTCCAGGTCTTGTCACTTGCCTGTCCGACAATGGGCTGAACAATCAGACCCATAAGCGGGGGCAGAATCCAGAAATAACTCAGATCGTGAGGGTCAGCTCCAAGAGTTGCAAAAATACGCGACACGTTGGCACTCTGGAGCGCATAGGCAATCTGAACACCGAAAAATCCGAAACTCAGATTCCACAGTTTCCAGAATCCTAAATCAGGTTTAGTTTTCATAACAGGTATATAAATTGATTTAATGAATTTTTATTTCAGTCAACAAGTGAGTAAAGATATGAAATCTCCTCTTTCCATCTGTCCGGATCGGGAGTTTCGAGGATTATAGGAATATTGTCGAGACGAGAATCATTCATAAGCATCTTGAAGAAACCGAGTCCGAGCGTACCGTCGCCGATCGGTGCGTGACGGTCGATTTTTGATGAAAGAGGACGCATCGAATCATTCAGGTGCATTCCGCTTAGATACTTCATGCCTATCACTCGGTCAAAGTCAGCCCAGGTTTTCTCATAACCTTCCGGAGTAGCCAGATCATAACCGGCTGAATAGGCGTGACATGTATCTATGCAGACACCGACACGTGATTTATCCTCAACCTTGTCAATAATATGAGCAATCTGCTCAAAGGTGTGGCCGAGATTACTGCCCTGCCCTGCCGTGTTTTCAATTACGGCTTTGACACCAACTGATTCTGACAGAATTATGTTGAGCGACTCGGCTATGCGGTCAAGACACTCCTCCGGTGAAATCAGATTCAGATGACTTCCGGGGTGAAAGTTAAGCAGCGTTAGACCAAGCTGCTCGCATCGTTTCACCTCGTCGCGGAAGGCATCACGCGATTTTTTCAGTTTTTCCTCATCAGGCGAACCGAGATTAATCAGATAACTGTCATGCGGAAGGATAAATTCAGGGCTGTAACCTAATTCCTCACAGTTCTGCTTGAATTTTTCAGCTTCTGCATCGCTAATAGGCTTGGAAGCCCATCTTGACGGGTTGCGGGTAAAGAGTGCGAATGACTTCGCACCGATTTCCGAGGCCTTAAGCGGAGTGCCTGACACTCCGTTTTCGGCCGAGACGTGAGCACCGATATATTTCATTTCTTTTTACGCTATTTCAATTTGTTCCACAAATTTAGTCACTTTTTCGTAACATTCGGCAAGTCAATCTTCTTTTTTAAACAAAAAATCCGGTCTGACTCAAAAAATCAGACCGGATATGCGTCAGAAATCATGATTTACTATTCGGAACGCATGATCAGTGTGGTGTGATAGCGGTTGAGATCCTTGATGTAAGGCCGGATATCAGTCATGCTTTCAACAGATTTCACATAATCAGTGTGCATGTCCCGCCCGAATTTCTCCCGAGCTTTCATGATTGCCAGACGATAGCCGTTATCATTGATATTATCATTATAGTTCTTGATAAGATATTCTTTCACCGACTCGAGTTCCGTCGATGTCACTCCATTCCGGAGCAGGTCATTCAGTGTCTGATTGACAATCCGGTTAACCTCATCCTCGTGTCCCGGCTCAACCTTGATATATGATGGCATCATGATTGCCGGGGCGTCATCGCCATTCATTCCGGCACTCACCGAACAGTGACCCTGAATCGAATATGTCCATCCTTTATCCTCACGAAGATCGGCAAGCAGGCGGTTCTTAATCACTTGTCCGAGAATAGTTGCGGCAATGACATGATCGAGGTCATAATCTCCGTTTCCTGTAAAGAAATTATAGACCACCGCTACCGGACTCTCCATCTTCCGGCTGAAGTCAATAGTCTGATTCTTTTGTGTAAACCGATAACCGATGTCGCGCGGTTTTTCAATCCGTCCTCCGGTGGGAAGCAAGGCCACATAACGTTTCAGGCAGTTGCTGAGCGAGTCTGAATCGAAATCTCCGGCAACATAGAATGTAAAATCCGACATATCGGCAAACCGGTCACTATACACGTCCAGAGCAACTTGCGGGTCCACGCGGTCTATTGTTTCAACAGTGGCTTTTGCTCCTAAGGGATGACGCGAGTAGACATTGCGGTGAATAGAGTCACCCATCACCTGAATGGCATTTACATGCTGATTACGAAGTTTATTCCTCTCCGATGCAAGCATGGCTGCAACAGCGAGTGTATCAAGCCGGACATCAGTGGATTTCTGATAAATCAGTCGGAAAGCATCGGTCATATCTTCCCGGTTTGTTGATGCTTCGATGATCTCTTCGGTATTGGATATGTTGATAGATGTGTTGAGCGACCTTCCGGCTGTAAGTCGCTTCAGGTCATTGGCACAGTGTGGACCGACTCCACATCCTGCCAGTATTTCATTTATCATTTTCAGCGTAGGAGCTATTGAGTCAGCATAATTTATCGAGAGACCTCCACGTCCTATTCCACGAATAAAAATCTGATCCGGGTGCGAGTCCGACTTCCATGCAATCACCTTGATTCCGTTAGAGAGTATCATTTCCTCCGCGCCGTCGAATATGTAGGGACGGACGCTGACAATTTCACCCTCAGCCGGTTCGTGGTCCATTATCTTGAAATCAGCCTTTTCAGTCTTGTAGGGAGTAAGATCAATGGAGTTTACACTAAAGAAAGCACTCTCAAGGGCCTCTTTGGAAACTCGTTCATACCCCTCACGTTCAGGCATATATGACACGATTACAACATTTCGGCCGGTTGTGTCCGCAATCTGCCGGATATAGTCATTAGCTGACGCGATGCATATAGTGTCAAGCTCGGCAAGTTTGCGGTTTATATCCTCGGCAATTTCTGTAGGCTCACTCCGTTCTATAAAGTTTCGGCAGTAGGCACGGGCATAGTCAGTGGATGACGTTTTAACTGATTTTCGTAGTTTATCTTCCAGTGATTTACGATATTGTCTTTTGGCTGCATCAAATTCTGAATCAGTAAAGCCGTGGCGCAACACTCTCGATAACTCGGAATACCATAGTTTCACGGCATCAGTAGCCCTGCCCGGTTTTGCCACTCCCCGCATGACGAAGGCCTTTTCACCTCCGGCAAGCAGGAATTTCGTATCTCCGACACCAAGATATGTGTGCGGACAATCCGGATCAAGTTCAATATCATCAAAACGTGATGCAAGCATAGTGCCGGCAAGTTCGGATGCAACCTCATCAGTCATGTCAGGATGACGGAAAAAGAGCTGAATCAGATTTGTGGCCTGTTCCGGATCCGATTCAGAGGCAACGATAAGCGACTCGTTTTCGGCCACAACGGGACGAGAAACTATCACTTCACCCTTCCGGTCAATCGCCCCGAAAAGCTTAATTATTTCTGCTTCAACCGATTCAGCATCAATATCGCCCACCACTATCACAGCCTGATTGGCGGGATGATACCATTTGTCATAAAATTCACGCAGTTCCGACGGCTTGAAATTCATCACCACGTCCATTAAGCCAATCGGCATACGGCTTCCATAGATGTTTCCGGGATAAACGGTCGGCAATATTCGCTCGAGCTGTCGGTTAGCTGCCGAATTTCGGTGACGCCACTCGCTCTGAATCACACCTCGCTCGGCATCAATCGCGTCGGGTGCAAGTGTCAGGCCGCAACACCAGTCGCGTACAATCAGTAGGCATGAGTCAATCACCTCGTGGTTCCCCGAAGGGATTTTTGAAATATTATAGATTGTCTCGTCTGTTGAGGTGTAGGCATTCAGATTCTTACCAAATTTCACGCCTTTACTTTCAAGCCATGAAATCAGCGTGTTGCCGGGAAAATGCTCGGTTCCGTTGAAGCAAATATGTTCCAGAAAGTGAGCGAGTCCGCGCTGATTCTCCGCTTCATTCACTGACCCGGCCCGCTGTGCAAGAAAAATGTCAGTCATGCCCGATGGTGAGGAATTTTCACGAATATAATATGTCATTCCGTTTGGTAATGTGCCATAGCGTACTTCGGCCTGTCCTGATGTCAGACAGACCAGTGTCAGAAATAATAACAATAGATACTTTTTCATCTGATTATGATTTTAAAATTTGAATACAACTGAAATTTGTGAAGCTGCTCCCGAATCCGGGTGATACTGATATTTCCCTGTCACTCCGACGGCATACCGGTTTGAGGAAATGGATTTAAGCAATGCTATCTCTGCACTGACAATATTACCGAATCGTGAGCGACTTTTATAAAATTCATTCAATACCTCTGCGAATGGTCCAACTTCGGCATCAAAAATTTCCGGAATAAAAAAATCGCCCTTACGTGCATACATTGACTCATAGCCACACTCAGCGGTGACAATCCATCCCCTCGGGATGCACACTGTGACTGCGGCATTGATTCCGGTTTGAATATTGCTGAATCTCATCAGGGCGCCTGATGCAAGATTTTTCTCATCATAGCGATTATTTGCAGCGGAAAACATCATGGAAATAACCGATTTTCGGAAATTAAACTCCTTCACTGCTTTCACCCCGTATGATCCGACTTTCACCGAACTCATGCCAAGCGTGGCTATCAGGGGATACTGTCCGGCTACGGCATCACCGAAAATATTTTCATAACCATGACGGATTGTCAATGCTCCATGCCCTATGACAGCCCACCTGCGCCCCCGCCACCCCCCCTCGGCAGCCAGATCTGTTTTTTTAAGCCGATTGAGAGGTAGGCGATTAAATTCCGTGAGTATCTTTGTAATCATCTCCCCTCCCCCGCCTGCTGATAGATAAACTCCTGATGCTGACGGCATCAGTGTGAGCTGACCGCTGAAAGTATGTCCGGTGTAATATGATGATTTGCCTGTTCCGACAAAGCGGTCATAATGGCTTCCAAGACCTGTTAGATGATAAATGGTCATCTCACCGAGTTCGCTGACAAAACTTATGTCACAACTCTGTTTATACTTCTCATAAGCTCCCGATGCGGCAATGCGGTATCTATTGCTGACGCTGAAGGAAACTCCAAGTGCAATGTCAAGTTTACCAGTAATGTCTTTCGGACGAGGGTCTACATTCCTGTAATATAATCCGGCCTCGTAACTCAAAGTCGCCCCTAAGGTCAGTCTACGCCCGAGTTGCTTCTCCACACTGCCGCCGAATCTATATCGCTCCATATTCATATCACCCCCGGCCGCGTCATACACAAAGTAAGGATAAATCTTCTCGGCATCGGCGTTTTCACATGCTCTGACATTTTTCAACTTTCCGTTGTCATACCCGGCAAAAGCGGTGAGAGTCATGGATGATTTTCGCAGATAGGAATCAGCCGAAAAACTGCCGTAGCGAGCTTTTTCTCCATGACTCCATGATGCAGCTACACTACTCAATGACATTGAATACCGTTCATGTTCGAGTGCCGGATTATTCCATGCCATAGAGGTAACCTCCGGAAGTTGCGACCGATGGTCCATTATGGCTGAATCAATCTGACCAAGAGCCGCCACGGATGTCAGCATCAGCGTTTCAGTCAGTAATTTCCGTAACACCATCGTATGTTATTTTGGTTGCACTCCCCTCACCAAGTCCGGTCACGGTGTGCTGAAGTTCAATTTCGCTTGGTGTAACATGACTGTTGAAGTCCTCCGATGAATTATCCGTGTCGCGGAACACGGCTCTGCCGTCGGGAGTCAGATAGAGCAACTTGCGACGGACGGCATGGAAATATCTTGTCTTGTCCTTGTCAATAGTGCCGCACCACGCCCATCCGGAATCGAGCTTCGGAGAAGTAACATTCCATTGCCATTCAGATTTTACCGAACAGTTTACTACATCCGCCACCCACTCGTTTGGCAGTTTCAGCGCACTCTGGCTCATGGGGAATGTCCCGACATTTGAAACAATCTCATAGTCATAATCATAGCGGTATGAGGTGAGATATTCCTCCCTGTCGACGGGAATACGGGCTATTCCATAAGCCTTGAAGCCTCGATTATGAAGTATCCAGAACGACTGAGTGTAACAATAGAGTTTATCGAGATTCGGCACGTCAGGATTGTCAATATCGAGATTGCCAGGTTTGGTGGATATGTCATACCACTCCCAGTCGGCATGTGCGAGCGAGAATGAGTTGGGATTAGCGTGTCGGTGATCAATCGCCACATCCGCAAGAAGCACATATTCACCCGGCATGACGGGGTGATCGGTGCCACTGCCGGGAATGGTATAGAGTGCGTCCACCGTCACCGCCTCCTCCATTATATCAGGCGTAAATCCATAGTTCTGCGTGGTTAGGAACTTTGACTCAAACAGAGTGATACCGTCGGCATATATCACATGGTCGGTATTATTATAAAGCTTCACATAGTCATCACCGTTATACTGATTTCCGGAGTTCTGCAAAGTGCCTGTAAAGAATATCTCCACAATTATCAGATCATCGTTGGCGCGGTTGCAGTAAAGCTCCATTCTTATCAGGCTGCCCGAAGCAAGAATTTGACAAGAACGCTTTATCCCCCTGATGGTTAGCTGATTCCCGGACTCATTGGTTGACTCCGCTTTAAACTCCACATCATAAATGCCGGGGAGGAGTTCATATTTATTGTCTGATTGATAAACAAACTCGGTGATGGAACCCGAACTGATATTTCTGAACGTAAGGGTTGCACCCGTGAGTTGATCGGCCTTGACATTTTCCGGATAAAGTGGGATAAATTCCACTCCGACGAGTTTGACGGAGCTATTGAAATCATCGTCGCAACTCACAGCAGTTAGTGTGAGGAGCATAAGGAGCAGTGGCAATATTTTTTGATTCATGATAGTTTAAATTGTCAGATTTAGTTCCATTCCGAAATATGCGTCAGAGGTGCGTCTTACAGTCAGACCGTTTACTTTATAATCCGGCAGATAGTCAATTATCCTGTTCACGAACAGCGAAACGCGAAGCAGTCGGCCTATTGATTTCGACGCCTTAAAGTTGAGATATATTGCAGGTGCGATTCTTACCGGCAGAAACTGATTGTCATTATAGGTCTTGATCAGCGCCCGCAGCATAGGGTCTGAAGCCGATTCGGCAGTAAAGGGATGAAGTTGGTCATCGGAAGCGTCGAGATACATAGCCGGTGTTCCATTCTTAGAAATCATCGTCGACTTGACAAACCACATGCACTGCACTGAGGTGGTGAACACCAGTCCGAGATTATTAAGCTGAGTGTCAAACATGAAGTTGGTGTTAAACTGCTCGTTTACCCTGCCGTCCGAATAATCATAGAGTCCTACATACCGGTCACTGACCGCAACGCCGTCAATCACATCGCTGACCGGAGAATAGAGCATCTGCGAATATGAGTATGTGGTGCGGAACCATGCACCTGTAATGATCAGAGAGGTGCGTAGCGGTTTCCACCGAGCAGTGTTCAACTGAAACTCCACCCCCTTCTTGTCGATTCCCGACCCGTTTGTGACCCGTCGGAATCCGTCAAGTACTCTTTCGTCAGAATAGGGTAACTCATCGAGAGAGGGCTGTCCGGTCAGCTCTGACATATTTATGGCCGATGCGTCATATTTCCTGAAAGCATAGGACGAGTAACACTGCATGTAGCGGAATCCTGATGTCAGTTTCTCACTGAAGATAGTTACTGAAAGCCGGTTGTCACCGATCGAACCGCCAAGCCGGAGTTCTGCCTTCCTGTTTCGAGCAGGTGTGAGATTGCGGTTTGACGCATCGTCAATATATGTCATTATGTTTAGCCTGCTTTTTTCGAGTGGTGAATTGAGGTCATAATAATTAAGCTGTATGAGGTCGTTGTAATGTTCCTGAGGATAAAGATAGTCCACCGTCGGCATTTTTGATGTGATTCCATACCCTCCTCCGACAAATAGTTTCAGTTTACCGGCTGACGGCAGATGCCAAAGCAGATTTGCTCTGGGATCAAGATAGACATTTCCGGCCATCGCATAGCTGCGGTTCAGTCCCGCAAGAGCGGTGCCGCGAAGTCCGAGTTGCAGGTCCACATCACCGGCTCGTGACTTGAAAGTTATCATGTCCTGAACATAAAATGCCACCAAGTTAAGAGCGGGAATGTCGGCAAAACGTCGCGGACGCGATGTCCATGAAGCCGAAATAGGTTTCATCAGATCATAGATTTGCCCCTCACCATAGTTTTTTGACCGGGTCCATTCCACACCTGCCCGGTAACCATGATGTATCGCTCCGGTGGAAGCGGTTCCGGAGGCGGAGATTTTTAGAAAAGAGTTGAAGGGTTTGCCTTCGCAACGATAATCAGCAAGATACTCCCCTATCAGAAATCGTCCGTCATGCACACCCGGCTCCATTGAGGTCGGTGCAGCCGACGGACGTGACGGAGCAACCTGCTTGCGTCGCTCCAATACATCATCCTGATAGCTTGCCGCACCGGTCAGGCTGACCTCGTTGAGCCAGAGCCGGTCAGTAAACGTGCATACCGATTCGAAATTTAGTGCCATCCGGCTGTAACGGCTTGAATATTCATCGACTTTCCCGTTTGAGAGGTCCGGGTCGGTTTTAGTATTGTCAAATGAGCCTGTATAATCTGCATTGACATTATATCTCACAAGACCGCGACGGAAGTTTGAGCTTCCGTTGTAGCGCAGTGAGGCGGTGAGGCGTTTATAGTTTTCGAGGTTTGAACGGGGATCGATTTTCGAGTCCATATAGCCGAGGTCGGCGTTAATCACCGAAGTGGAGCCGGGCAAGTTAAATCCTTTGCCGATGAAAAAGAGTTTTGACCACTCATCGGCCTTGAAACGTGCTGTCAGCGGGGTGGCCGAGCGTCGGCGCCGGATGTTGACCATTCCTGACGTAAGGTTTCCGTATTCTGCCGAGGGAATACCCCGGACTATCTCGACGCTCTCGATGTTGTCGGTGGAAATCGATCGCATATCCACTCCTTTATTGGTTATGTTGCGGCTGAAATCAGGCGATGAAGTGTCAGATATTGTCCCGACGGTCTGCATGTTGGCGTCGGTGACAACAGGAGAACCGTCCACCACAAAAAGCGTGCCGAGCGATGTGATGGAATAGTCAGGATTTGATGTAGCCGAACCGGTGGCGCCGAGTGTCCCGGTTTCACGAAGATTAATGGTATTTGCCTGCCCCATCTGAGGATTCTTGGATATGTTGCCGGGAAGTAGTTCGAGAAGGTCGGTGAAGCTCGAGGGTTGAAGGTGTGACATGGCGGCACGGTCAATCCTTGAGCCTGACGAAATTCCCTCGCTCTCCTTTGCCGTGACTACAACTTCACCGAGTGTAAGAGAGTTTGGAGTAAGGGATATGCGGATAGTTTGATCCTTCCCTTTGACGGTGATCTTCTCGGTTGCCGATGAATATCCCACGTAGGAAATCGTGACTGTATAATAACCATCGCCGAGGTTCACACGAAAAACGCCGTCGGCATCAGTCGAAAGTAACCGTTCACCGGGCAAAATCCTGACCGTACAGAATGGCAGGGTTGAATTATCGGACCGGTCGCTGACAATACCTGTTACCGTAGCGGCCTCTGCGGTCAAAGAGCCGAAAATCAGTCCGAAAATTAGCGATATAATATGTAATAATGAATGATTCATAATTTTTCCGAATGCAAAATTAGCTTCGCACCGCTACGTCGGCAATACCTAAATTCGGGTAAAAAATCCCATGCTTTTTACTCATTTCTAAGTATTGTCCCCGCCGGCTTTTCAGGATAATTTTGCATCCGGAATCATTAACAATTATCAACTTTAATTTTCATTATGCAAAAAAATCTACTGCTATTTTCAGTTCTCACAGCGTTTTCTGTTTCGGCACAGAATCTGACTGAACCAACCGCAACATGGGCCAATCTGCTAATCGGGAAACCGGGTCAGGATCAAGCCACAGCCATAGCCACTGACGGCAACAATCAGATTTACTGGATGCTCACTGACGGCACCACATCAGATGACCGCGATGTGACATACGCCGGTGTGGAACTTTATCAAGGTGCTTCCTACGAAGGAACAAGTTCAAACAAGAACCTGACACTGCTCAAAACCGATGCTTCGGGACAAAAACAATGGTGTGTCTATTCAAGCATGGGTGATTTCTCGCCAAGCGAGGGTGGAATTGCCGTTAACTCTGATGGAGATATAGTGTTTTCGACCTGTGTACGTCACACCGAGGGCTATTTTTCACAACCGGTGACGATTGTTGACGCGCATGGAACAGCAACCTCTCTTGATTGGAACATTGATGACCGACGCTGGGATCAGCTTGTGGTCGGAACCGTTTCGTCGGACGGCACACTGAAATGGATCAGAACTTACTCCATTGATCACGGTCCCGTCCCGGAGGCCTCGGCCTCACGTGCCGATCACACAGCCGACGCCATTAACAATTACGGAGTTGCCGTTGACCCGGATAACAATATCTACGTATGCGGAAATTTCCGTACAGCTCTCACCCTTCCCACGGTTTCAGGTGATGACGTGGTGCTTACTCCGAAAAATGTGACAGGATGGGACGGTGATTCTCAAAAGGCTGTCGGATCTTTTTATCTCGTGAAACTAAATCAGGATGGTTATTATCTTGATCATGTTGCTGAGGGAGGTGACGAAATATCAACATCCTACATTCAGAAAATCATCTGGAAAAACAGCCTGCTTTATGTCTATGGCTATCTCAAAGGCGACGGAAACGCTACCGTGAATATTGCCGGCAAGGATTTCACCCCCAATGCCTGGGTGTGTCCGCTCGTTGGATGCTTTGACAGCGAATTCAATGCCCGGTGGCTCAAGTGTTTGCCAGGCGGTGATGTGCAGGGCAAAAATGCGGTGCAGAATGTAGGGATAACGGTTGATGACGATTCAAACATCTGGCTTGCAGGACAATATAACGGCAGGATTTCAGACCCTGCTGATGCGGCAAAATTCGTTGAATCCACTCAGGGTTCCTTACGCGAGGGATTCATTATCCGTCTCAACGGTGAAAACGGTGATTGGATTTCGGCTGCTAACTCCCGCACCGATTTTGACCAAAACTATCTGACCGGTTATTTCGATGTGATTGTTCCGGCATCAGACAAGGATAATATATATGTCTACGGTTATGCGATGAACGCTTCAGTGGGCGTTTTTCTGCGATGCTATGATAAGGAGACTCTTACCGGCAACCCCGACAAGTCATGGAACATAATCACAAAAGGAGGAGTGCCGACATGCCAGTGTATCAGTTACGAACCGATTTCAGGCAAGGCATACGTGATGGTTCGGGGCAATCAGGCTTTTCAGCCGATGGGAGGCGAACTGACCGAAAATCCCGGCGGATACACCAATCTGCTTGCCGGATTTAATCTACCCGAATATTTCACTTCGGGGATTGACATGATTTCGTATGAAACGATGGATAATGTTGAGTTCTCCAGCCGGAAGGGATTGCTCGAAATAACTAATAATTCCGCTTCTGCGAAGTTTGTGAAAATATATGACATCATGGGCCGTCAGGTTAAGTCAGTCAATCTGATGCCGGGTCATACCGATTCCATCAACCTCCCCTCTGGCATCTACATAGCCGGAAACCGTAAGTTTGTTCTCTGAAAAGAATCGGGTTTTAACGACAATGACCGCCGCAACGGACAGTCCCGTAACGGCGGTCATGCTTTAAGCATTTTGTTAATGGAGCAAGGCGACGAAAAATCAGTCTCCCTTGTTACGAATCTTGGTTTTGGTTTTTGATTTGGATGCGGATGAGCTTATGTCCTTTTCCTCCTTGAGGTCAATTTCATTCTTTTCGCTGTCAATCACGCGATATTGCAAGTAAGCGAGCGACTGGTCGGGAAGTATTGAGAAATGAAACCCGTATTGCATCCTCCACCGGAGATAGGTGGAAATGAGACCCTTCTTTAGATATGCGTCGACAAACGGATGCACATACATGGTGAAGCCTCTGACCTTAAGATGATTGACAACATACTCGATTTTTTCGAGAAGTGTGTCGGTGAAGAGCAATGATGGCTGAACTTCACCCTTACCGAAACATGACGGACATTCTTCGGAAGTGATGATGTCGAGGGCGGGACGCACTCGCTGGCGGGTGATCTGCATGAGTCCGAACTTACTGAGAGGCAGAATGTTGTGACGGGCGCGGTCATTGGCCATGATCTCGCGCATGTGGTCGTA
>CAZKNK010000051.1:0-15600 GCA_964554195.1 uncultured Staphylococcus sp.
GAATGGCTCTCGGTGCAGCATGGTACATGCCTGAGGAGCGTCAGATCACACCGGTACAGGCGCTGCTTGATCAGATGTGTATGACACTCGGAGGACGTGCAGCCGAAGAACTCACGTTCGGCACCGTCTCAACCGGTGCGCTCAGTGACCTTGAGAAGGTCACCAAGATGGCCTACGCCATAGTGGTTTATTATGGCATGTCAGACAAGATTCCCAACGTTAGCTATTATGATTCCACCGGGCGCGACTACGGCTTCTCAAAACCCTACGGCGATGAGCGCGCCCGCATTATCGACCAGGAAGTTTCGCGCATCATTGCCGAGCAGTATGAGCGAGCTAAAGAGATTCTACGCACTCATGCCGAAGGACACGCATCACTTGCCGAAACACTGCTCAAGCGTGAGGTAATGTATGCAGAGGATCTTGTCAAGATTTTCGGACCTCGCCAATGGAAGTCGCGCACAGAGGAGATTCTTGAACTTCAGGCCGCCCGCGACGCTGCCGCAAACGATACGACATCCCCTGCCGACAAACCGGTCAAAGGTGACGACCAGACCGACTCATCCGACAAGACTGATTCGGCACCCTCCGCAGGTCCTGACATTGAAGACGCCGAGATAGTTGAGGAAGTGGATGAATCAGACGATAAGACGGACAAAAAGATGTCAGACGATACATCCAGACCCACTACTCCTCCACCCTACCGGCCAAAGAAATAAAACATAGCGATTCCACCGAATCAAACAATCCGCGTCCCAGCGACAGCATACGCTTGTCAACCGGACGCGGATTCTCATTATTGATTATTTTTTCTCATCGGGAAATGGAGAATTGTGAGAAATTCGCTATCTTTGTAGCGGTTAACCAAAACTGTTGCAAAAGTCATGTTAATAATCGGCATAGCCGGTGGCACCGGATCCGGAAAGACCACCGTGGTCAACAAGATAATCAACTCCCTTCCGGCAGGCGAAGTAGCCGTTCTGCCCCAGGACTCCTACTATAAGGACTCGTCGCACATCCCCGTAGAAGAGCGAAGCAAAATCAACTTCGATGAGCCTGCCGCCATAGAGTGGCCCCTGCTTGTGGAGCAGCTTCAGCAGTTGCGTGAGGGAAAAGCAATCGAGGTGCCGACCTACAGCTATCTGACCTGTACCCGTCAGGCTGAAACCGTCCATGTTGAGCCGCGCGAAGTAGTGATAGTAGAGGGTATTCTGGTGCTTAACGACCCTATTCTCCGACAGATGATGGACGTGAAGGTGTTTGTAGACGCGGACGCCGACGAACGCCTGATCCGAGTGATTGCTCGTGACTGCGTGGAGCGCGGACGCACCCCCCTGATGGTCCTCAACCGCTACCAGGAAGTGCTGAAACCGATGCACGAAATGTATATCGAGCCGTCCAAACGTTTTGCTGACCTTATTGTGCCTCAGGGCGGAAACAATATCGTGGCCATTAACCTCCTCACTGACTACATCGAAGCCCGACTGCGTAAATCAAGCCTGACCGTCCGATGAATACAGAGGAAACCGTTACCTCCGCAACCACTGACAACCGCATGGTGTTGCGGACAGAGAATCTTGTAAAGAAATACAAGCAGCGCACTGTTGTTAACCATGTTTCGATTGACGTCAAGCAGGGTGAGATAGTTGGTCTGCTCGGCCCTAACGGTGCCGGTAAGACCACTACATTTTACATGACGGTGGGGCTGATCACTCCCAACGAAGGCAAAATCTTTCTTGACGATCTTGACATTACGAAATATCCCGTTTACCGCCGCGCACAAAACGGAATCGGCTATCTGGCTCAGGAAGCAAGTGTGTTTCGCAAGCTGTCAGTGGAGGACAATATCCGCGCCGTGCTTGAAATGACTCCGCTCTCTCAGCAGGAACGTCGCGCCCAACTTGAAAGTCTCATCAACGAATTCCGACTTGAAAAAGTGCGTCACAATCTGGGCGACCAGCTTTCGGGCGGTGAGCGACGCCGAACGGAGATTGCCCGCTGTCTGGCCATCAATCCGAAATTCATCATGCTCGACGAACCATTTGCCGGTGTCGACCCAATCGCCGTTGAGGATATTCAGTCGATTGTCTACAAGCTTAAATCAAAAAACATCGGCATCCTAATCACTGATCATAATGCCCCCGAGACACTCTCGATCACCGACCGTGCCTATCTGCTTTTCGAGGGGAAAATCCTGTTTCAGGGAACCTCCGAGGAACTGGCCGAGAATCCCGTGGTTAAAGAAAAATATCTCGGACGAAACTTCATATTCCATCGAAAGAAATTTGACTGATCCAAAATCTCAAATGCTTCCGGCGAAATGAGAAAATTGTTTTCCTTAATTTTCCTGATATTCTTTTCACTTCTGGCGGCTGCTTCCGAAACGGAAACGGTCGACTCCGTTGTCAAGCCCCATGTCAGTTCCACACTGTGGGTCAAACAGCTATTTAAAAACGGATTCCACATCAATGCTCCCGACGTAGACTATCCCCGCTTCCCGAGATTCCTGCTCAAAGTCTACAACTGGGGCGACAAGACCTTCAACAGTTATGACTCCACCTATGTTGTCTCCACGGGAAAAAACTGGAAACTTCAGCTGAAAAACTATGACTGGCTCGAATATTCCTCAATGCTTTTCGAGCATAACGAGAAAATCAGCATGCACTCCGACGTGTTTACTGACGCCGGTGGCTATCTTAGTTTTATGGCTGTTAGTGTGGGATATATGTTTAACATCAATGAACTCGTCGGGCGTCCCTCCGTTCGTCACACCTTTAATTTCGACTTTACTTGCTCACGATTTTCAGGCAACATCACCTATCAGTCAAGCGAAGGCGGAATGACAATCACCCGTTTCGGAAAATATCTTGATGGACGCCGAATCAGTCATGAGTTTAACGATGCGAAAGTCAGCTCCCTCACCGGCGAGATTTTTTATTTCTTCAACAACCGGCGCTACTCCCGCGCAGCAGCCTACTGCTACTCGAAATATCAGCTAAAGAGCGCCGGCACATGGATTCTCGGTGCGACTTTTGCCAAACAGTCAACCCAACTTGATTTCTCGGCTCTACCCGAAGATATGCTTCAGTATATGCCGCTCGAAAATCCCCGCTATGTGTTCCGCTACAATGACTATGCACTCCTGGGCGGCTATGGATTCAACTGGGTGCTGAAACCGCGCAAGTGGCTGTGGAATTTCACGGGTCTCGTTGCAATGGGCTACAAACACTCCTACGAACAGTCCACCGACGGACGCCGCGACATGGTGGCAAACAATATGGAGTTCGCCTCATCTTTAGTCTATAATTACAAGTCACTTTTCGCCTCGGCCAACATCCGCATCAACGGATTTCTTTATTACACCTCCCGATTCATCTACTTCAACTCATTTTCATCGCTCACCGCCACCGTAGGCTACCGCTTCTGACCGCCCCTCTCTATGACAATGCGAAACCGGTGCAGTAAAAAAGCATTGCGAGGGCCGTCAACCCAAGAAGCGGATTCAACTTATGACCGCTCAATGTGCAGAGCCGGTAATACAGGAACAAATGAACACCGAGATAAACCACCGGAACCACCCACGTGGAGGTGGGCAAAACAACCCACTCGCCGAATGTAAGGACCACAGCAAGAAAACCGTTAATCAGATAAAGCCGGCTCATGGCCTTTAGCCCGAATCTCACGGCCAGTGTCCGCTTCCCAACAGCGCTGTCATCATCACGATCACGGTAATTATTGACAATCAATACGTTGGCACCCATTAATCCCACGCCGACAGAGGCGGCTATGATTCGACCCGAAATCTCCGGCTCCATCAACCGACATGTGAGCGTCACAGGCACGATACCGAAAAAGACCACCACCGCCACCTCGCCGAGTCCGATGCGGGAGAGGGGAAAAGGTCCGGCACTGTAAGCCACAACCCCCAAAGCCGTCACCAATCCTACGGCATACATCCACCACTGTCCGTACAGCCCCACGAGTGCAATACCCGTCAGACAGGCCACGGCAAGAGTGACGAATGTGGCCGTAAGCATGGCGCGAGGAGTAATGTCACCCTCTGTCACACCCCTACGCGGGCCTTCACGCCCCGGACGGTCAAGGCCGTCACGGTAGTCATAATATTCGTTGGCAAAATTAGAGGCAATCTGCGCTAATAGGGCAAAGATCAGGCATATCCATGCCTGCGGCCAGGCAAAATAACCATCGTTAGCCGTGATACCCAAAGCGAAAATCACACCCGAAAGCGATACGGGAAGTGTGCGGAGGCGCATGGCCTCAATCCATGATTTAAGTGTTTTCATTTCAATGTCACATCTGATTCGCCGTCAAATCCGAAGCATTTGAATATAGCCCTGCGGATTCGGTCGGCCTCAATGTTGTTTTCTTTGAGAATGGTGAGCATGGCACGTATGTAATCCTTCTTATCGGCTCCACGAAGTCCGCAGGCACGTCCCACATGGGTCTCTGACAACATTGACTTACGGTTATATACACGCAGGATAGCATGATAGTTTCCGGCATTGAGATAGCCTTCAAACTCCCGGCACAACTGCTCGTATAATCCACGGGGATTGATGGCCTGAGCCAAGTCATTGATATGCTCCTCAAGCTTGTCGATATTGGCAAACCGACCGTCAATGCGGTGTTCAACTATCTTCTTGACCCGCTGGCGGGTGTGTTGGAGAGCCTGCTGCCGGAGATCAGCCTTAAACAGCTTGAAGAGTGAGCGGCGTACGGTTCTGAAGGCCGTTGTCTCATTCTTCTTGAAGTGAGCGGCCACAGAGCGAATCACCTCCTCAAGCATGAATATATTTTCAATTTCAGCCACATCTGGAACAAAAATGCGCTTTTCACGAAGATAACGCACCTCACCGTCATCACGGCGATCACGGTCAACTATTCCGGCAGCTTCCATGTTGTGGAAATCGCGTAGCGAATTAAATGTCCGTGTCGCCTCTATGACGCGGTCACATCCGCCCACTGCCTTGACAGTGAATTTATCGAAAATCAGCGGATACAGCTTGGAGTCAATGGAGTTCACGCCGTCTCCTTCAATAAAAAGCACCGGTTTGCGGGCGCCGAGGATAGCCATATACACTTCCTCCGACATTCCATCGGCCGGAGTCAATGTGTCATAGTCCCACGTGTTTTTTTCGGCATCACAACTCTTTACCCAAACCGTCAGAGCATCGGTGCGCGTCGAGGCGAAACTCAGGTCATGAGTCATGTAGATAAACGTGCAGTCCTTACGGAGTTTTTCAATCCGGTCCCACACTTGCCTCATCATTGAGGGATGAAGGAATGTTTCGGGAGAGTCAACAAACACCACACCATTTTGAGGCGCGAAGAGTGCCGCCCCGATATAATACATCACCGCACTTTCACCGGCCGAAAGTTTTGATGACGAATAAGTGTCAGAGTCACCTCCCTGAATCAGCAACTTGCCCTGAGCCACAAGAATACGGTTATTCGGAAACAGACTGCTCCAGATCTCAATCATCCGGTCGAGTCGGCTGCGATGACGCCGGAGCGTCATCTCGTCACTGAAATACTTTTCCTTGAGGAGCTTTAGCATCTCCTCGTTTATCATCATTGCGATGATACGCTCCAGTTCGCCACTGATGTCACGCCGGATGATACCTGATTCAGTTGCGATAGCCTTATACTGCGAGTCGATGGAATTTGCTGACGCATCCTCGCTCAAGCGGTCGTATGCGGCCTTGAGTGCCGACATTCTGAAAGCCTTGTCGCCCACGGAGCGGGCAAGCTCACGGGCGAAACGGGTTTTGCCTGACCCGTTTGCTCCGATTATGATTACCTGCCGGTACTGATCGGTGTCAAACGACAGATCCTGACCCGGCGAGCGGTGAGGAAAAGTGATTTTCATTAAAAAGCGATTTTCATTTCAGTAGTGAAAACTTGGCCCGGGTATTCTTAATTTTTTCTGATGAAATCCGTTTTAGCAAACCGGCAGCCTTGTCACGCGGCACGGCAACAAGAGCCGAATGGTCACGCAGATTGATTCTGCCTATCTCCTTTGCATCGAGTCCACCTTTTGCAACGAGGAAGCCGACAATGTCGCCACGGGATATTTTTTCTTTCTTCCCGACATTGAGGTATAGCGTAGCGGTGTCAGACACTATAGGATTAGCAGAGGGTGCGGAGGGATAAACCTCTTTGTCCCATACCACAAAGTCAGGCATCGTATCATCGTCGGTTGACATCACATAGACCAGACCGTCGGCATCCTGACGCGCAGTGCGTCCGTTTCGATGAGTCCATGTAGCCTCGTTGATCGGGAGATGGTAATGAATCACCGAACCCAGTGCCGGAATGTCAATGCCGCGGGCGGCAAGATCGGTTGACACGAGTATCGGAGTGGTTCCGTTTGCAAGCATTTCAAGTGAATTCTCACGCTCGTTCTGTTGCATTCCGCCATGATATAGCCCAACCGGGAGTCCCTCACGTTTGAGCCGTTCAAAAACACGTTCGGCACTCTCACGGTGATTGACAAAAACTATGGCAGTGGAATTATCCAACCCGCGGAGGAGTTCGACAAGGGTATCGAGTTTGTCACGCGACGGGCTTATCACCTTGAAAATCATGGTGGTTCCCCGTTTTGTTTCATCCTCAACCTCAATGTCGGTACGCTTCATTTTAGGGAAGTAGTCAGGCAACTCGGACATCGGGGTGGCTGAAGTAAGGATGAAGAATCGGGCATGTGTCATCTTGCGCACCAGTCGCTTCATCTCATCGGCAAAACCGAGTTCAAGCGATTTGTCATACTCATCAAGTACAACCGAAACCACATCATCCAAGCTTAGATTACCCCTCTTGACGTGATCAAGCAGTCGGCCGGGTGTAGCGATGACAATATCAGGAGTGACTGAAAGTGAATTCTCCTCATCGGCCACGGAATGACCGCCATATAGGGTGACCGTCTTGTATTCCGAAGCTACAGGGCGGATAACGTCGGCAATCTGAAGCACGAGTTCTCGCGACGGAGCTATCACCACACCGCGAATCCGACCGTCGGCCACGCCGAGGCTGCGGATAAACGGGATGGAAAAGGCAATGGTCTTACCTGACCCGGTAGGAGCGGCAAGAGTGACAGCCCCCGGACCGTCAAGCTGCGCCATGCGCTTCTGCATACCGTTAAGTTCTTCAATTCCGAGGCGCCGGCGGATATTCTGGAGTATTTCTTGATTTTTCATGTTACAAATTAAACAAATAATTCTTACTTTTGCCAATCTTATGAAGTATTTTTTTTCAGCCGGTGAGGCCTCGGGCGATCTTCATGCCTCACAAGTCATCAAAGAATTGCGAGCCGCCGACCCGGAGGCCGACATTCAGTTTCTCGGAGGCGACCTTATGGCCGAAGCCGCCGGAAAAGCTCCGCTGATTCATTACCGCGACATGGCATTCATGGGATTCACGGAAGTAATCAGACATCTCCCGCAGATATTCGGCAACATGAAGCGCGCCCGCAAGGCGATAGCGGAATTCAAGCCTGATGCGGTGGTGCTGGTTGACTATCCGGGCTTCAACATGAAACTTGCCTCCTACGCCAAGAGCCTCGGAATAAAGGTTTACTATTATATAGCGCCGAAAGTGTGGGCATGGAAAGAGTATCGTGTCCGGACACTGCGGCGCGTCACGGATAAGATTCTTTCGATTCTCCCGTTTGAGCCGGATTGGTTTCGCTCGCGGGGCGTGGATGTAGTCTATGTGGGTAATCCGTCAGTTGAGGAGATGGATGCCGCACTTAAATCCATGGGAAGCCACGATGAGTTCCGCACCCGACACTCTCTTGACAGCCGTCCGATTCTTGCCATTGTTCCCGGCAGCCGGAAGGGAGAAATATCCTGCAACCTGCCGGTGATGGATGAAGTGGCGCGGCGACATCCCGAACTTCAGGCGGTGGTGGCCGCAGCTCCCGGAATTGACCGTAGTTTCTATGACCGCTTCACATCACTGCCGGTAATCGAGGGGACTACTCTCGAACTGATGGCCCACAGTGATGTGGCTCTTGTCACATCCGGCACCGCTTCGCTCGAGTGTGCGCTCGCAGGCACTCCACAAGTGGTCTGCTACCGCTCCAACGGATGGAAACCGGCACATGATCTGTTTGTCCATATTCTCAAGATACCCTACGTGTCATTGCCCAACCTTATAGCCGGTGAAATCAATGCGGAAACGCGCCGGCACGAGAACGCAAAAACCGACGAACCTCGCGGATTCATTATTCCTGAGATGCTTGTTCATCACTGCAACCCCGACGAAGTCGACCGTCAGCTCAGGGCCATTCTGCCCGGCACACCGGGAGCCATCCGCCAGAAAGAAGGGTATGCGCTCATGCGCAGCCGACTTGCCGGGACAGCCAATGACTCCGCAGCCCGCACCACCGCCCGCATCCTTGCAGGCCGAAACGGGTGAAATTATAATATATAAAGGTGAGTATAGCTCTGGCGTGGGAGAGCTATCAGATTAAGCTGCGGACGCGGCATGGCCAACGGATCAAGTCCGTCACCAAGCAGCGTCACACCGACGCGGGCAAGTGCCGATACCATTTCGCCGACAGCAAGCTCAGGAGTGTTGTTTTCATGACTCAGATGACAAAGAAACACATGGGTGAGCGATGGCGTATAGATTCCGGATATGAATTCCGCCGTCACAGCATTGTCAAGATGACCGGTATTTGACATGATACGTGCCTTGAGATACTCCGGATAGGGTCCGTCGGCAAGCATCTGCCGGTCATAATTGGCTTCAATCACTATTGCAGTCGACAGGCGCATATAGTGGTCGACTCGGGCTGAAATATGGCCGAGGTCCGTCGCTATGGTTAGGGTCTTATCGCCGTAACGGAAGAAAAATCCGGCATTATCCATTCCGTCATGAAACACTTCAAACGGAGTCACCTCCATTCTGGCTACCGTGATGGTAAATTCCTTATAAATAGGATTATGATAATCCTTTATGCGGCGCGACACGTTGTGGCGGCGAAGGATTCCGTTAAGCACTCTGGGCGTACACATCAGAGCTATACGGCGATATTTACGGAGCATCTGATAGGCATACCGGATATGATCGCCATGGTCATGGGTCAGAAGGATGGCTTTCACAGCCGACATGGATAGGCCATTGGCCCGCATTCCGCTCAACACTGTCTCGGGATCCACTCCGGCATCCACAAGCACACCCTCCTCAGCCGTGCCTACGTAAGAGCAGTTTCCGCTGCTACCGCTACCGAAACTCATGAATAACAGTTTGCTCTCACGCTCTATCGGCTTCATTCTGTCAATTTCCGAATCAGCTTCATGTCGTTCGCTATAACGCTCTGCAATGTCACGCATCTTATCCGGAGGAATGATGCGGAAGTCACCGTCGGCACGCTCCTGAAAATTGTCAAGGCTGTCAAACAACCCCGGCATCATGCGGTTTTCCGGTTTGCGTCGTGAACGGGCCATGTCATTAATATCGGATCAATTAAACAACAGAAAGATTGTCGGCACCTTATCGAGCCGCCGTCCTGACTTCTTCCACCAGGAGAGCGGACGGGTGATGATTGACTGAGAGGGGCCGGTTATGTCCGAGGCAACACACAGCAACATTCCCGGCGGCAGAATTCTGCACAATTCATCTATAAGCCTATTGTTGCGGTAAGGGGTCTCGATGAAAATCTGGGTCTGACGTTCGTGAATTATCCGGCGCTCCATTTCGCGCAGACGGGAGGCGCGTGACTTGTCGTCATAAGGCAGATAGCCCGAAAAGGCGAATGACTGCCCGTTGAATCCCGAAGCCATGAGCGACATCAGTATGCTCGACGGACCGACCAGAGGCACAACTTCAAGCCCCTTGCGCTGCGCGGCTGCCACAAGATCGGAACCCGGATCAGCCACCGCCGGACATCCTGCTTCCGAAATGACACCGACCGGATTGCCCGCAAGAAGCGGAGCAAGCATCGGCTCCACGTCAGCCGGAGCGGTATGCTCGTCAAGAGTCACAAATTCAAGTGAATCAATGTCGATGTCACGGTCACATCTCTTCAGAAACCTGCGGGCCGTGCGGACATTCTCCACCACAAAGTGACGGATGCTGCGGATTATCCGGATATTTCCGACCGGAATCACATCGGACACCGGACCGTCGCTCATCGCCGACGGAATCAAATATAGCGCCGGGACCGGTTCACGGCGCGCATCTCCCACAGCTTCTATGTCCTCTTTTTCAACCATGATTGCAAAATTACGGCTTTATTTCGTTTTAGCAAAGATTTTTTTAGTTATATATTCACACTAAACCGGAAAAATGCTTAACTTTGCACTCGAATAAACTTGAATCAACTGCGACCAATCTCATCCTTATGCACAGTGACAACCATGTCAAGCACTATGGAGTAGTGACTGAAATCACATTCAATTCTATAGTAGTTCGTGTTGACGAGCCTGCCCGATGTGAAGGCTGCGCCATCGCCGTGACATGTAGCAACAAGCCGGGTGAAGGTGCTGAGACAATCGTGATACCCAAGCCGCGAAACTCCATTTTTGCTCCAGGCGACCGTGTTAGTCTCGAGGCATCGTCAGGGTCACAACTCAAGGCATCATTCTGGAGTTTCATCCTCCCCACCGCCATTTTGGTTGCCGTTGTGCTTTATCTCAGCGTGTGTCACCCTACGCTCGGCTTCTGGACCATCCTGATAGCCGTCGGTGCGGTGGCCGTCTATGACCTGATTTTATTCACATTCCGTAAAGACCTTGCCATGAGTGTAAAATGGCAAATAAGACATTGTTAACCTTTTATTATGAACCTGTTTGTAATTTCTATCCTACTGCTGGGCGGCATCGGAGTGATCGCCGCTATCCTGCTCTATTACATCTCGCGTAGATTCAATGTGGTCGAAGATCCCCGCATTGCCGAGGTTGAATCGCTCCTTCCGGGTGCCAACTGTGGCGGTTGCGGACGAAGCGGCTGTCATGACTTTGCCGTGGCCTGTGTCGGTGCCGACACGCTCGATGGACTCACCTGCCCTGCATCAGGCAGCGCCGTAATGGCCCAGATCGGCAAAATCGTAGGCCTCGCCCCCGCCGAGAGCAAACCCAAAGTGGCTGTTCTGAAATGTAACGGCACCTGCGACGTCCGTCCTCGCGTTGCCCGCTATGACGGCGCCCAGTCATGTGCCGTCCTCGCAATGGCCGGCTCCGGTGAAGGCCAGTGTCCCTTCGGATGTCTCGGCTGCGGTGACTGTGTTGTGGCATGCAACTATGACGCCGTCCACATTGATACCGAAACCGGTCTGCCCGTGTTTGACGACGAAAAATGTGTTGGCTGCGGCGCCTGTGTCAAAGCATGTCCCCGCCACATCGTTGAACTCCGCGACAAGGGTCCCCGCGGTATGCGTGTCTGGGTGGCATGTTCAAACACTGAAAAGGGTGGCGTTGCTTCCAAAGAGTGTAAAGTGGCCTGCATCGGCTGCATGAAGTGTCAGAAAGTCTGCACACATGACGCCATCACCGTCACAAACAATCTGTCATATATCGACTACACCAAGTGCAAACTCTGCCGCAAATGCGTCGATGTATGTCCCACTCACGCCATTCTCACCGCCAACTTCCCCGTGAAGAAGGTGCAACCCGAAACCGAAACCCCTAAAAGCTGAAACTCTTAAAGCCGAATAATCATGAATACATTTAAAATAGGCGGTATTCACCCCGGCGAATTCAAGCCCGCTGCCGGTAAAGCCGTCAAGACCATCGAGCTTCCTATGGAAGTGGTTGTCCCGCTCTCACAGCACATCGGCGCTCCGGCAGCTCCGAAAGTAGCCAAAGGTGACCATGTGGAACGCGGACAGATTATCGCTGAAGCCCCCTCGTTTGTTTCAGCCAACATCCACGCTCCCATTTCAGGCACGGTTGTTAAAATCGACAAATACAAAACTCCTCAGGGCATGCCCTCTGACGCCATATTCATCAAGGCCGACGAGACTGACCATGCAGCCGATACCGAGAAGCGCGCCAACCCAACAGTGGTACGTGACGACAAAGCCCTTGACGCCCTTGAATCCAAAGATATCGTTGACATCATCAAGGCTGCCGGCATTGTCGGCATGGGCGGTGCCACCTTCCCCACTCATGTGAAGCTCTGCCCCCCTCCCGGAAACGTGGCCGAAGTGCTGATCATCAACGCCGTGGAGTGTGAGCCTTACCTGTCATGCGACGATATGCTCATGCGCGAACGCGCCGAGGAGGTCATGACCGGTGTCAAGCTCCTCATGCGCGCAGCCAAAGTTGACCGCGCCATAATTGCCATCGAGGAAAACAAGCCCGAAGCCATCGAAATCATGACCGCTGCCTCACAGTCTGTCAAGGGTGTGGAAGTCATGACCATGAAGATGAAATATCCGCAGGGTAGTGAAAAACAGCTCATCGTTGCCACCATCGGCAAGGAAGTTCCCAACGGAGGTCTACCCATAGCCACCGGTGCGATAGTTCAGAACGTAGCCACAGCAGCAGCCGTGGCCCGCGCAGCCCGTTACGGCGAGCCGCTCATCGAGCGCATGCTTACACTGGTCAACACCGCCGACGGTACCGCCGAAAACTATCTCGTTTCGGTCGGAACATCAATGAAGTCACTCCTTGCTCCCGATGCAGCCACACCCGGCAAGATCATCCTCGGAGGCCCGATGATGGGTCGCCCCGGAATCTCGCTCGACGGCCCGGTCATGAAAGGCACTTCCGGTATTCTGCTGCTTGACGAAGTTCAGGCTCAGCGCATGGAAATTGAGCCTTGTATCCGCTGCGGCAAGTGTGTCGAAGCCTGCCCGATGGGTCTGGAACCTTATCTCCTCTCCACTCTGTCGCGCCTCAAGGAATTTGAGTCGGCTCTTGAGGAGGGCGTGACCAACTGCATTGAATGTGGTTGCTGCTCCTTCTCCTGTCCCGCCAACCGTCCCATCCTCGACTTCATCCGCATCGGTAAGTCGACCGGTATGGGTATTCTCCGCGCCCGCGCCGCTGCCGCTGCCGCTCAAAAGAAATAATCAGCCTCCCCACAGGTTTTCAACTATCATTCAGGCGGACTGCTCCACTCGGCAGCCCGCCTTTTTACTCATAATCACGCATTGCTTTAATGAACAAGTCGCTCACCGTCATTGCAATTCTCATAATAGCCCTCCTGACCGGATGCGATTCGGACGGCGTCCTGTCAGATGCCGAGGAAATTGCCCGTACATCCGGATCAGCGACTCAAAAGGCCTCGGTCGGATTTGACACCCTTGACATTTACCGTGCCGACGGACTTGCCTTGGTCTGGTGCGTGATTCTACGCTCAAAAATTTCCCATGACGCAGGTCGGCCCGTGACGCTCGACTCCTTGCTGGAGAAAAGCATCAAATATTGTGAAACATTTCCTGAATCAAGTGAACGCGCCCACATCAACTATTATGCCGGACTTGCAAGGATGGAACGAGAACGATACGCGCAGGCAATCGTTGACTTTGCAAATTCGCTCCACACTGTCAGTATCTCTGACGGATTAATTGAATTCATGCTATCCGGAGCTTACCGGCCACCTCAATCTTAACACAGCACTGGCCTACGCCGCGCTCGGTGACTCAGTCAACGCATACTCCGCCCGGGAGCGAGCCGTCCTCGCCTTCACCGAGTCGGGACTCGATTCGCTTGCACAAGTGGCCGCAGCTACCCCACTAATAGTGCTTACCGATAGCGTGGACTATGAAACGTTCATCGCCAACTCCGCCCGTCTCATTTCCGACAATATCGAATACCTCACCCGTCGCCCCGATCAAGAGAAAAAATGGTTCACCAACATGTTTGCGGCCTGTTGTCTAATTCTAATAATAATTTTCACTTCATCACTCATCAATAAATACCGTAAACGTCAGCACCGCAAAGAGCGAAACGCTGATCTTGCTGCCATTAACCACTATATCTCCCTGCTCGACTCAGCCATCAGTCAGATAGAAAACCAACACGCTGAAAATACCACCATGCGTGAGGAAATAGCCGATTTAACCGCTGCACGTTACGATGTTCTCAACGCCGTGTGCGATGTCCTGTTTGCACTACCCGATTCCAACCGTCACTCCGACAAATCATTCGCCCGCGTCACCGAAACCATCAAATCACTCGGGACATCCAATCAAAACATCACAAAGATTGAGCAGGAAACCAATCGAAATTTTTCAAACATCATCTCCCGTCTCCGCTCCGAACTTCCTGATCTCAAAGAGGAGGAAATCCGACTGTTTCTCTACATTGTGATTGGCTTCACGCCGCGCACACTCAGCGTGATTCTCGACCTGCCACTCGACACCGTCTATAATCGCAAATCATATCTCAAACGAAAAATCAAAACCGCATCCACTCCATCCCGCGACGACTTCCTTCACCACCTCTGACACACACCTCCAACTACGCTACAGATTTCCGGGTTCGCATATCTTGCTATCTAATTGAATTACTGTGAATTACATCAGGGTAATTCCAACTTTTTTCACCTGATTCCAACCGACTTTTCCACACAAACACACTATATTTGCAGTGATTAAACAACTAAATCTACACCCTCATAAAAAAATTTTCAGGTGTATGAATCGCTGAATTAATTCGTAACCATTTCAACTATTTGTGTTAGATATGAAACCTTCAAAGATACTAAAGCAGGCATTCAGGGACAGCCTGAATTACAAGCACTTTTTTGGACCATCTCTTCTTTGGATTGTTTGGGCTGCCGTTGCTGTGATAGTCTCATTAGCCGGTTATCACAATGCAGTTCCACTGGCATTTTGGGCTACAGCTTGCCTCTGGTTATATATAATTTTTCAATTCATTGATCCATTTACTCAAAATAAAAAAACAAGTCACTTGAAGGGCTGTTTTTAACTATATTTATTATTGAATACGTCTACTTTCTTATTTATGATCCATTTCATTAATCATTTATGGAAAGATAAGGCCTTTATAGAAGTATTTGATTTACTATTGTATACATGTAGCCTTATCTTTGCTTTGATAAAAATCAACCAACTTTTTATCTCAAGTGATTACTCATCGTCAATCGCTACGTGGAAAATGGTCTCCTGTGTGAGCATAGTCATGGCGGTATTCGTGTATTTTACTCGAATTAACCTAATGCCTGAAGAAGTCCAGAGCAAATTCGCATTTGTATTCCGAATTATCACCCTACTCTCGTTGCTCTCTTATATCATCGCATCTTTTTGCTGAAGAAAACAAATAGAGTAACAGAATTGGGATTTTTCATAATCATGAACACAGATCTAACCCAAAATGAATAGAATGACAGGTAAAGAAATCGCCAAAAGGATTTGGAAACAACAAAACCATGACTTTATTAGTAACTTGTTATATGTCTACCCGCTGTCATTGATTGGAATGTTGACCGGATTATTCAACGAAGATGCCATTCTTTCGACCATGTGCGGGATTATATTCTGTTCCTATACAACATATTATTGTATATCGCCATTTGTCCCCACTGAAAAGAAATCCTTAATCCGAACAGCACTTCTTATTTCCTTATTAATTCCGACGGCATGGCTGACAAGCCACTTATTTT